>NZ_JBVVPC010000089.1:0-12731 GCF_055807355.1 Bradyrhizobium sp. Ken01
CGCCGATGTGACCAACGTCCACCGCCGTCCGGCCCGCGTTCGTGACGATCGCGATACGCCCCTCTTCCTTGGGCCGGGTCGAGAAACTCCTAACAAAAATCCGAATTCTAATAAAGAGAAATATTTTGTCGCCGGTCCGTTGACCCCGGACTTGGGTGTTTCGCCCGAAATGACGCAAGGGATTGTGGCCGGAGCCGTCAGTCCGGCGCGGTCGGGACCGGCGTATTCTGCGCGACCGCCTTGGCCGGCGCGGCCGTCATGGAATTGCGGCCGCCATTGGCGAGGTTGCGGCGAAGCGATGGCGGCGCCGCTTGCAGGGCGAAGATGATCGCGATCTGGGTCCGGTTCTGAAGGCGGTATTTGCGCATGATGTTGCCGATATGCGCCCGCACCGTGTTCTCCGAGATCTTGAGCTCGTACGCGATGTTCTTGTTCTGCATGCCGCGTGCGATCAGCATCATCAGGTCCCGCTCGCGTGGCGTTGGTGTGATCGAATGTTTCGGATCCGGACTCATGACTGCTCCTCCGTGGCCTTTGGTCGACGCGAACACCCCAGCATGTTCTCACTCCGTCTTGAGTGCCTCGATCGGACTGAGCTTGGATGCCTTGTGGGCGGGATAAAAACCGAAGATCAGGCCGGTCGCGATCGAGAAGGCGAGGGCGAGGCCGATCGCCTGGCCGTCGATCGAGGTGATCCATCCTGCCATGCGCGCGACCGTCATCGAGAGCGTGACGCCGGCACCGACGCCGATCGCACCGCCGAGCAGGCAGAGCACGAGCGCCTCGCAGAGAAACTGAAGACGGATGTCCCGCATCCGCCCGCCAAGCGCGCGGCGAATTCCGATCTCTCGCGTGCGCTCGGTGACCGACACGATCATGACATTCATGATGCTGATGCCGCCAACGAGCAGCGAGACCGAGGCGATAGCGACGAGCAGGAGCGCGACGGTGCGGATCGCTCCCTGCTGCGCTTCCATGGCGGCGGCCGGATCCTGGACCTTGAAGTCGTCCTCCTGGCCAGCGGGGATACGGTGGCGCTGCCGCAACAGGTTTTCGATCTCCGTTCGCGCCCCCGCCATCTGTCCATCCGCAGCCACCTTGGCGATGATGTAGGCGACCGAATCCCGGTTGATGTTGCTTGCGCTGCCGAGGAAGCGCAACTTGGCCGTGGTGAGCGGCACGAAGGCGACGTCGTCCTGCGCCGGTCCCTTGCGATCGAGAACGCCGACCACTTCGAGCGGCACCTTCATGATCCTGATCTGTGCACCGATCGGGTCTTCGCCGGGCGCGAACAGCTCCTGCGCCACCGTGCTGCCGAGGATCACGACCTTGCCGGCGCCTGCCTCCTCGGTGCCGGAAAAATAGCGCCCGGTCGCAAGCTGCCAGTCGCGGACCATGAAGTGCCCGGTCGTCGTCCCGTTGATGGTCGTGTTCCAGTTCTTGCTCTCGTGAATGACCTGCGCCGTTCCTGCAATCGAACCCGCCGCTGCCTGGATCTCGGGGATCTGCTCGAGGATCGCCTGCACGTCGCTCTCGGTCATGGTCAGCTTGCTGCCATCCTTGAGACGCACGCCGCCCTGGTAGACCGCGCCGGGGTTGATCATCAGCACGTTGGCGCCGATCGAGCGGATCTGCTCCTGGAGGCGAAGCTGCGCGCCGGACCCGATCGCAAACACGGTGACGATGGAGGCGACGCCGATCACGATGCCGAGCATGGTGAGGATGCTGCGCAACGGATTGAGGCGCAAGGCGTGCAAAGCGATCTGAAAGCCCTGGAGCATCGTCATGGCGCAGCGTTCCGTTTCGGCAGGATCGGGACCAGCGTTTCGTCAGCGACGAGCTCGCCGTCGTGCAGGCGGATCGTGCGCCGGCACTGGGTCGCGATGCCGGGATCATGCGTGATCATCACGATGGTCTGGCCGGTCCGGTTGAGCGCGGCGAACAGGGCCAGTATCTCGGCGCCGGTACGACTGTCGAGCGCGCCGGTCGGCTCGTCGGCGAGCACGATCAGCGGAGAGGCGATCAGGGCGCGCGCGATCGCGACGCGCTGCTGCTCGCCGCCCGAGAGCTGCCGCGGGAAGTGGTGGGCCCGGTGCACCATGCCGACGGCCTCCAGGCTTTGCTCGGCGCGGGCCAGGCGTTCCTTGCGGCTGATGCCGCAATAGACCAGCGGCAGCGCGACGTTCTCAATCGCATTGTGGCGCGCGAGCAGATTGTAGGACTGGAATACGAAGCCGATGCTGCGGGCGCGCAGGGACGACCGGTGGTCCTCGGAGAGATCGGCGACGTCGGCTCCCTCGAGATAGAGCGCGCCCTCGCTCGGCAGGTCGAGCAGCCCGATCATGTTCATCAGCGTCGATTTTCCCGAGCCGGACGGTCCCATCACCGCGACGATCTCGCCTCGTTCGATGTCGAAGCTGACATTGCGCACCGCAGTCACCGCTACTCCGTCGGCGCGATAGGTCCTGGAGACCGACTGCAGGCTGATGAGGGGCTGGGGGGCCGTCATGATCCGAACCTGATGCCGAGAAACTCCATGCCGGCCGGCCGGATGGCCTGACCCACGGCGACCTGACTGCCCTCGACGAGGTCTCCGCTCCTGAGCGCGACCTGTTCGGTGCCGGCCGCGCCGACGGTCACGGGAATACGCCGGAGTGAGCCGCTTGCAGTGCGCGCCCACACCCCGCTGCGCGCCGCGGCATCCGGCTGCGTGCCGGAGGGCTGGAAGCGCAACGCGGCAAGCGGCACTTTCAGCACGTCGTCCTGCCGCTCGATCACGATCTTCACCAGGGCGGTCATGCCGGGCAGCAGCGCGCCGTCGAGATTGGAGGTCGCCAGGACCACGGTGTAGGTCACGACGTGCTGCTGGTTCTGTGGTGCCTTGCGCACCTGCCGCACCACCGCCTCGAAGCGGCGGTCCGGGTAGGCATCCACCGTGAAATGGGCGCGCTGGTCGGGGGCGATTCGCCCGATATCGGCTTCGTCGACCTGGGCGTGAATTTCCATGTCCTCCAGTCGGTGCGCGACCACGAACGTCGTGCGCGATTCCAGTCCGACCGCGAGCGTCTGGCCCTCGTTGACGAACCTGCCGACGACGACGCCATCGATCGGCGAGCGGATCACGGTGCGGTCGAGATCGGCCTGGGCCGCAGCGAGAACGGCCGCCTTCTCCGGCACGGCCATTCGTGCCTGCTGCAATTCCGCCTCGATCCGGCGGATATCAGCCTGCGCGCCGTCGACTGAGTAGGCGTTCAGGGACATCAGGACTTCGGCTTCGCGCTCTTGGGCAAGCCTCGCGGTGAACTCCGTCTGGGCGTCATCCACCGCCGTTACCGCCACGACATTTTGTGACTGTAGAGCCAGCTTGCGCTGCAAGGTCTTCTGCGCCGACGCCTTGACCGCCTGCGCGCTGTCGAGCTTGGCCACGAGTACGTCTCTGCTGCCCCTGGCGTTTTGCAGATCGATCCTGGCGCGGTCGAGCTTGGCCCGCTCGATGTCGACAAAGGAGTTCGCCACCGCCACGGCCGCCCTGGCTTCGTCGACTTTGGCCGCAAAGCTGCGCGGATCGATCAGGGCGAGCGGCTGATCCTTCGTGACTGTGTCGTTGAAATCGACATAGACCCGGGCGAGCTGCCCGGACAGTTGGGAACCGACCTCGATCGTCTTGACCGGCTGCAGGGCGCCGGTGACGGTGATGGTCTGCTCGATGCTGCCGCGCTGGATCGAGGCATAGCGGAATACGGGGGCGTCCGATCCGAAGGTCCGTGTTTCCCGCCCGACCGGTCCGAGCAGCCGCTGGGTCGATTCATAGGCGCGGGCCGCCTTCTGCGCCGCGGCCCAGGCGGCGTCGCTGATCACGGCTGGCCGGGCGGCGTAGATCGCGGCGAGGCCACATGCGGTTCCGAGCAAGGCAATAACTGGCACAAATCGCATATCAAAAACCCGCCTCTTGAAATGGCATCGTTGGCGGCACGGAGAAAGATCGCGCTATGGTTGTAAATCTTAGAAAGCGCAGTCGATCGTCAGTGTGTCGCCGCTGCCGGGGCGTCGGTCGGGTGCGCTTGATGATCCAGAAGTAAAGTCTTCGGGTGCTATTTTTCGTGACTTGCCGGAAATGCATACGGAGCGTATCGATATGATGCGCGCGGTATCGAACTCGACAAGCTGACTTAACGTCCCGTCTGTTCTGGCTGAAGCGGCCAGCGCCTGGCGTTCAAGTCGGCACGTGGGTGGCGACGCCATGACGCAGCGGGCGATACCGAAGTTCCAGATCGTCGCATTGTCGATATCGCGCCTCGCTGTGATGCCGCAGCTCCCAAGCGCGAATCCCCGCAATCACGAAACCCGATATGTGAACACCTTCACTCGTCTTGAACGGGTGTTGGCCCTAAGACGTCGAAGCGGCGGATCGGAGCGACTCGCCCGATCCCCGCGAATTCATCCAAGCACCTTGATCTCGCTTGCAAGAAGAATGGATGGCTCGTTGCGTGTTCATCGAGCCCCAAGCCGGGGAGCCCGTTGCCATGAGTTCAGGTCAAGCTACAGTTTATATCATTGATGACGAAATTCAGATTCGAACTGCGATAGGAAGTCTCTGCGAGGAGACCGGGCATCAGGTAAAATTGTTTGCATCGACGGACGAGTTCGTCGCGGGCAGTATTTCCGGCGGACCTTCATGCCTCGTGCTCGACGTCCGCTTTCCCGGCACGGCGCCGACCGGCCTCGAGCTTCAGCGCCGGCTCGCCGAGACGGGCGTGCTCATCCCGATCGTCTTCATCAGCGGCCATTCCGACGTCCGGGTCTCGGTCGAGGCCATGAAGCGCGGCGCAGTCGAGTTTCTTCCAAAACCGTTTCGCGAACAGGAGATCCTCGATGCGATCAGGCATGGCATCGAGCGCGACCGCAGGCGGCTCGAACGCGAAGATAGCGTGCGCGAGGCGCGCCAGCGCGTCGAGACGCTGACGGCAAGGGAGCGCGAGATCATGCTGTTGATGGCCGAGGGTCTCGTTGCCAAGCAGATCGCGGCGAAGCTTGGGGTGAGCGAAGTGACGGCCAAGGTCCATCGCGCCAGGATGATGCGAAAGCTGGAGCTTCGCTCGCCGATCGAGGTGGTGCGGTTGGTCGACAGCATGGGACGCGAAGACGAGACGACACGAATTGGCGCGGGACAACCGTACAGCTAGTACTGCGGGCACCAAGGCGCCGCGCAACGTCTAGTCCGTACCGATTAGCATGAACTGCAGTCTGTCGCACGCAGCACGATCGGTTCAAAGTCGGTCCTGCGATGTCGGCCTCCTCCAAGACGGCATCCGAACCCAGTCAGAGATCTTAGCCAGAAAGGATATTCCATGCGCAAATTGTTTTTTGCTTCCGTTGCCGTGCTCGCCCTGTCCTCCGCCGCGCAGGCCGCCAACACCTCGACCACCGTGCAAGTGGGCCTCGTGAACGGTTCCAGCGTCTCGCAGCAGGGCCTCACCAACGACACCTCGTCGACCAGCCAGCTCGGCCTCGTCAACAGTGCGACCACGATGCAGGGCACCAGCGCGGCCTCGCTCAACAACGGCAGCACGGTCAACCAGATCGGCGTGCAGAACTCGGCGACCACCGGCCAGGTGGCGTTCGGCAACAACGGCAGCTCGATCACCCAGAACTCGTTCGGGCCTGCCCCGCTCCAGAACAACGCCGCCGCCGTCGGACAGCTCAGCGTGTTCGGCGTTAACGGCAGCACCGTCTCGCAGACGGCGCACTAAGCCAGCCCCGTTTGGCCGGACGCGCCAATTGCGGCGCGTCCGCGCCATTCTTGAAAGCACCGCCTCGGGCAGGACGACTCGGTGAGAAGTTGTCCGCCGACTTTTGCGGAGGAAATGTCATGCATCAAAAATATCTCGTTGCCACGATCGTCGCGTTCAGCCTGTTGACCGCCGTCGATGCCCAGGCCGGCAACTCGGCCAGCGTGCTGCAATTCGGCACCACCAACAACTCCTTCATCTCGCAGAGTGGCGGCACCAACAACAGCGCCACCACGATGCAATTCGGCGCCACCAATACTGCAACCACGTTGCAGACGGGTTCGCTCCTCACCGTCAACACCTCGGTGATCGGGCAGGGCGGTACGACCGCGACGGCGTCGAACACGGCGCTGGCCGGCCAGGCCGGTGGCTTCAATTCGAGCCTGATCGGCCAGATCGGCGCGAACAACGCGGCCGGCGTCGGACAGCTCGGAATCCTGAACGGCTCGACGATTTTGCAGCAGACTCCGTGATCGCAATCCTTTTCGATAGCGAGGCATTTCATGAGACATTTTTCAGGCGCCGCCTGTGGCGCATTTCTCACCTTGTGTTGCGGGGGCGCCGGCTCGGCCGGTGCCCAGACTGCCGATATCAAGACCATCGTGTCGCTCGGCGGCCCGCCGGTGGTGCTGAACCAGAACAGCCAGCTCAACATGGCCGGCGTGTTCATGATCGGCGGCAGCACCAGCGCGACCGTCACTCAAAACGGCACGAACAACGCGACCGGTATCCTGCAATTCGGCGGGACGACGTCGGCATCGGTCGGGCAGACGGGCGTGAATAATCTTGCGTTTGTCGGCCAGGCCGGCCAATCGACCAGCAGTTTCCTGTCCCAGTTCGGTGCGTTCAACTCGGCGACTGTCGTCCAAAATAGCCACTGAGCTGAGTGCGACCTCGCCGTCGTCAGAAATGTAATGGGGGCAAGGCAATGAAATGCGCTAGGCTACTGCTGGCATTGGCGGCATTGCTTGCCGTCGTCAGCGTCGCGTCCGAGGCATCCGCCGGATCCGTCCAGCGCGGCGTGACGAACCGGAACGTGAGCATCGAGACGATCGTGCAATTCGGCAACGATGTCCAGCCGGTCACGATCGAAGAGAACAGCCGCATCAATATCGCGCGTGTCATCCAGATCGGTGGCACGGGAACGGTCGATGCGACGATCATCCAGAACGGCACGCGAAATTATGTCGATGTGATCCAGGTGGGTGGCACCACCAATGTGGCGATCGGCCAGTCGGGCGTGAGCAACATTGCCGATATCACGCAGGTCGGCAATTCCACCAACGCCCTCCTGCTCCAGATCGGAGACATGAACACGGGAACGGTGCGACAATTCGGGCGCTCCAACTGGCTGTCGATATTTCAGTTCAGCCGGTGATCGTGAATGCGAGGTGCAACATGAGATTCATCGTACTTGCAGCAGGAATGAGCATCATGACGGCGATGACAGCCGGGCCGGCCGGAGCTGGCGAGTCCGGCGACGGCCATACCACAATAGTTCAGGACGAGAACGGCACGTCCGTCATTACCCAGAGCGGCGATCCGGCGCAGGCCGAGGTCAAGATTGAGAAGGAGCCCGGGCGCACGACGGTCTATCGCCGCAGCGGCGGCAACAGCGCCATCGTGACGCAGGGCACCGGAAATCCGCAGGATATGTTGGACTGGCTGCGCAAGCAGCAGGGCCGCTGACGCACGAAGGCCCATCGTCCGTGGTGGACGATGGGCCTCGGCGTGAGCGGGCGTTACCAGCTCCGATAGACGCCCGTCAGGGTGCCGTTGTTGTTACCCTCGGGGCCGACATCGCCCTGCGTCGAACTCGGCGCCGGATGGTTGGTGCCGTTGAGCGCACCGTAAGGCCCCGCGACATCCGGATAGTACGCGCGTGGCTGAACCGGTTGGTAAGCGGGGGCCGTGCGGTCCCATCCCGCGCGCGGTCCGTTCCAATCATAGCCCTGGGCCGAAGCGGCCGCCGTGCCCGCGACGAGTGAAGCCGTGATCAGGCAGAGGAGTTTCGATTTGTTCTGCATTGGACATGCTCCTTGCTGGTGTCGGGAGCCAACGACCGCAGTGCGGGAGCGTTCCGGGCGTTGTCGGCCGAAGCGATCAACTCCGATCAACTGGTTATGAAGTCCGTTTTCCCGGAACACGTGCGACATCAGCCGGAATCCCGGGCGTCTTGCCGCAGCTTGTTCCCTATCAATCCCGTGCCTTAACCAATAATTAATTATACGTTTGCGGGTGGGCGACAGCCCGGCCTAGCGTGCGGTGGGGAGCCGCTATCCGCGAAGCCAAACGAGTTGGTGCGTATCATGATGTCCAGATCATTTGGGGCGTTGCTCGCCTCGCTCAGCGCAGCCGCGCTGCTCCTTGCCCCCAGCGACAGTTTTGCCCGACCCGGCGGCGCCGTCGCACATGCCGCCACGCCTTCCGGTCCGGCGGCGCGTCCGCCGATTGCGCCGGGCGCCAGGTTCCGTGGCCGCAACACGCCCTGGGTCTACTGGCCCGGCGGCGGCGGGTTCTACTATGACAATGCAGGCTACGGCCAGCCTTTCGCCGAGACCGCCCAACCCGTATCGAACGACGTGCGCTACACCTACACGTACGACGTTCCCTGGGATTGGACGCATCGCTTCCCGCCGAACGTGGTGCCGTCCGACCGGCCCTACGTGCCGAGCTGTCCGACGGAGCAGGTCACCGTGCCCGGCCGCGGCGGCGGCGAGCACACCGTCAACATCATGCGCTGCTACTGAGCAGCGCGTTCGGCTCAGCTAGCCCAGCTCAAAACTGGTCACGCCGAAGACGCGGTCGATCCGCAGCGGCGCGATCGGCCCCGTGTACATCCGAGCCGTCTCGAACACCGGCTTCAGCCCGAGCTTTTCCGCGAGTGCGATCGCCTCGCGATTGACGGCGGGGACGTCGAGGAAGATTTCGCCGCCGCTTGCGCTCGCCAGCAAGGCCTGCACGATTGCGTCCGCCGCCGCGCGGTCGTCGGCGACGAGCGGGCCGATCTTGCGGCCGGTCCGGCACGGCCGGATCACGCCCCATGCGGTGAGCTTGCCGTCGCGCAGCAACGCGCGACCAACATGTCCTGATGTGCCGATCCAGGCACGCAGGAAGGCACCGCGCGGAGCCGGGAACACCGTCGCATCGTCGGCTTCAATGAGCGCGAACGGGATCGTGTCGAGCGCAATTACGTCGGCGGGCGGCTTCGGTGGCGCGGCGACGATGCCGCCATAGCGAATATTGGCGTAGGCAAGCTGGAAGCCGGACTTTCTGTAATTGTCCTGCTGCGCCACGACGCCGTCGAGGCCGATCACGCGAGTGCCCGCATGGGCGACCGCCGCGTTCCAGATGCGCAAGCCGTGGCCTCTGTCGCGAAAATCCGATCGCACGATGTAGAAGCCGAGAAATGCGAAGCGATCGTCGTAATTGACGCAGGAGACGGTCGCGACCGGCTCGCCCTCGATCTCGCCGACGAAGAAGCCCTTCGCGTCCGGGATCGCGAAACAGGCGGCATCGGAGAGGCCCGGATTCCAGCCCTCGGCCGCGGCCCACTCGACGGCGGTGGCGATCTCCTCGGGGCGCAAATTGCGGATCTGCAAATCGCTCATCTTTCAAGTCGCTTTCGACGGTGGACCTTCCGGCCGGTCCGGCGGTAGAAGGCCTCATGACAGGCCGGGCCTGCGGCTCGCCTCCACGATATCACAAAGGATGATCGCTCATGGCAGCAGAGATGGCAGCAGAGAAGGTCGCACTCGTGACCGCCGGCGGTAGCGGCATGGGGGCAGGGGCCGCGCGTCGGCTCGCAGCCGACGGCTTTCGCGTCGCCATCCTGTCTTCTTCCGGCAAGGGCGAGGCCCTGGCGGCTGAGCTCGGCGGGTTAGGGGTCACCGGTTCCAACAAGTCGCACGACGATCTGAAGCGGCTTGTGGACGGGGCGCTTGCCCGATGGGGACGCATCGACGTGCTCGTCAACAGCGCGGGCCATGGGCCCCGGGCGGCGATCACCGAGATTACCGACGAGCAGTGGCACACCGGCCTCGACACCTATCTGCTCAACGTGATCCGTCCGACCCGGCTGGTGACGCCGATCATGCAGACGCAGAAGGGCGGCGCGATCATCAACATCTCGACCGCCTGGGCGTTCGAGCCGAGCGCGATGTTTCCGACCTCTGCGGTGTTCCGCGCCGGCCTTGCCGCCTTCACGAAGATCTTCACCGACACCCATGCCGCCGACAACATCCGCATGAACAATGTGCTGCCGGGTTGGATCGACAGCTTGCCGCAGCTGGATGCACGCCGCGACAGCGTGCCGATGCGGCGTTACGGCAAGGTCGAGGAAATCGCCGCGACGATCTCGTTCCTGGCGTCCGACGGCGCGGCCTACATCACCGGACAGAACATCCGCGTTGACGGCGGACTGACGCGTTCGGTCTGAGCCGGACCGATTCGAATCGCGTTCTCGCGGGGTGTCGCGATGCGACAGTGGTGTGTGTGGCCCGCCGCTGCCGAAGGGTGATGCGTGGCCCCTCCGTCACACCCGTCACGCGTTCGCGCGCCGCACGACTCACACTACGTCACAGCCCCTATGAACTTCGCCGCAGCCCAAGACGGCGAGGGACCGGCAGCCTATGCCGGATCTGCGCCGGACAACTTCCGCCCGCGCGCATTCGACACGCGAGACCGATCGCGTGAGGCAAGGAGACTGGAATGAAGAAGTTTTTGCTGGCGGTGGCCGCGGTCCTCTTGGGCACCACATCCGTGCAGGCGGCAGACCTCGCGGCGCACTACACCAAGGCACCGATGATGGCGACGGCCTACAACTGGACCGGCTTTTACGTCGGCGGCAATGTCGGCGGACAATGGGGCAGCGCCAATCCCGCCAGCTCGACCGCGGTTGCTCCCTTCGGCTATTTCGCGGACACTAGTGTCACTGCGATTGCTGCGGTCGGCGCCCAGCGCGTCAACAGCTCCAGCGTCACGGGCGGTCTCACCGCCGGCTACAACTGGCAGGTCAACAATGCCGTGCTCGGCCTAGAGGGCGACATCAACCATTTCGGCTTCAAGGGCAGCGGGTCCGGGTCGGCGCTCTATCCCTGTTGCGCCCCGACCGGCTTCACCGTGTCATCTTCGGTCTCGGCCGACTGGCTCGCCACCATCCGCGGCCGCATCGGCTTCCTCGCGGCTCCGACCTGGCTGCTCTACGCCACCGGCGGCGCGGCCATCGCCGAGGTGAAGGGCAATTTCAACTTCACCGACACGTTCGCCGCGGCGACGGAGTCGGCCGCGATCCGCGACACGCGCCTCGGCTGGACCGCAGGTGTGGGCACCGAATATGCCGTCGGCGGCGGCTGGTCGCTCAAGGCGGAATATCTCTACGTCGATCTCGGACGCAGTACCGTGACCAGCACCAATCTGCTTGGCGGCGCGTTTCCGACCAGCGTCTTCACCCACTCGGTCGATATCAAATCGAACATCGTGCGCGTCGGCGTGAACTACAAGTTCGGCGGACCGGTCGTCGCGAGGTACTAAGCATCCCGTTTCCATCCTGGCGTCGAAAGCCCCGGTCTGGCCGGGGCTTTCTGTTTCGGCGAGGCGGGGTCAGTGCGAAGCCACGAGGCGCGCCAACGCCGGCAGGATTTTATAGCGCGCGATCTCGTGGGGATATTCGCCCCGATTGGCGAGCAGCACGATCCCGATCCGCTGTGCCGGCACGAGGCCGATATAACCGGAGGCGTTGTTGAGCCCACCCGGCTTGTCGACGACGGCGACGCCTGGAAGACGCACCGTCTCCCAGGCCATTCCCTGTCCGAACTTGTCGTCGACGCGGAAAGCCTCGTGCTGCGTCATCCGCAATGCCTCGCGCAACTGCGGATTGATCGACCGCCCGTCGACGCAGGCAGCAACGAATGTCGCGAGATCCCGCGGCGAGGAAAACATCTGGCCCGTGCCGGGGAAATCAAAATAACTCTGCTGGTTGCCGATGGGGCCGATCGCCATGCCCTGATCCGAATAGCCCTGGACCGCGCGCTGCATCCAGGCCTCGTCCATTACGGCACGGCTGTCCTCGCCGCGTTCGGGCACGGAGGTCGCATTCATGCCGATCGGCTCGAGGATACGTTGTTCGAGCAGGGTTGCGATCGGTGCGCCGTGACAGCGCTCGAGCACGAGTTGAAGCAGCACGTAGCCGGCGTGGCTGTAGACGCGCTGCTTGCCCGGCACTTCGCCGGCCTGCGGTCTCCAGCTGTTGAACATGTCGATGAGCTGTGCGCGCGAAAAAGTGTCGCTCGGCCACGGCGGATGGTCGGTCGGCAGCAGCATGCCTGAGGTGTGCGTGACGAGCTCGCCGACGGTGATGCCGCGGACATAGTCGCCGGTGAGCTCGGGGAGATATTCCGCCAGACGATCGTCGAGCCGCAGCTCGCCGCGGAGGGTGTCGAGCGCGACCAGCGTCGCCTCGAACGGCTTGCGCAGGGAGCCGAGGTTGAACAGCGTATCCGGCGTGACCGGCCTTCGCGCGGCGTCGTCGGCAAAGCCGTAGGTGAAGAATTCGAGATGGCTGCCGGCATAAAGCGCGGCGGCCAGACCGCCCGGCTGGTCCGGCGTCGCGGTCGGCGCCAGCTCGTTCGCGACGATGTCGCGCATCTGTGCGATCATGTCTGAATCCGCCGCGGCGTAGCGCGGCCAGGCAAGCGCGAGGGGAACGAGCGCAGCGTGCGCGAGCGCCCGTCGGGTGAGATACGATGAGGTGGCAACAGACGGCACGGCTCTGGCGCAGGATTCGATGCGCCCCCGGTCTCTTGTAGCGGGAAGGGCGGTGCCTCCCTATTCACGATTGCGCGTGGTGGGTTCCGCGCGCGTGGTTTGTAGATGGGGTAACGGGTCGGCCTCCGCGGCCAAGCCGCGCTAGCTACGGCGCTATGTGATGCGCGCGTCGCGCGG
>NZ_JBVVPC010000090.1:0-12250 GCF_055807355.1 Bradyrhizobium sp. Ken01
GTCATCTTTCCTTATCTGCTGCTTGCGCCCACAATCATCGCGGGCAGGATCACCCTCGGCGCGATGAACCAGATCCTTAACGCGTTCACGCAAGTACGAACCTCGTTTCAGTATCTCGTCAACTCCTGGAGCACGATTGTCGAACTGATCTCGATCTATCAGCGGCTGCGGAGTTTTGAGGCAAAGATCCACGGTGGGCCACTGCCGTCGATCGAGACACAAAGGGAGCCAGCCTCATGATTGGCGTAGCTGCAGGAGTTGACGAAACCCGGCCCTTGAGCCGCTTGCCGCACACCCGATCCGACGCCCCCACACTGCGGTCATCGCGTCCTTGATCGTAGCCCCACATCCACGCTTGTGCTCTCGCGGTGCCTCGACCGGCCTCGGTCCAACTGTTGCGCGTGCCCGAATTGCACGCACCGCATACTTGCGATGCCAGCCGGTCGTCGCGCATGCCGCATCGAGATGCGCCTCTTTTCCGCCCGGGTGGCCGACCGGCAACGATCCCTCTCGGCCGACACCACCTGCCGCCGCGCGCCCATGCTGATCTTTCCCACCATAGACGCCACCGGACAAATTCGATGGCAGCCACCCAAAATTCGATGGCAGCCACCCAATCACCGGCGAGAAGTTGTCCAGTAACAATCCGGATGAGGCAATGCGCCTCAGTTCGTCTCCAAGGACGCTTCGGGAGCCGCAGCATGCGAAGCGTCTCCGAATTCCGTTCACCGCGTCTTTCGCAACATCGGCGTAAGTGGCGGTGAGCAACCGTGCTGTATCTCTCCAATAATCTTGAACCCGTGGCGTTGGTAAAACGGAATGTTTTCAGGATTCGAACTTTCGAGGTAGGCAGCGAGGCCCTGCTCATCACAGCGTTGAAGAGCGTACTTCATCAGCAATGTGCCAAGCCCTTGTCCGGCCCAGTTCGGATCGACAGCGATCAGGGGCAAATACCAATGTGGCTCGGAGGGATGATGTTCGGCCATTCCCTGGCGCAGGTGTGCCATATGTTCGGTGATTTCAGGGCGCAGGGACAGCGCCATGATTGCGTCCAGCGCATCCTCATCCTGCTGCACGCCCGGAGGCAGCCACAGGGCCGCCGCGCGAGTCTCTCCCGTGACGTATGCTGTGCCATGCTCGAATGCTCGTCCGCCACAGGCCTTGATGAACTGAGTCATGCTGCCAAGATATTGCCCAGGGTCCGGCCAACTCCAACGCATCAAAGGATCGGCGGCAAAGCCAAGGACAATCGTCCAGACGATTCTTGCCCGAATACTTGCGTTCGCCGAGGTGACGCCCGGCTCTCTTGTCATGATGCACCGCTTTTCGATCGCAGGGTTGAAGGTTGGAGCACAGGACCGATACCTTGGACGTGAGCGGAATGGATGTGCCCCGAACATTCATCCCCTTTAGTTTCCGCCTCCGGCTCTCATCCCGCCTCAGAAGGCCGCCTTCGACGGCGGCTTCGGACGAAGGTTCTCGCTGCGAGCCCCTGACCCTTGGGCCTGCCGAGGACTTGTGCTTTTCGCCATGAGAGCGTCATCTGGCTCCTGCCCTTTCCGAAAGGAAGGGCTCATTTTATCGGCGTCGACAAGCCTGGCAGCCTTCCGAAGGAAGCGAGAAGGACGATTTGTGTTACAAGGTGATCTTGTTTTGCCAAATGTTGCGAGTTGCATTCGCTCGACGAGTCTAAGCACCGCAGTATAATTTGGAACCTGCCAACCGAGGTAGGTGCTTGGGATTGTCTGCCCCAAGGATTGCCAACGACTTCCCCTTCAGCCTTGCCGCAGCGATCGCACCCGTGACGTCGCCCGCGCGGATCGAGTTGCCGCCTCCGTCGGCCGGCGTCGTCTGGGTCAACGATCATCACCGGCTCGACCCCGCCTCGCCCTGGGGCGGCCTCGCCGCCACCGGCCGCGAATGTGGCACCCAGACCTTCGACGACCACCTCGAGACCAAGAGCGTGATGATCGCCACGCACGAGCAGCCGTTCGACTGGTATCGCGACACGGCCAACCAGAAGCGGCTGAACTAACAGAACGACAAGCGGCAGACGTTCGAAGAAGGCGGGCCGCATCAATGGAGAGTGTCAATGTCGACACGCGTGAACGCAGGCACTCGTCTTGCTCGACTGCCGGTCGGGCCGTTCTATCGCCGCATCATACTGCTGATCGGCATAGGAACGCTTTTCGACGGTTTCGACATCTACATTGCCAATACCGTGCTGAGCCTGATGCTGAAGACGAGCTTTTCGACCCTAGCCCAGAATGCGGTCTTCATCTCCGCGACCTTCGTCGGCATGACGCTGGAAGGTTTGGTACCGGGTTTCTCGGTGACCGCTATAGAGTCCGCGTCGCGCATAATCTTGCCAGCAGCCAGGCGCAGCGCTCGATGTGCGCCAGGTCAAAGTCGGGCAATGCGCAGTGTTCGAAACCGATATACTTCCAACCGCCGGCGAGCGTGGCCGGCGCCGTTCGCCGACCCAGCACGATGTCCAGGTAGTCGTCCTTGCACCGGCTCAGGGCGGTGTCGCTCACGCTCGCTCCGTCGGGCGACGGCGTTGCGTCGGATCGGAGCGACGGCAGCGGGCGCACGCCGCCGCGTCCCGCAAGTTCAGCCCGGCGCACGCTGGCCTGCCCCCGCGGCGTCGCTGCGGTAGCGGCTGGTCGAGGTCTGGTAGTACTGCGCGCGGATGGCCGCCATGGCCTCGATCAACGCTCCCCACGGCGCAGGAAAGCATTCTTCCGCTATCAGGTGGTGCAACATGCGCGTATGGCCGGCCAGCTCGTCCTTGAGGAACTCCACCACAGGCATAGCCGGGTAGCGCTGCAGCAGCAGGATCGCCGCGTTGTCGGCCTCGCCGGCCGAGCTGTCCTTGTCGCGTCCATGCAGATCGTTCTGCAGACGCCCTATCGCGGAGATGAGCCGCAGGACCCGGCGAAACGCCGGACGCGCGCGCAAGGTCTCCATGTCCAGCCCCCACAGCAAAGACAGGCAACAGAACACATTCGCGTAGGCGATCGAATCGATGCCGTTGTGCAGGTACTCGGCGTAGGACCAGCGTTCCGCCCCCGCCGCCCGCACGTGTCCGGCGCGCAGCGCCGCGCAGTAGCGCCGGGTATGGTCGAGAAGCTGAGCATAGTCGCGACGATCGTAGGCGAGTGCGGCCAGCGAGGTGCGCAGCACAGCGCAGCCGTCGAATCCGGGGAGCGCGCACGGCACGCCCTGCCCCAGCGCCTGCTCCACAGCGGCGAGCTGCTCCGGCGCGATCAGGCCAACGTCGTTGCAATCGTCGAGCCAGAACAGCAGCGCCAGTTCGCGATAGAACGCCACGATCAGCGTTTCGTCTTGCGGATCACGGCCGGTGCGGGCGCTGGTGTCGAGCAGGCTCGGATGGATGCGCTGCAGGATGTACTGGCCGCCCCTGACCGCTTCCATGGCATGCTCGTCGGCGAACCCGTTCAGGGAATGCCCCCACTCCAGCACCTGCTGCAGCGCGCGTTCGGTCAGGATCATGGCGCCGCTCCTGCTCTCTCGGCCAGGGCGCGCCGCCCCCAATGAAGCGCCAGCCACAACCCGGCAAGTTCGGCCACACGCACGACCCGCGTGGGGCAATACAGTTCCTTACCGATCCACAGCGGCGTCTGCGGCAATGCATGCGCCGCATGGCGGGCGAGCATCCACTCCAGCGCATGCGCCACCGCCTGCGCGATGCGCCGGCGCCCTGTCGGCTCTTCGCTCCCGTCCATCACATGCAACGCGAACAGCGCATAGGCGGTTTCCTCGAATGTGGACGCGCGACCAGCGCCCCAGCCGCCGTCGTCGCGCTGCGCCTGCAGTAGCGCCGCCAGCGCGCGCTCGTCGCGCCATTCGGTGTTGCCTTGCGCCAGCGCAGCGACCGCGTGCGCGGTGGGATACAGCCACGAAACGTGCCATTTTTCGTTGTCCCATACACCGTGCGGGTTGCGATTGGCCTCGACATAGGCGCTGGCGCCGGCGGCGGGCTTTCCCAACAATCGCAATGCATGCAGGGCATGAATGTTGGTCGACACCGACGCATTGCGCTCGCCGGGAAAGGTGACGAACAGCTCGCCGGTTTCGAAATGGCGCAAGGCATCGACCGCCGGCTCGCGGTCTGCCAGGCGCAGGACGCACAACGCGATGGCGGTGTCGTCCGCATCGGCCGCGAAATGCAACGCCGGGCCGAGACCGCGCACGCCCAGGCGGGCGTCGAGCTGCAAGACGATCACGCGCACCGCCTCGGCGAGCGCGGGATGCGCGAACAGCCCGGCCAAATGCAGGGTGTACAGCGACCAGCATGGCTCGAACACATTGATCGGCCAGACGTTGGGAACGACGCCTTCGATGCCGCTGCGCGTCGCCCGCGATGCTGCCTGCAGATACGCGTCGGCGCGCCCGACCTGCGTCGTGCTCCCCTGTGTCACGGCGTGCGCACGCCAGGCGGCGGTGGCCGCCGGACTGATGCCGATGCTGCCGTCGTCGTCCGGGCATGCGGTAGTCGGCGAGGTCCCCCAGGCTTCCCAGGAGTGCAGCAACGGATGGCCGCTCGGCAACGTCGCTACCGCCGCCAGCTTGGCCAGGCACGCTTGCCGCAACGGCAACAGCGCCGGGTGGCGCGGGAACGCCACGCCGCCCAGCAAGGATGCGGCCTCGCAGCAAAATTGCGGCAGGATCAGCTCCGCGCCGATCGGCGCGTCTTCCGGCACCGCATGCGCGTAGGGATCGGGCTGGCGTTCGAGGAACCGGGTTGCAGCCTGGACTGCGTCGGCAGCGCCGGGAAGAGGATCGGCACGCTGCAATGCCAGCAACGCCGCCCACGTGGGCGCATGGCGGAACAGCGGGAAGTCCGCGCTTCCCCATCCGCCATCGGCCTGTTGCTGCGAGATGAGCCACGCGTAGGCGTCCTGCCGACCGGTGACGTTGCCGTGGAATTGCAGAGCTCGCGCCGTGTCGTAGACGGACGGACCGACGCTGCCGCCATCGCTCATCTCGCCCAGCAGGTGGCGCAATTCGGAAAGGATCTGTTCGGACTGCGCGTTCACGCGGGATCTTTCTTCAGACGGTTGACGAGAACCAGGATCGGGCAGACGCCGCGCACGTCGTCGCAGGTCCGCCGCATAGGCTTGGCCGCAGCGCGCCGCGGCCGTGCAGGGCAACCGCTGCCATCGGCGCCGCGGACTCGGACACGGTGCAGCATGCACCGCTACCGCCGGCCGATCGCAGCGGCACAGGGGCGACTCCATGCGCACGGGCGCGCTCATGCGCATGGCGCGTGCTTGAACAGGTGCGCGTTGGCTCGCTGCAGCATCTGCTCCAACCGTTCCGCACGCGGCCCCAGCGGGACGATGGCCTCTCCGGCGTCGCGCAACAGATCGAGCGCGAACTGGCGCGCAGCCTGCAGCCCCATGATCGACGCGCAGGTCGGCTTCTGCGCCGCCGCGTCCTTGCCGGGGGTCTTGCCCAGCGCTGTGGTATCCGCTGTCGCATCGAGAATGTCATCGACCACCTGCAACGCCAGGCCGAAACAGGCGCTGTAGCGATCGAGCGCACAGTACAGCGCAGCGTGCGCGGCATCCTCCGCGATGGCGCATAGCGCGCCCATGCGAACGGACGCGCGCACTAGCGCTCCGCTCTTCATCCGGTGCATCGCGACGATCCTGTCCAGCTCGACGTGCTTTCCGACCAGCGACAGATCGATGGCCTGCCCGCCTGCGGCACCCTCGGCGGACACCGCCCGCGCCAGTTCGCGCACGAGCGCGATAGGATTGTCGCCCGGCGCATCCAGGCTCGCCAGGGTCAGGAAGGCGTGCGCCTGCAGCGCGTCGCCGACCAGGATCGCGGTGGCTTCGCCGAACTTGACGTGCACGGTCGGAAGGCCGCGGCGAAGCACGTCATTGTCCATCGCGGGCAGGTCGTCGTGGACCAGGGTACAGGCGTGCATCATCTCGATGGCGGCGCCGACGTCGTCGAGCATGTGCGCCGGCGTGTCGGCCAGTGCGCCGGCGGCCAAACAGAGCAAGGCGCGGGTGCGCTTCCCGCCATGCAAGGTGGCGTAGCGCATCGCCGCCATCAGCTCGGTCTCACCCTTGTCTTCGGCGCAGAGAAGGCGCGCGAGCGCTTGTTCGACCCGCTTTACGCCATCGTGCATCCAGATGTCCGGCAGCAGCCTGCCGGAAGCGCCGCGCGCTTGCGGGCCCAATCCGCCGAGCGCGGAAACGCCAGTTCGGTCGTCGTGTAGCGTGGAACCGGTCTGCATGCTGTTCATGTCCTTGTACCTGACAGGAGACGGCCACGGCGAGCGGCGGGCCGCCGCGGTGTTGCCGGCGTCGCTGCCTCGCCATACGGGCGCAAGCGATGCCAGCTCATGAGAATCCGATGCGGATTTTCATGGAGGGATGTGCGGTCGGGTAATAGCGCCGGCCTTTTTCGGCGCTGCCCAACAACCGCGGCCGCACCCCGGCCTTGTGCATGGTCAGCGCCAAGGCGATGCAGAACTGCACCAGTTCGAGCCATACCAGGTGGTAACCGATGCAGACGTGTGGGCCGGTACCGAACTGCAGCATATCCACCGGCCGGATCGGCTCCGTGCGTTGCAGCCACCGCGCCAGGCGGAACTGATCAGGCGTCTCGTGCAGCAGCGCCGAGGTCGAGAAATGCAGCAGCGGGATGCACAGATGGGTGCCCGCGGGAATGCGCCGTTGGCCGAGTTGCAATTCCTGCAGCGCCCGACGCGGCAGGAGCGTGGTCGTCGGATGCACGCGCAGCGTCTCGCGGAACAGGGCCTCGGCGACCGGACACTGCGCCAGGTCCGCGTGCCGGGTCGGCACCGCGCCCACGCGTTGCGCCTCCTCGACCAGGGCGTCCCACAGCACAGGCTGCCGCGCCAGCTCGATCACCATCCAGGCCATCGTCGAGGCGGTGGTGTCGTGACCGGCAAGCAGCAGCAAGCGGATATTGGCGACCAGGACGTCATCGGAGAGCGCATCGTCGCTGCGATCGAAGGCGCTCACCATGTCGTTGATCAACCCGGTGCGCGCGGCATGCGCGCGCGCGTCGCGGACGAACTGGCGCAACTGCGCGTCGATCCAGTCGCGGGCGGCGCGGCCGCGCCGCAAGGGCAGTCCGGGCAGGTCGACCGGGGGCGCGACGATCAACTGCAGCAGTTGCCGGTACTTGCGATGCCATCCCGGCAAGTCCTGCGCGGGGATACCCATGAGGCTGAAGATGAGCTTGAGCATCAGGTCGCCGGTTTCGCGCAGGATGGTTACGTCGCCGCGGTCACGCCACGCCTGCACCCGCGCCCAGATGACGGGCGCGAACAGGTCGCCGATCCCGGCCTGAGTCAGCCCTTTGGGCAGGAACGCCGCCTTGATCGCATCGCGCGCCTGCCGGTGCGCGCCGCCGTCCTGGGCGACCAACGTTCCGCCAAGTAATTCGGGCGCGATCTCTTCGATCAGCGCCGAGGACACGTCCTTGTGCCGGAGCAGTGCGAACGCATCCGGATCCACGCACGTCATCAGGTGTCCGGCAGGGCCGAAATCCAGCCAGAAGTGGCTGCCCAGCATCCGTTCCGCGCGCCCCAGCAGGCGCGGCAGGTCGCAGACGATGGCGGGAAGATGCCCGACCAGGGGGAAAGCGCCGGGCACGACCGGGATGTCGTACCGCCGCCGGTGCCGACGAGCCAGGGGGTTGAGCAGCATGTCCATCAGCAGCGCGGCGCCGCAGGCGCTTCGGCGGTGTTGCCGGCAGGCCGCGCGGCGCGGCTGTTGCCACCGTCGGCGTACGTCGGCACATGCGCCAGCATGCCGCCGTCAATGCACACCACCTGGCCGGTGATGAACGCAGCATCCTCGGAAAGCAGGAACGCCACCAGCGCGGCCACGTCCTCGGGACGGCCGACGCGCGGCAGGAGCTGGTGCCGGCGCAGATGCCGCTGCATGCGCTCGTCCAGCTTGGCGAGGAGACGCTCGGTCATGATGAGACCCGGCGCAACCGCGTTGCAGCGGATCTGCGCATGACCGTACTGGGTGGCGAGCGAGGCCGATAGCATGTTCATCGCCGCCTTCGACGCGGCGTAGGACGTCTGCGCGGTGTCACCGCTGAGCCCCTGGCACGACGACATGTTGACGATGGCGCCGCCGCCGCGGGCGATCATCCGTGGGATGGCCTGCCGGCAGCAGAGCAGGCTACCGCGCAGATTGGTCGCCATGGTCTGATCCCAGACCGCCAGGTCCAGGTCGAGGATCGCTCGGTCGCGCGGGGTCAGATGCATGGCGCTCGCGTTGTTCACCAGCAGGTCGACCCCACCGAAGTGCCGCTCCGCCGTCTCGAACAGCGCTGCCACCGCCTGCGCATCGGCGATGTCCATCGCCAGCGCCAGCGCGAGGCCCGCTTCGGCCGCGATCTGCGCGGTGCAGGCGATGGCCGCCGAGCCATCAATGTCGGCCACCACCACTCTGCCGCCTTCGCGCGCGATGGCTAGGGCGCATGCCTTGCCGATGCCGGCGCCGGCGCCGGTCACCACGGCCACCTTGCCTTCAAACCGTCCGATCGTGTCCTCGTGGATTGCGTTGGTCTTTCGCGGCATGCCGCTCGGCCTCACCGGAGAAGGCGCGGGGTCGGCGCTGGCGCGCTCGTCATCGCCAGCGTCGCTTTCGATGACCCGAATGGCGGCGACCGGGCACTGGCTGGCCGCGAGCCGCACGGCGGCGTGCAGCACCTGCGGGACCGTCGCCACGCACACTTCCGCCACGCCGTCCGGTTCGCGCTGGCGAAAGGTGCCCGGCAGCGTCAGCACGCACTGCCCGGTGGTTCCGCACAGATCCTGGTCGACCACGACGCGCATCTCAGCCCCCGTGCTCATGCAGCCGCACCGGCAGCGCGCGGAATGTCCTAAGGAACGCGGAGGGCTCCCGGGTGGGCTGCTCGGCCAATGCCAGCGTGGGGAAGCGCGCCTGGATCCGCGGCAGGCTCTCGGCCAACTGCACCCGGGCCAGTTGCGCACCGAGGCAGAAGTGGATGCCGTGGCCGAAGCTCAGCATGATCTTCCCGTCGGTCGACATGCCAGGACTGGTGCCGTAGAACCGCGCGGGATCGAAGCGGTCGGGGTCGGCGAAGGCGTCCGGGTCGCGATTGCCGGCCGCGATCAGCACGCGCACGTCCGCGTTCTTCGGGATCACCACGCCGCCTAGTGCGATGTCGCGCTGGGCGATACGCGGAATGGAGCTGAACATGGCGGGCGCGTCGCAGCGCAGGACTTCTTCGACGAATGCCTTCACCCGCGCGGCGTCTCCCTGCAGCCAGTGCCGCTGTTCGGGATACGCCAGCATCGCCAGGACCGCATGGTCGATGGTCGCGGCAGTGGTGGCGAAGCCGCCCAGCAGCATGCCCCACAGCATGCTGATCAACTCCGCATCCGACAGCGTGTCGGCATCGTCCTCGTGTGCGCCGACCAGTATCGACACGATGTCGTGGCGGGGATCGGTGCGCTTGCGCTCTATGAGGTCGCCGAAGTAGGCCTGCACGCTGGCGCTGGCCGCGTCCGCCGCGGCGAGCTGGGGATCGCTGGCGTGCGGGCTTAGGCCTTCCAGAATGGCGCCGATGCCGGCGGCGAGCCCGAACATGTCGTCTTGGGGCATGCCGAACAGTTCGGCGAAGATTAGCATGGGCAAGGCCAGCGCGAATTCCCGATGCAGGTCCACCGCCTCCCCGCGCTCCAGCGCGGGCGCCATGCCGTCCAGGCGCGCTGCGACGATGCGCGCGATGCTCGGCCGCAGGTCGTCGATCTGGCGCATGGTGAAATCGCGCGAGATCAGCCGGCGCAGACGCGTATGCGTCGGTGGGTCCTTCATCGCCAGCGTGGACGCCAGCAGATTGAGCGACAGGCTGGTCGCCGCACGCGGGAAATAGCGCGCGAGTTCGCCGGGCGCCGGCCCCCGAAACGCATCCCCCGTGGCCTTGAGCGCCCAGTAGATGTCGGCGTGGCGGCTCAACAGAAAGAGGCCCGACGCCGCGCGATGCACCGGATCGTGCTCGCGCAACCATCGCAGGAACGGATACGGGTCGTCGATGCACGCTGGCGAAGCCAGTTCGGCGAAGGCGTCCCGGCATGCTGCTGTGGTTTCTTGCACGTCCATCTTGCTTAGTTGTTGGCTGGCTGATCTGAACGGCGCGCGCCAGGCGCGCCGGCAAATTGCGGAGAAGATCGCGACTCCCAGGGGCGTCCGCGCATCACCAGAGCACCGGCAACTCTTCGAACCCGCCAGTGATGATCTCCTTGCGCAACTTCAGTTCTTCGGGCGCCACGGCCAGGCGCAGCGCGGGAAAGCGCTGGAAGACCGAACCGAACACCACTTTGAGTTCCAGCCTGGCCAGCGCCATGCCGAGGCAGTAGTGCGGACCGTAGGAGAACGCTAGGTGCGGATTTTCGTCGCGCCCGATATCGAAGATTTCCGGGTCGTCGAAATGGCGCGGATCGAACGACGTCGCCGGCAGTCCGACCAGCACCTTGCTCTCCGCGGGAATATGCACGCCGGCGATGGTCACGTCGGTCCTCGGATAGCGCATGATGCCGTCCCAGCCCACGCCCGCCGGGTACATGCGCAGGATTTCCTCCACCGCCGTGTCCACCAGGGATGGATCGCCGACCAGGCGTTCGCGCTGTTGCGGATGGCGGAACATGGCCAGCAGGCCGAATTCGATCTGCGCGACGGTGCTCTCGTGCCCCGCCACCAGCATGCCCGCGGCCAGGCCGATCGCCTCCTCCTCGGTCGCCTTGCCCTGGTCGACCGCCGCGAGCAGGTCCGTCAGCAGGTTGTCGCCCGGATCCTGGCGCTTGTCCCGCATCTTGCTGCGAATGTAGGCGCGCAGTTCTTCCCAAGCCAGGCGCGACGCGCTGCGCGGGCCGCTTTCATGCTGGTGCGTCATTACCTCGTCGGACAGGCCGGCGAAAAACGCGTGATCCTCGTAGAGCACGCCCATCAGCGCGCTGATGACCATGGCCGGAAGCGGAAAGGAGAGGTGGCGCCGCAGGTCGGCGGGCTGGGGCTGGGCCGCCAGCGTCTCGAACAACTGCGCGGCGATCGCCTCGACCTGCTGCGCGAGCAGCTTCACCCTGCGGTCGTTGAAGGCTGGCGCCACGATCGTGCGCAACCGGGCATGCTCGCCCCCCTCGTGCGAGACCAGCCACCCCGGCGAACCGAGAATTACCGAATCCGGGGTGAATGCCGCCGGCGGCATTCCCGCGGGCCGGAACGCCGCGTCGGACATCACCGCCTTGGCCTCGTCGTAGCCTGTCACCCACCAGCCTTCGTGCCCGGACGGGAAGCGCACGCGGTGGATCGGACCGTTGGCGCGTAGCGCCAACATCTTGGGCGAGGGCTCGATGTGATCGACGCGCCACATCGGCAGCGTCGGCAAGGGTTGTTCGGACATGGTGACACTTCAGTCTCTACGCGATGGAAGGGCGGAAGGTGACCGGCAGACGGTGCGGGCTTCACGTGCGCTTGCGTTCGCTTCTGTTCGTCGATGATGATGATCGGCGGGGACGGCGGCCGGAACCTAGGGCCTCAAAGTGGCTTTAGCCAACTACCGAATCTTGTAGTAGCGTCCTAAACTAAACGCCTGGCGGCGCAAAAAACATGCGGAAAACTCTGTCGCCACGCGCTGCAATACGGAAACCTAACTCCGATGCGTATCCGCCTATGTTGGTTGGCTACATGCGCGTGTCGTCGGACTCCGACCGCCAGAGCACGGACTCGCAGCGCGATGCGCTGCTCGCCGCCGGCGTTGATCTGGTGACCGGCCTGGGGTTCGCCACGACGACGACGATGGTATTTCGCAAGGCTGATAGAGGGCCCGCGTTGATTTTCGACGCAAACGTTATCAACGCGATCGTTGATCCTTCGGGCCCTTGGGAAGCTCATTTTCAAGAACAAGATCCCTTCTCGGCTCAACGAACTTCCATGCGAAAGGCGTGCTGAACTATAGCAACTACGTCGAGGAAGCAGCGGGGCTTGCACGACAACACCTTTCGGGACAATAAGCTCGCAAAGGAAGCAGGTCCGTCAGCCGTCCTGGCGGGCAATGACAGCCGCTGCAAAGAGCCCGGGCTGGCGCTATTCGTCGTAACGCGTACCGGCAGTGAGCTGAGGGCCCGCAATCCACTGCTGTCGCGGTATACCGGCTCGCCCGTTATCTCGATTGATGCGACGCTCGCCGCCAAGGCGGC
>NZ_JBVVPC010000091.1:0-11722 GCF_055807355.1 Bradyrhizobium sp. Ken01
AGCATGAGCCGGTCCGGCAACGTCTGGGACAACGCGGCGATGGAGAGCTTCTTCTCGTCGTTGAAGACAGAGCGCACGGAGCGCAAGACCTATCGCACCAGGAACGAGGCAAGAGCGGATGTGTTCGACTACATCGAGCGGTTCTACAATGCCGTCCGCCGTCACTCGACCATCGGATACCTCAGCCCTGTTGAGTTCGAGCGCAAGGTAGGATTAGCTTAACCGGGTGTCCATCAAACCGGCAGCAGCTCACGTCCTTCGAAACACCAAGCTGCTTGGTCCAATACTTGACCTCGAAGTCCGCGTGCATGTTGATCTTGCTACGGTCGCGATGGTCCCGTTTGGTCAGACTGTCGCTCATCGTTCTCCTCCATCGCCCGTACAAGCCGCTCATCGTCGAGAACGGCCAGCAGATCATTGATTGTATTCTGGCAGTTCCGCGGGCCGGGCTCGGCATAGCGAGCCAGGATGGCTTGCGCTTCTCTTACCGCTTGGGTTACGCGATCCGGCATGCCGGTACTCCACTCACCGGCGAGGAAAACGCGCTTAAGAACGGTGTGTTCCTAAAAGGAAGGCCTCCGGGAGGAGGGAGGCCTAGTCTGGGGAGGTTGCATACCGTGGGAAAACTTGACCTGCTGCGCCCCGTTCCTAGAGCTGCGCGTGAAGCTGGCGCGTCCGCGCTGATCGTTAATCTGTGTTACAAGTGCGCTTGAGCAGGAGCCCTGCTGTCATCCGGTAGTGGCTTGTCCACCTTGGGAGAACAAGGGCGAGAGGCTTCAATAGAGCCGGTCTGCTTGGGTCCTTCCCGCTTTAACATGCATTCTCATCGCTCGCAAAGATGGCCGTGGCGCTCGACCGCCTGGTCGCGAGGCAGCCGCCGCCAGGCACCACAATCATTCTGAGTCGCGCTCCCCTTTTGATTCCAGCATTGAATTCTAGGCAGCTCACAGCAACCGCTCGCCCGCGACGCGTGCGGCGCACCTCCGAGAACGCCTCCGCGCGGACCGCCCTCCAGTGAGGATTGAATGGAAGTAGATCTAACGCCCCCAGCTGGTTTGAACATTCGGCTTTCGCGCGGATCAGCCGATGCAATCGATACTTTCCGCCGTGAACGCGGCCGCGAGCTAGCCTTACTGATCGTCACGCTCTGATTGTTCGGCAAGTACGTCATATTATTCAGTCAGATCCTTGAGCCTTTCCGCGAACAGCGAGTGTGCCGCACCTTCGGCTAGTTGACGCAACCACACGGCCCTCTTACGCGACCTTTCCGTGTCAAGGTCACTATGAGCTTTCGCATTCGAATGCATCCTCTGCTTTCTCCCGTGCTCACAAAAAAGCCGCCCCGAAGAGCGGCCTTTTCATCCTTGGACGTAATTGTGTGCGGCGTTCGAGCGCCGTCTTTGGCAGACTTCGAAGCATACCCACACTCATCGGGCTATTGCCATCCTGCAGCGCACCAAAAACTTGGTCCTGCCGCCAGCATGCCGCTGGAGCGTGGCGCTAGGCTCACGGAGAAGCCGCGCCTTCAGCCTGGCCACCGAAGGGCATCGACAAGTAGAACAAAGCAATGCTTCGTGCCGGTTGAGGTCACGTGTGCCGACATCACGCCGCAATAGCTACCGCCGCACCATTTCGTAAAGCCGGCGCTGAATTCCCGATGCCGCATTCGCTTGAATGTCCGACAACCGCCCTTGCGGAACCTAGGACTTCCGCCGCAGTGCACTCGAGCTGAGAAAGTGGACTTCCCCGCCAAAGGCAACTCCGTGTTGACCTGCCGAACCTTGTCGATGCCGGCAGATTGCAGCCTACCCACATTTGCTTTCAATTAGCAGGTCGTCAGGCCGCGTCTCTGCGTATATTTCGACTCGCGCCGCGGAGAATTGCTGTGTCAATGAAGCTGCCCGAGACGGACCTCAAGTCAACCCAAAGCATAGAAACCATCGAACTTAAAGACGAGGACGGCGAACACGTCGCGCAGTACTTCTTTGATAAGGGCCATGGACATCCGTTTTGTTGTTCGGGAGATAAAAAGGAACATTCAAGTCTCCCGCCGAAGGCCCGGAATTCATCGCCGGCGTCCTGGCCGTGATCGAGGAACGACGAACATAGCCTTACAAGCGAGAAGACGCGCCGCGGGAGCGGATCGGGGCGACCAGCTGCTGCAGATGCAACAAGCGGGCTTTTGATCAGACCGGTTCAGCAGCGGCAAGCCACCACAATCGCGAGATCGAACGTCCGCGAACCGCCCAATTCTAATCTCCTGGCGGCGCCGTCCCTCGGCCCAAAATAATCGTTTCAACTCTCAGGCAGGGCATGCACCTGTAGGCGTAAGCGGCGGGTAGGTTCGCAATTGGTGGCAGCATGGCGAGAAAATCCATTGGCCGCTGACATCTATTGCAGATGAGAGCTGGTGCATTGTCCTTGTCACCGCCGCGCGCCATTGCCGGACCGCCCAAACGTAAGGACGGTAAATCCATCGATCGGCGTTTACATCTCCGGGCAACTACCGGGCTGCCGAATCGAAAACAGGCCCCGCCAACGTGAGCCGCTATTGCTCCGGAAGCGCGACTCAGTTCTCACTCCGACCATTGGAGCCAAAGGGGGCGATCGTGAACGGCGAAGCCGGGTGCACCGTTTGTAGCCAACCTCGACTGCTCAAAGCTGTTTTCCCCGTGGCCAAAGGCTATGAACTGAAGCGTTATGAATGCGCCGGTTGCGGCAGCGATCTGTGGCTAGTTACGAGAGCCCGCCGATCATCCGCGTCTAAGCAGCAAAGCGGAAGATCCCGACGAGGTATGCGGCTCAAGACCATCGAAGCGGCCTTGAAAGGCGCCGCTCGTGCCGCCGCTAATCAAAAATCGAAAGCCCCGCCAGCGTGAACCGGGGGCTCTTTCTGGAGCGGGGGTGGAGGCCCTTCTGCCGGCTATGAAGAGATCATATTGCGAGCCAGAATTGCTGCGATGCGATCATTCATCGCGGCTGCGTGGTCCCATAGACCTGTTCACCTATCTTGAACTGCGCGGGCCGTAGCAGTCCGCCTGCTGTAGCCTTCGTGGTATTCAAGTCCCTTCGCGCCACGATCAACTGCCCCGCCGCAAGTTTTCCATTTTTGTATCGATCAATCGCGTGTTCTGATTGTCATTGGAGGACCGTATTTTGCCCAAAGAATATTGCCTAATCGTTCGTGCTGCCGGAAGACAACTGGACCTGTTACGCGGGGAAGCTTCCCGCATTGCGAAAGGCACAAACGTGGATTGGTGGATCGATCGCGCGGAGGTCGGAACTCGTTTCTGCTTCGAGGATACGAAGGCCAAGGAGTCATTCGCTCTCGCTTGTGACAACTTTGGCATTTCCTGCCGAGACGGCTAGCCTAAAGCGACGTTGCAAGCCGGCGGCAGCGCACCAGTTATGTTGGCTCTTCAGCGCTGATCCGGCGCCGTGCCTAGGACGTCCGCACCTGAATCCGAAGCACGGGAGCCGAGCGCTTCGGCGCCGCCGCCGAGAGCGGGCTAGATGAAGCACGCCCCTGCGCGCGCCGCAACGGAAGTCGGCAGGGCCGAGCAGCCACTATGCCGGGGGCGATGCGAGGAAGGCAGTTTGCCCGACTGCCGAATCGCCGGCGACTGCGACCACTCTCCATCATGATCGCGCTTCGCTCAAAGATCCGTCTCGTTTGATATTAGAAGATCAAAGTCTCCGAATATGTGTCCTCTAACGACCTCAACTGCGGTGAGAGATGAACCCGCTCCATCGCGACCGTGCACGAAGCCATTTCCCCGCCCCGGCGAAATCTCCCTGAAACAGAGGGGGTCGAAAGTGGCGGCATCGAACGCGGGGAATGTCACATGCTAGTCCTGATGAACTTGATCTGGCGGCGTCTTGCCTACACGATGCTGGTCGGTATGCGCGCCAAGCTCGTCCGCCAATGACAAGCGTAAGATGGAAAGCATCCGCCAGGACGATCCCAGCCAGCCCCGGAGCCGGCGCCCTCACCTTTGGGCGCCGGTAGTTGTCCGGAGTCCATTTTCGGAACGGGGCTTCTATCATCGGAACACCGGGGAGACTTAAGTCGCCTAAACACGAAAATGGGACGGCTTGATTTCCAGTCCCCAATGCTCCCGGCTGCCGGTCCAATTGCGGATCAGAGCGCCGGGAGTGCCGCGGCGGGCTCGCACCACCCGAAAACTCTCCGCGTCAAAGGAAAAACCGGCCGAAGTAGGAGCCGGCGGAGTTCGAAAAGATTGTTGGCGAATCGGCTGGCACCGATCGCTCGATCGGCCTATCAGAGTCGCCGGCGCGGCGCGAAGGCTAGCCCTCTCCCCTCGTCGCGGCGCTCCCCGGTCCAAAGCTGTTGATCCAGAGTTCTACAACCTGTGGAAAAGGAAGCCATGTCAGCGCAGCTGGATTTCTCGAATCATCCGCGTGTGTCGGTATGGAGGCAAGTTTTTTGCGGGGGCCGGTATGGGCCACTTCGTCGCAGTCCTGCTCTTGATGACCACCTTGATGCTAACCCTATGTTTCGGCGTCGCAGCGTGGCGCGTTTCGGATGAGGGCGCTGAAACTCGCGTTCAGTTCCAGCCTATGTGGATGCAGGCGTCTGCGAACTGACATGCTGCACATAGCGAGTTTTGGGTAATTAAAGACAGGCCCGACAGACTCCGCCGGGCTCATCGTCGACCGAGAGTTGTTGGGATCAACCCCTCTCGTCCGCTAACGGGATGGTCCGACCTGCTCCCTCACGGCCGCTGCAACAGAGGCGAAAACGAGGGGCACGCCATGCTTCATTCTGAAGCTGCGGAGCCCACGTGTGAGTCACGGCAGGTCCATGTGCGTCTGAGAGATACGAGCAACGGCTCTCTAGTCTCTGATAGGAAGAGGAACGATAGGCCGCCACCGCAGTTGGTCGCGATGCCGGTTTGCTCCACTTTGCTCGATGCTGTGGGCCACTGAGACGCGATCGATGCGCATCGCCCAGATCGCACCGTTGGTGGAGAGCGTCCCTCCAAAACTCTACGGCGGCACCGAACGCGTCGTCGCTTGGCTGGTGGATGAGCTCGTCGAGTTGGGGCACCAGGTGACCCTGTTCGCGAGCGGAGACTCCCGAACTCGCGCTGAACTGCACCCTGTTTGGCCACGCGCCCTACGGCTCGGCCGTCCCCAACCCGATCCGAACGCCGTTTTGGCGATGATGCTCGACGCTGTCGCCGGACGCGCACAAGAGTTCGACGTGGTCCATGCTCATCTCGATTGGGCCCACTTGCCGGTTTTGACGCGATCCACCACCCCGTTTTTGACGACTCTGCATGGCCGTCTTGACCTTCCCGGCATCGGCGAGGTGGTTCGACAGTTTCAGGGCGCATGCTTCGTATCGATCTCGGACAACCAGCGCGCCCCGCTGCCCGACGCGAACTGGTGTGGCACGGTGCACCATGGGCTGCCGGGCCGCTTGTTTCATGCCTCGTACGAGACGGGATCCTACCTGGCCTTTCTTGGACGGCTCACGCCTGACAAAGGACCGGATGAAGCCATTCGGATCGCGAGAGCAGCAGGAATGCAGCTGCGGATCGCGGCAAAGCAGCCAAGGGGCGAGAGGGGCTACTTCAGAACGCATATCGAACCTGAACTCGACGGCTCGTGCGTCCAACTGATTGGGGAGGTTGATGACAGGCGCAAGCAGCCTTTTCTGTCAGAAGCAGCGGCCCTGCTGTTTCCGATCAAGTGGCCCGAGCCGTTTGGACTTGTGATGATCGAAGCCATGGCGTGCGGAACGCCCGTGATTGCCTACGGGGCCGGCTCCGTGCCCGAAATCATAGAAGACGGGGTGACCGGATTCATCGTCGATAGCGAGGAGGCCGCGGTCAAAGCCTTGAAGAGATTGGGCGAGATAGATCGTCGCACCGTTAGGTCGCGTTTCGAGCAGCGCTTCACCGCAGAGCGGATGGCGCAGGACTACGACCGGCATTACCGCAAGCTGCTCGATGCGGCAGGCGGAGCCGAGATCATGCCATGATGGGGCCGTTAGAAGTCTCCGTCGGACTCGCGGTCGTCGCGCTGACGCTGCGCGACGTGTTCGACACCGTGATCGTTCCGGGTGAGAGCCAGGGCTTGCTTCGCGTGCTGCGGCGCATGCTCTCGGCCTTCCTGCCCGTCTGGAAGTACGCACGGCGGCGTAGATCAGGCATTTCCACCAGTTTCGGGCCGTTCGCGCTGGTAGCAGCCTTTGTCACCTGGATGCTCCTCCTCCTCTTCTCGTTCGGGGCGATGGCGCACGGACTAGGGCAGTACTTCTCACCCTCGGCCGACAGCTATGCGCAAGGAGTTTTCATCGCAGGAACTTCATTGGCAGCAATCGGTCCCAGCGGGATCCAGGCCTCTGGACTGGCGCGCTGGGTCATCGTGGCCTCGGGATTTTGCGGATTGGCCGTGCTGACGATGGCGGTTACGTATCTTATTCAGATGCACCAGGGCATTTCGAACCGCGATGCAACGGTGCTGAAGATCACCACAACGGCGGGCGAGCCTCCCTCCGCTCTCGCGATCCTCGAACGCTACGCCATCCTGGACTGCCGCACAGAGATCGGGGAAGTGCTTCGAAACGGTCGAGAATGGTGCAGCTCGGTGCACCAGAGCCACGCCTCGCATCCGTCTCTGATCTACTTCCGATCGGTCGGGGCGGGCGCAGGCTGGCCTGCCACCCTGGGTGCCCTGATCGATTTGGCCTTGATTGCCGAACTGCTCATGGAGGAAACGGCCAACAAGGGTACTGCCGTGCTGCTCCGCCAGGAAGGCGTCCGCCTTCTCCAGGACATCAATAGACTGATCGGGCTCAAGGCGGGTATCGCGAGCACAACGGCCGCCGACGTCCTGAATCTGAGCAATCGCCTTAGCGCCGCGGGCTATACTGTTCGCTGCCCGATCGATGCTGCCGAATTCGCCCGCCGCCGATGCGAACACGCCGCGGCGATCCAGGCTATCGCCAGCCATCTCGGCACCTCTGAGGCGCCTCTGCTGCTTGCGCGCGGCGGGCTACAACGTGGGATCTTGGATCCGGTGCAGCGGTCTTGACCTATCCTGCCGGTCGTCGATGAACCTTCGCAGCGCGTCTCATGACCTATAACGAGTGTCGCCACCCGCGAGGCCCTCTTTGGGCTTGGACTGCGTGTGTAGCGAGGCTGCTGGGAGCCGTTAGGCTGCTGAATTGGCTTACCAGCGCAGTTCGATTCACGAGTGGCAGCCGGACACCGCCATCATTTTTGGAAACCAGCAATGAGCACAAACCCGAACAAGGCGCTTTGGGAAAAGGGCGACTTCACGAAACTGGCGGCAACCATGCGCGAGAGCGGCGAAGCACTCGCGAGTTCGCTTGGTCCCGCGAAGGGAATGAAAATTCTCGACCTCGGATGCGGTGACGGAACCACGGCCATTCCCCAAGCCAAGCTTGGTGGCGACGTGATCGGCGTCGACATCGCCAGCAACCTCGTGCAGGCCGGCAATGAACGGGCCAAGGAAATGGGTCTTTCCAATTGCCGCTTTCAAGAAGGTGATGCCTCTAACCTCGCTGATCTCGCTGACAAGAGCTTTAATCGCGTCGTGAGCATCTTCGGGGCCATGTTCGCACCGAGACCATCCGACGTCGCCAAGGAAATGGTCCGTGTGACACGCCCGGGCGGACGGATCACCATGGGAAACTGGATTCCTGGTGATCCAACTTTGGTTGCTCAGATCCTGCGAATTGCGGCCTCTTACACTCCGCCTCCGCCAGAGGGCTTCGTCAGCCCGATGACATGGGGCATCGAGAGTAACATCATCGAGCGGTTTGGCGGCGCAGGTATTGCCGAGCAGAATATCTCGTTTTCCCGCGACACCTACACCTTCAATTTCCCGGGCACCCCGGCGCAATTTGTTGGGGTGTTCCGCGATTATTACGGACCAACGATGAACGCGTTTGAGGCGGCGGAAAAGAACGGACGCAAGGCGAATCTGCAAAAAGAAATGGAAGCGCTGTTCATCGCTCAGAACACGAGCAGGGAGGCAACATCCATCCCTGCGACTTTCCTGCGCGTTAGCGTGGCAGTGGAGTGATCTATCCTCTCCTGATCGTGTTGCCAGACGGCCGCGAGATCGTGACATTGCTCGAAGCGGGCGAAGTACATTGCTACTCTGCCAAAGAGAGAGCGCGGCGCACCTGAATGGCACGCCGCAATGGAGGCGCTGATCCTTGTGGCGGAAGGCGGAGGGCCGACGATGTTTCAGAGATTGGTGGCACCGGCTCTGCTGTCCTGCGAAGACATGCGACGATGGCGGGTCAATCAATTTAAAGGAGGTGACTCAAGGAGATTCCGTTGAGACCGATTTGGGCGCCAGGGAGCGCTCAGATCGCAGCACTTGCCGACTTCGAAGGCATCCCTAGGAAGTATGACGTGGTCGCGGAAGCAGAAGTCGCCTCCCTTCGGTTGGGGTAAATCGCAGCAAGACTCTGGCTCGCTTTCCGAGAATAACACGCCCAAGGCGGCGCCGCTTTCAGGCGTATGCGACAATGGAGCAACAGTCCACACCGCCTTGCGCGAGAGCACGAATGTTAATTTGCGCAAGAAGCCCGATTCAGGCCAGCTCTCCGCAGCAAACTAGTAGCTGCGGGGGCAACAATGAAGGTCACGAGTGGAATCAGCGCAGCAGCCTTGTTCCTGTTCACAATGAGCTCTGAAGCGTATGCAGCGCGCCAGCACAGACCGGGCGAGCGAATTTCCTGCTCGGAAGTGAGGTACTACGTTGCTAGGTATTCGGCGGCAGTAGCCGAGATGTACGCCCGGAGTCAGGGCGCCACTAACCTCCAGATCGAACGGGCGCGACGTTGCTTGGCCGCGAACGAAGCAACCGAAACAGGGCAACAACGGTCCTACAGCGAATAAGCCCGTCTTGCGCTGCAGTGCTCGACCGCTCCATGGCTACCTTCGCTCCTTCCAGCAGCGGTCTCGCTCTTTTTACTTCGCGAGGGCGGCTCCAAGCGAGGCTGGGACCCACGATATCGTAACTTGCAAACGATCTTGCGGGCACCGCGGAGTCCGGTCAATCTGGAGTGATGAAGAAAGGCTCAATCTACGGCTAAGCAGTCCGTCATCCGCCGCTTCGTAATCCTGCACTCTCTTTCTGCTTCGCTATCAAGCGAGGACACGCAGTGCAGAAATCAAATCCGAATGGGCAATGGCTGCAGACGACACACGCTGCGGCTCAGGCAGGCAAAGTGTCACAAGTCTGTCGGTGCGAAGATTGGGGGGTACGCTTCGCGGCTAGTTGCCGGACCATCCAGGATATTGCGATGAGTTGTCGCCGCCAAACGCCAAAACGGGCGCTTCCTGCTGCGGCGCGCGCTGCTGGTTTCGTCGAGCACGAGCTTCCGCTGCGTGCTTTGCCTTGCGTTCTGCGTAGCGGCGCTTTCGATCTCGCGCCTCTGAGTCGACCTTTAGGGCGTCAGCTTTCTCGACTCGATTATCGGCCTGCAACTGCACTGGCTTCACAGGTTCCGAAGCTGGCTGTGTCACAGGGCTAGGAAGCGATGCCTGGTGCTGGGGAAGCTCCGCCGGCTGCGGAGCAGCTTCCGCCGAGCTGGGCAGAACAACGCGTACAGCGGGCCGTGTTTCCGTGGCTGAAAGGCGCTGGAACCCACCTGTCTCATTCAGGGCCGACTGGGCGGCAAATAATCCACCACCGAAGCCAACTGCTAAAATGACAAAGGTCGTACCAATCCCCGCAAAGAATGCGCCCGCGCTTGTCGCCATTGAACAACTCCCCGTTTGGGTGAACGAACGCGTTCGCGATGAATTCCGTTCCGCGGCGCTCGGGAATTTGTGGCACGGAGCAAAAGCTCAGCTTGATGATGCGCCACGTCTGTCGTTGTATCGCGCTCACGTACCTTGGATAGGCAAACAACCGGGCTTGCCCAGTCGAAATCGAGTTTGCGACCGATACTGCCATCGATTGTACCAGCAGGTGCAATCGCCCCACGACGTCTGAGGGAAGACGACTTGAGTCTGTATGCTGTCCGACTCGCAAGTCGGCGCTGCAAGGGTCCGGGCCCATCCGCACCCACAAGGGAACACCGATGGATGCAGCTCGCACCGATCCGCACGAGCATGGGCCGGACCTTGCAAGCGGCAAAGCAGACCTTGGAGGCAGGTTCCTCCGGCAGCCGCAGCCGAGAGCGAACATGCTCGACAAGTGATCCCTAGCCCCTGTCCGTGCTATGATTGGTCGACCTCCCCAGACGCCATCCCTACCCGCGGATCGAAGTCTGGCCACGAGGGACGCACACAGCTATCCTCACCCACGCACGCGAAGGCGCGTCTTTCACTCGAAGAAATCGGAGGAAAACGATGTCAACACGCAGAGATTTCGTCAAAACAGCGGTTGCAATGTCGGTCGGAGGCAGCGCCTTCGCTCACACAAACGCGGCGCGCGCAGCCGCGCAAACACCACCTGATGAGATGCCTCGCGGGCTCACTTTACTGTCTATTCAGCGAGATGACGGTCTCGAGACGCTTGGGGTGAAGCTATCAACTGGTGTTCTCGACGTTGCATCGGCAGTCAAAGCCCTCAACATGGATGCGCCTGTGACGCTCGAAGACCTGCTTGCAAACGGCGGAGCGTCGGCGCTGCAGCAACTGATAAGCGCTGCCAAGGACAAACCGGAGTTTCTCAAGGACGAAGGCAAGATCAAGTTCGGGCGTTTGTTCACTGATCCTGGCAAGATTGTATGCGTTGGCCTGAACTACAAGGAGCATGCCGAAGAGGCTGGAGAGAAGTTGCCGAAAGAGCCAATTCTCTTCAACAAATACAATAACACGCTGGCCGCGCACAATTGCACCATCAAACTGCCCGCACGTGAGCTCTCCTACAAGTTCGACTATGAGACGGAGCTGCTGATCGTCATGGGCAAAGTGGCGCGGAATGTCTCAGAGACTGAGGCACTGAACTATGTCGCCGGCTACGCGATTGGACATGACTTCTCGGCACGAGATCTACAGCTCGAAAAGGGCGGTCAGTGGATGGTCGGTAAGACGCTGGACGGATTTGCGCCGATCGGACCCTATTTCGTGTCAGCCGATCTGGTCGATCCGAATAACTTGAAAATCGAAACATTCGTCAACGATGAACCTGAGCCACGCCAATCATCCCACACTTCAAAGTTCATCTTTAATCCGCAGAAAGTGATCTCCTATGCATCTAAAATGTTCGCACTGGAGCCTGGGGACATCATCTTTACCGGGACTCCCTCAGGGGTCATCATTGGCATGCCGAAAGAAAAGCAGGTCTGGCTCAAAGCCGGCGACAGAATAACCAGCCGGATTGAGAGCCTTGGCACCTTAAGGTTCGACCTAGCGTAAGCTGTCTCCCTGCAGCAGACGGGATAGGATCCGCACTTCGCCTGCGGAACTTTGTCACCGGGACGACGTCTCATTTGTTCGACGTGATGCACAGCTCAAGTTCATCGCGGTCGGCGAGCTTGTTTGATCCGGCCGCGTCCCTCGATCGCGAGCGGCTCGGCTCTGATGGCGGCTGCCCACGCCTTAAGCTGGGTGTAATTGTTAGAGAGAAATTGCCTCGCGACCTCCGGCGGCCCCGTCTCATATTTCGAGCGGCAGGTCCTTTGAACCGCCCCGGGTTTGCCGGAGGCTCCAACTCCTGAGAGGATGGAGCCATGACAAGCAAGACGACGAACAAGTTT
>NZ_JBVVPC010000092.1:0-11517 GCF_055807355.1 Bradyrhizobium sp. Ken01
CCTTAAAGCTAGACTTAAGGTCAAATCCTCGGGCCGCCTCCCAAACTAAACAAGGCGGCCGCCGCCGGAGGGATACCTAGAAGCCCCCGTACGCTCACTCTCAAAGAGGCGCTGTCGTGCTTTCCGACGAGGATACCAAGCGAAGATCGGAACTCTTAGCTTGGCGCGATCGAGCCGCCCACCAGCGCTTCAGCATAGGTGTAAGCAGGGGTGGGATATCGTCAGCAGAGGCAACGCCGCAATTGGGGCATACACTTAGAGCCTGGACACCCCGAACCCTGAACTGGATGCTGACTATCTCGAGCGGAAGATCACACACCAGACAACTATCAGGCCCCAAGCTCCGCAACATTCTCCGCCCCTCAATCCAAACGCAATGCCTTTTGCAACTCGATGAATTGCCACTTGTTCCTGACCAAAATGGAACCCGGGGTCGACAGCGACCCTTTTAAATGAACGTGGCCCACCAGCAACCGACAGAAACGCCTCGGCGAACCGAAGCGGTTGCCTAATACCGTTTTTTCCCTTCGGTCCTTGTTCCGCCTCAGCAACAGGGGATTGCAAAAATGATCACGCCTGAACGACTGCAGGGCCAAGATCGCAGTCGACTTGCCACCAACAAGAACAAAAGCGTCCACGTCCATTGGAGAAAAATGAATCCAATCGCGACGGCACTGGATCACATCGGTGCCCGTCCCGAATACAAGCATCAGATGATGAGCGCCCCACGACAAACAGCTTTGCGAAGTTAACGAAACTCGTCTGCCTCGGCTGTTCAGATTAAAGTTTAGCTGACGAGCCACGCTGCGGCCCTCGAGCTAAATTGCTTCGACATTCCGAGTGCCCTGAGCCGGACTTCCACCCACACGGACCAAGAATTCCTTCCAGCAGTGGGCCGTCGGCGCATCACTTACGTTTAAGCCGCGTCAAATCGGACGTTGCGCCCGCCGAGCTGTCTCGCCATTCGAAATGATCCAGTTTCCAAGCCTGATCGAAGGCAACTCGACATAACAAAAACTGACGTAAGCAACCGCAAGCGAGGTTACCACTATCGCCAGATTTAACAGCAGGAGATTTGAGTCGAGTCGGAACAGCTGGGATAGAGCATACAGAATGGGCACGTGGATAAGATACAAACTGTACGAAATCTCACCAAACCAGACTGACGTGCGATGATTCAACATGCATTGAAATCGATTCACGCCGAGAGCAAGCGCTACAAGTCCAACAGCGCCGAGCCCAACGACGTAATCCGAGATGATCCCGGTCAAGGCATGTGGATCGCGGCCAGACTTGAGTAGACATCCCACGACCGCAGCAATGACGATAAATCTAGAAGCACCAGATAACTTCGAAACAGCGGATACGACTGCTTCCCGTTCGACCGCCAACCAGGCTCCGGCCGCGAAGAATACAATGAAGAACGCCGAAGCCAACAGAGATGCGGGGACACTGCCCTCAATACCGTTGGAGATCTGCCCCGTGAGCATATAGGACAGCATGGTGCAACCGAGAGAAAAAAGGCCGTAAGCTGCAACGGCTATCGCGCGGTATTGGACCACAGACGCGAAGATTAAAGGGAAGAGAAAGGAAATTCGCAACTCGTGGACCAACGACCACATAACAATGTCCAGGCGCATATCTTCCTGTGTTCCCAGCAAACACAAATGCCTGAGCAAGCCGTGAAGTGATAAGTCCACTTCACTCATCGCATCCAGAAACGGGTTCTGAAAATTGTGTGGAGCGCCGATCCAATAATGGAGCACATAGCTTAGCGTTATCGCCACAGCAAAGGCCGGATAAATCCTGCAAAAACGTTTGCATGCAAAACTGACGTACGAAAGGGGGCGCTTTTGCAGAGAGATAGTCAAAACGAAGCCGCTCAACACGAAGAAAATGATTACTGCTACGCGACCGGCAAGCAGCTTATCTATGATGTAGTGAAATAGAGTTGCGGATGATGAAAGCGCGTGGCTGAATCCCGCGTCTAGCTGATCCGTGCTGGAGATCCAAGAATGGTGAAGCAAGACCAGGCAAGCGGCAAGCCCTCGGATTGAATCCAAATAGTTTAGCCGCCTAGTCATTGAACCCATCCCAGCTTGTCGCAAGTTCAATAGTTTTGGCCGCAGCCGTCACATCCAGCCGCCCGCTTGTTCCGAATCTGACGGCGCAGCTTCTTCGGACTATTCATATCGCCTCCAACGCGCATCTGTTCCAAAAACGCTCAATGTTCTAGACGTTTTACAAGAAACCTACAAAAGGAGCAGCAAAAGAGAGTGAACAGATTTTGTCTCTGCTCGGGACGTGCCGCGCTTAACCAATATTCCATGATCACCCTGCCCCTTGCGGCCGTTTCACGCCCGCGTGGCCCGCTTAGCGTCCAGACATGTGATCACCGGCCAAGCTGGTGGACTTGGCTATCCGCGCTCAAGACCTCGAACAAGAGAGCCACGACTGTGGAACGAACCCAGGGACTTCTAACAAGGAAAGCGCTCCGTCTCATGGCGCGTTTATTAACGCTTCGAACAAATTGACGTTTGTTGCGGTGCAGTCGAGCCGTCAGCCAGCGAGGCGACGGGCGTTGAGGAAGACCACAAGGCCTACCGACTTGGGCTGGATTGCATATCGTGCAACGTGTGGACACGGGACTACGTTGAGCCGCTTCGCGATGTGGTTGGCAATGGTCGCGCTGCTGAAGCGGCCAAGGCTAGGCCAAGCAATTTCAGCCTCGCTTCGTTTTGGACATACCGGGACAAGCCGGTACCGGAAACCGCGATTCCACCGCTGAGAGGCGGTTGTATGGTGGCGTTACTGTGGTGGCTCGCGTGGCATCATGCGGGCATTGAACCAGCACGACGTTTCCGAATTGAGCAAGGCGACGAGCCGCACTGGGCCGACGCAAGCTGAAGAGGAACCATCACCGTCTTCGTTACGTGAAAACCGCTAAACTGGTTGGCGACGTCGATCACATCACATCAAGGTCTCTTAACGCTCGACGCTGCTGAAGCATGGTTCGAGGAAAACGATCCTGAGGGCGTCGCGTTCGAATACAACGTAATGGGTACAAAAGCGCAACTCGCTTGACCCGCATCTTCCCCTTCGACGCGAATCAGATTCTTATTCGCTGGGCGCAGGGGGATTCGGGATGAAACTCATTTTCGGCGATGGTGCGCACGCCATTCGGGGGTGTGAGCTTTGCTTACAGCCGATGAGGTACTTAGGTGACCATGCCGGGCGCCGACTGTTCAGGTGCGAAGACTGCGCTCTTGTTATCACAGAGGATGTCGATGCGCGGCGAGCCGTCGCTCTGTCGGGCAGCGTGAGTGATCCGAGGACGTCCCGCTAGCGTGGACCGGTCCATAGAAAATGAGGCTCAACCGAAAGTTGATACATCGCTCAGTCGGCCGCGACCGTCCTTGCTCATGCAAAACGCAATATCCTCGATAGCTTTGTTGGTGAGTTGAACGCACTCTCTGAGCCGCCACCGGGCTGACGAGGGGGCGTGCAGTACTCTGTTGGCGCCGGTGGCCGTGTTCGCGTGCTCGACGATCCTATGATTGGACGGGATTAACCACACCTGGATCCTTATTCCTTTCCGTCGTCAGCGAATGACCACCCGCCCCCATTTGACGGGCTAAGGGAGCCGAGGAATCTCAGCCAACCGGCCCCTTCCACCGAGATCACGTCGTGAGCGGACGCGAAGACAGAGCTGTCTCCATGCGATAGAAGAGATAACCAGTATGGGGGTTCGCAAACCCTCTTCTCGTCTCCTTCATGAAAGCCGACCTCGACTGAAGACGGGGAGAAGCTATGTTTGCGGCCCGATCTTAGGCCGCCCGCCGCTCTGCCCCGGCCAGCTGCCCTTGCAGGACTGTGATCGTGGCCAAGAGGTTGTCACGCCGGCCCCGTAGGTTTCGGGCGAGAATCGAGTAATCGGATGCGGAGACATCATGGACCTTGGTCCGTTCCTCTTCCTCGACGATATCGGAGTTAAGCAGTCCAACCCTTCCCTTAAGGTCGGCAAGCAAGGCTTGCACCCTGAGGGTGGTCTTGTCAGCACAAGGCGTTTCAAAACGAGATACCGGGTTCATGTCTTTGCTCCAGTTTGGCACGGACGTAGCGAAATCAGTGCTTCCTGAGCGATGACTGGCAACAGCTGTGCCTGAAGTCATTTGTGCTTTCGGTACCGGAGGCGCGCGTTGTTCAGCCGGATTGGGATTTCCCGATAGGAGAAACCCTGCTCTTCCATCTCAGCTATCGTGAATCGACTCGGGTGCCGTTCGACACCTACAAATATCCAATAGTCTGTCGCGGGCTTCTCGCCGGGATATGTGTGCAACCAAACCTCTCGCACACCTCTCGGCAGCCGCTCATCTTTCATTTGGTAGAGGTCGTAGACCGTCGGTCTCATCGCATCCTCCCCTTTCCTAGCCGAGGAACCTCAAAGCGAGTCGGGGCGAAATTGCGACATAGGCCTACGGTCAAAACTTTGCCGATAACGCACCGTCACCGAAATGAGCCGTCACGTCGCCAGCCTATGCGGGCCGAGGGGCGGCTTACCCCGAAAAGGGCGGGGTTTAAGATGTACGGCCGATCGGTGCTGCGGACTCCAGCACGCGCCGCCGCCCAGGGGTTGACGGCGCCACGGTGTAACATCCTGCGCTTTACGCCCTGCTGACGTTTGGCGGCAGGCGCTACTCAACGTTCGCGGGATTTTTTTCTGAGCGCAGCGCTTCAGCGATCGATTGGGCAATGTCCTCGCTTCGCCTATGATTGGCGTTTCTCCAAATATTAGCGAAGTCGCAAGCAGCATCCATCTCCGCCATTCGACGGCGTTAGCGCCGTCCGCCTTTACTATGCGCGCCGATCTTGGCCGGACTGCTGCGGCCTTGGCGGGGACGCTGACGAGCTAGGTGGCTGCTCAATGCCCGACTTCAGCTTGGTCGTCGCCATGAGCGTACAGCATCGACCGCGTGCGCGATCAAGACCGCCGCACTCACGGCAATGAAAGGGACCAGAAGCCAGGTGAGCATGCTCCACCTCCGAGTGTGAGAGGTGAACGCGCTGCTCTTGCACAGTCAAAGCTATCCTGTCTGAAGCCCGCAATTTGGCGTCAGATTGAGGATTTGCGGCAACAGGTGTATGGCACGCTTTAGCGGCAAAACGCTATGAAAAGCAGCGCGCCGACCACAATGGACGCGAGAAGAAGTAGTAGCATACTGCAACCCTCGACTCACCACGCATTACAGCGCTTTTCGCCCAATTTGACCGGGGGCAATCTGCCTTATCCCCAAGCGGAATGAGGCCAACGGGGCTAGAGCGCCCGCCGCACCAGCGCTCATACGCAAATCCGGCACCGCTAGATGTGCTGCCTGGCGCCAACCCGATCCTGACCTTGAGCATGACGAGGCAAAATCTTACCACGATCGAACGCCGGAAAATTTGGGCAGCCCCTTTAAGCGGCCAGCGCCACGCATACAGGGGACTTAGGAAGCCTCTTCTGGCAAGCAGCAGCGGCACGGCGACGCTTGTTCACCGCGTCCAGCAACCTGATGGCGTCACCATCTTCCCTGCCTAGGCATGCTCGCGTGCCAGTCGGCAAGGCGGATCATAAACGCAATGCGGCAGGACATTTCCCAAGCTTCCAATTCGCGTTCGGAAGCACGCTGGTTCTCGAGTTCGCTCCGACCTTCGTCGACGACCGCTTGTAACCATTCAAGAGCCTGATAGTAGTCGGGGGCTTTGCCGGATCGGCTTACTCGGAACAGCTTCGCTTCCAGCGCCCCGCGCACCTCTCCCGCGCTGCGCGCCCGCTGCAGTCGATCTGGTGCCCGCCTGTACAGATAATCGCGCAGCTTCATCTGCGTGCCCCCCAGCCCGCCGGAGGAAAGCGTACCGATCCCCTTTAAGTGTTGCAAGGAGTTGGAGCTAATTTTGCAGGTAAGTCGCGCGTTCGAGAGCCAGCCGGCAATCTCTCATTAGCGGCTGGAGCGCATGTCGGACTCACCCGATGAGAATCAAGCTGCGTCCACGAAGCCTTCAAGAGGTCTCGCGCGCCGCCTTTTTCTGGGAGTTTGCACACCACCGTGCTTGTGGAAGCCTGACACCAATTTGACCAGGGGGCCGCTGGCACGTGACGCGGCGTCACAGGCGCTGTCGAGAGAGCGGCCCGTTCGAGTCATACCCGGCGAAACGGCAACGGCAGCAGAAGATTTAATGGTTCAACTGGGGTGGGGGTTAAGCCCGGCAATCCCATCAATTCGCAGCGGGCTTCAGCAGTCCCGCCCAGCGCAACACATCCTCACCGGAAGCCCAAATCGCCCAGCAAGCAAGAGCCAAACCGAGACCGATGCTAGCGAGGCGCATCAAGGTCTTTCTTCCATTTCTCGGCATCTGACCTCCTGGGCCTGCCGCTTAGTCCTCAGCTACAGCCGGGTCGACCATATAGGCGGCATGCAGCCAGCCGATTGCGGATCCTAAGTCCCGTTGCTCGTGGTAGCGCGCCCGCTCGGCCGACCGCGACATCCGAACTCTCAGAATAGAATAGTCATCGGACAACGAGGCTTCTCGGAGAACCGTCCGAACCCTCTCATCGGTACAAAATTGCACCGCTTGAGCGTGTGTTTTGGCTGCTACAGCCAGGACGGGCTTGCGATCAGCCTCGAGCACGAAGATGGAGACGGAGAAACTACTTGCATCCGTAATCTTCGCGTTCATCTCGGAGCGGTTCTCGAATATCGAAACGAAATACGGAAACGATTTGCCCTGGAATAAACTGCCGCCTTGGTGCGCTGGAGTTTGGCCGCTATTTCATCGACGCTGCAGCCGGCTGCGGCGAGTGTCTGCAGTTTCTCATCCTCCCCGGGAGTCCAATTTCGAATGACAGTTTCAGGATTGCTCATCCGCTCCTCGCCTTCTTGGGGAAGCTACCGCAGCCCATGCCGACTTCGTAGACTATATCTCGCTTCGCTTTCGCCGGGGTGGGCCTTATGACTTATGAGTTTCTCGACCACCAAAAGAAAAGAAGCCCGCTAGCAGACTCATCCAGCGGGCTTCTCGACCCAAAGCGCCGTAAGGTCTCCAGTCCTGCGGCCTGACAATTCGGCCACAACAAGGTTTACGGAATATTAACGGGGCAGGCGGAAATTGATTAGTGTGTCAAACGCTGTCCGGAAGCCCCCTTGGGGCATGAAGAACTTTCCCCACCTTGGGCTCATGATGCCGGTTGCAGGTTTGTTCCGTCGCTGACGGGACGGAGGGAGGCAGAGCCGACCGGAGGGCCGTCAGCGGTGGGCGGCTTGAGGAGTGTGCCCCGCAGCCGACGGAGAATGCCTCGGTGAACGACACGGTTTACCGCTCCGCGAAGCGCTTCCGGAACATTCCTCGTCTAGTCCCCTCTCATCAACGATGAGGATTCTAGGAACACGCTTAAAGCAATTGCAGTCGCCTTCGCCCGTTGCGCTGCCGCCCCGCATCCGTTTGCTGCATTTGCCCGGCGCGGGGGTCGCAAGCTGTGCAGCAGTCCTCGTGCTGCCATATTTTTGGACAATCGAGCTCCGATGAGAATTTGCTCGGTTGTAACGCTCGTGTTCATATTCGCCGCCGGCGCTCACGCGACCGGCCCTGGCTCAAAGATGTTGCGTGATGCCGCAATCTTCCACGATGAACAGCGCATAAAGTATCTGATTGATAAAGAAGTCCAAGCAATGCGACAGGGGGATTTTCAAGCTTTGAGTCGAGCCATCGGCAATCTCAGTAAGGCAACTGAGCCTCTACCTCGGAATTCAGCATCATACTGACATCTTCGCGGGTCCCCGTGGTTGGGAGAGGTGGTGGACCCCTTAAGGAAGTAATAAAGGAATCAGACTCAGCTTTCGCGTTGTGCTATGCACACTGATGACAATATTTTCAGTTCTGATCCTGCTTCTGGTGTCCGTCGCTTCTGCTGCGGCCCAAACTACGCCAAAGCCCTCCGTTTCTCCTGCACAGAAGATTCCGATTGCGCCCGAAGGCGCGCCCCAGCAAATGACGGTGAGCTTCTCATTCCGAGGCACGTCAGCATGCAACGGCTCATTTGAAAGTCCAGAACTTCGCCTCAAGGACGTTCCATTGGGAGGTACCTGGATCCTGGTCCATTTTGCACAAAGAGGGACGGAACTGGGCGGACAAGAGGTTCCCCTCCCCCGAAATGGCATCCTCCCCGCAGGTTCGATTAGAACATGGGCGCCCTGCAACCCAGACACCTACAGCTATAGCGTTGCGGTGAAATCCGCGGACGGTCTAATATTGGCGAAGGCACAGCAGTCGCGTTCATTCCCAAGCGATAAGGTCGCAGACTAATCAATATGCGAGCGGGCTGGCCTTTCACGATCGTCCCAGCTTAAAAACCAAAATGCTTCTGGCTTTTCTTTGGATCTTTGGCGGTGAGCCCCCTTTACGCGCGACTGGACTGACGAAGAGGACGTGCTCTCCGCAGGGCTGTTATGGCCGGACAGCCGATCAACTTCATCGCTTCGGAATTCCGTCGCACTGACAGTGCAGTCAAGAGACGGGCCTACGTCTTGGGCCTGATGAATCGGATTTCCGCGACCTGCCTCCAAATGGGCATAGCTGCCGGCGCTTTTCTTGCCCCGCTCACACCGAGAGCGACGGCTTCAAGTGTCTGCAAGACCCACATAGGCACGCCCAGATCGGACAGACACCTCCTCGCCTGGTGCGAATGAGGATTGTCAAAGGTGCAAGCACAACAACAGTGGCAAAGCTGTATCCACGAGAACCCGTTTCCCGCATGGCCACGAATATACGCGAGACAACACGGTTATTCTGTACGCTCGTCGTAAGGACGGCTCGATCGGGCAAAAAAGGCAATGCCGAACGGGCAACACAGCGGCGTCCGAACGTTCAGCGCGCTCGGCGACGACCACCGGTCCTATCTCTCCAACCTACTGGAACGCGCGGCTTCTTCGTGGGATCACTCGTCCTCACGGACCGGGATGCTTGTGCAGATTAGGCGTCCTGGCTTCCCGCAATGAACCGCATGGGTCACATACACAAGACACGCTTGAAGAGTTTCGACTCACTACCGCCATCGCCGCAGTCGTCCTCCGCCTTAATGTGCCGCATGCCTGTTGCATCCACATTCAGAAGCATCCAGAGCCGCAGGCAGCCCTCTGCGCAGAGGGACCCTTGCGCCGGCAAGAGGGGTCATAAGAATAAGACCGGTCCGCTGTGAGTCTCAGTCTTTATCGACGCTGCAGCGTCGCTCTCTCGAACAGCCAGCCCAAGGCTTCCGCCGGCCGCGACCAACGCACCTGGTCAATTCGCTCCGCAAGCATCAATGCATGAGTGGTGAGCAACTCGATGTCATGAGGATCGGCATCAGCTTTTTCCAAAATCTCGATACATCGATTGAAGCCCGCTAGATCGAGCTGGAGCTGATCAATGCTTGTGAAATGCTCTTCGCCCCTAGGCGTAGTGCCTGCTCGCTGTACGCGCATACTTTTTCTCCCCTCGATGCGGTCACGCATTCGTGAGTGGGATTTGTGGCCGCAAAACGAGGATGCGCGGACAGAAATAAGGATGTTTGTAGGCGCCGCAACGATGCAACAGGTTTCCGTGCCTTCAATTTTTCCCGCGTTGTGGCGGTTTGCCGCTTCACCGATAGTGGGCCAAGCTTGTCGAGGTTGCCTGCAGCTATTGCAATCCGGGCGAGCTCAAAGTCCTGTTCATTGCGATCTCGTGTCTGCTGTACGAACGAACGGCGGCCCGCTGCAGGCGACCAAGAACGCTCCGCCGGCATCGCTGATTCAGCTCTTCCGGGGATGAGCTAGCTTAGCGCATCGCTGACGCGACTTTCAATTCTCGTCGCACGGCTGCTCAGAAGCCCGAGACGTGTCGCGTTCGCCTCTGCAAATGTAGAGCCGACCACCCGCGCCACGTGACAGACCAGATGACGTTTGCCGTTCGGCCCCTGTCGGGCATCGACTAATATACGAACCTTGAGCCCGCCAAGTCATCTTGCGCGCCACACCAAATGACATGCGAATCTTGTTTGGAATTCATAAGGACAACTCAAGCTGCTTCGGGACAACCAGAATTCCTGGCAACCGAAGCCCTGCTCCAAGAGCGGTCAAGTTACGAAGTGCGCACGGCCGGACGGCGTCGTCGGAATTGAGAGCAACACGGTTTGGTCGAACCGTTTCCGCATAGCCCGTCGTCGTTCGCTAAGTGCACACATCGGATCTAACTTTCCGTCACATCGAGAATCTAAACATCACCGACGCTTTAGACGGCGGCAACCACCGCTGAAGGCACGGTTGGCGACATGCGAGCCGCGTCAGTTGCTCGAATCAACCTGCTTTCGCCTGCAAGATGTGGTTGGTTCACGTGCGTTCTCTCGGCATGGTTCATCGATCATGCATATCGTTAGCGTCGGAAAGTAAGCCCGGCGAAATCGCCATCGCGCCAGATCAATCGACAATCACGACGGTACGAAATTCGTCAAAGGAGACAGCGAAGTCGATCGGCAGAAGCAGAAGACCGTTTAACCGAACGCTTGCATGTTGAGCTGACAGATCACGCAAGGAGCAGGGTGGCTCCACTATACGGCCTGCCACCAAGAGCATAACGCCGCCTTGAAGCCACTCTCGTTCGACTGCGCGTCGCTCCCTTGGAAGGGTCATCGAGGAGAGCCAAGGTCGTTTCCACCGAGGTCGTCGCGATCAAGTCTGAACAGGAGGCTTTGGATCTGCGTCGTACCCCACAAACCGCTTGTAAACCCAGGAGCGACCAGTATACCGCCGCCACACCAATCCCCGCACGAGCTTGCCTGAGATGGATCTGCGCGGAAACACGACAAACCAAAGGTGCCAGAACGTTGCCCAATCGGGCCCGCCGGTCGGGATGTTATCGGGACGATCTAGCTTGATCATATGCGGTGCTGTTTGGAGGACGTTAGTTCTGGCAACCGACGACGTTAATGTTTAGTCGCATTCCAGCAACAAAACTCACTAGTTAAGCTTGATGCTGCGGAAAACGATTAATTCGGGAACACCAAGACTGTGGGGCCATCTTGCTGGCCTCGTTCGATGAGGGCGCCGTCAGATCGCGTCCGACTTGTTACGACGGGCTCACAATTCCACCGCCGCTTCGAACACCCGTTTCGAGCTCGCGTCGTTAAACACTTTGCCGGCAGGACTGAACCGGCGACTTGGCTCCAGTCGAGGTCCGCTGTCGGTTCGGGAAGGAAAGCAAGGAGAACGTATAGGCTACGCGGCCCGCGCGCTTGCCGTGTCCAACCTCGACAAACTTGTGAAGTCGGCTCACTTGCTGTGGGACCGTGGATGTCAAAACATCGAGAATACAACAGCAATAAATGTTCCAATGTAATGACGGGCGGTACTTAGGTCTGGGCTCATCGATACAATGGAGCCGGCTCTCTGCTAGTGTCCTGAGTCACAAGTTCGCAATCATAGATTCGCAGTAGATTCGCGTCGCCGTGCCAAGGATGGAGGCTGC
>NZ_JBVVPC010000093.1:0-11132 GCF_055807355.1 Bradyrhizobium sp. Ken01
TCAAGCCCCCAATCCCTGCAATCTCAAATGCCACCGCAACCGAAAAACTGACTCCTGCTCAATCGCTTAGAGCCTTGCTCACGGACGACTACTCATGATCGCGCGCGAAGGTCGCATGCCCGCCCGGCACTGGTGGCAGATCCGTCGCTGTCGTTGCGGCAGGATACCCGGCTTCTCATCGTAGGAGACGATCGCTACCGGTTTGTCCGACTTCTTCGACCGGTTGGCTGCCTTTTTCAGGATCTGGACCTCGCGATAGACATACAGAACCTCCGCCATCTTCTGCTCGAACTCGGCGCCGCCAAGATAAGTAGCGCACCTTTTGCGGTTTGATTTCCTCCTGCCCGAGAAGCTTGCACACTGTGCCCTGAACCAGACGGGCGAGACAGTGGTCCGTGCTCGCGGCATGGCGGGCCAACAGCCGCGTCGTCCACAACTCGTGCGGATAACCATGCTCCTTGGCCTTGTCGCACGCCAGAGACACCAGCCAGGCCTTGCTCGCCACCTCGATCGCTTGCCGCCATCCTCCCATGATAAAACTCCTCGTTCAGTCTATTCCAACGAGGAATCCACAAACAAACGTCTCGTTCCATCACCGCCAAGTTCAAGGAATCGGTCGTTAGGCTGCAACTGCACTTCCCTTTGTGTTGCGCTCATCGGGTGCTGCCTCTTATTGCCTCCCGACGAGGCTCCGAGATGGCCTCAGCAGCTTGGGGCAATCGTGGCGATCCATTCCTTTGATTCAGAAGCGAACTTGCGCGGAGCGCGCCGTACCACGCTAGTCCGCATCGTCGGTCCTTCCTTGACGCGGTCCATGAACGGATGACCATGACGCGAAACTTAGGTAGCGAAGACTCCGATGTGGCATTTCGTAAATCTTGCCTGCCGAACCAGTGTATTCGTCGCGTCACACTGCATGATGCTTTGCCTTGCTTGGGAAAGGCGGTCCGGTCGATCACCAGCACGGCATCATCATCCGCCAAATGCTCCACATAGTCGCGCACGATGTCACGCATCGGCGTCCCAATCCACGCCCGAGAATTGCATGCTGCTGCCTTGGGTCGGGATCGCCAGCCCCCTCCGACCGCATCCAACCAATGTTGCGCCGTCATCTCCGAGCTGACCTTCGAGGAACAGGGCTGCACGTCCCACACGCGCTTGCGCAGAAAGCTCCAAGAGGCAATTGGTATGCCATAACAGTGCACCCACCTACTCCACAGCGGAGATTATGCAGCCCAATTCAGTCGTCTGGCGCTCGAACAGGTTGCGATAGATGCCGCCGGTCTTGGCGGCGAGCAGGGTATGCCTGCCCTGCTCCACGATCTGTCCGCGGTCGAACACCAGGATGCGATCGAGGCCGCGCACCGTCGCCAGCCGGTGCGCGATCACGATCGAGGTGCGGCCTTTCATCAGCCGCTCCATGGCCTGCTGGATCAGCGCCTCCGATTCCGAATCGAGGCTCGAGGTCGCCTCGTCCAGGATCAGCACCGGCGCATCGGCCAGGAAGGCGCGCGCGAGCGCCACGCGCTGCCGTTCGCCACCCGACAGTTTGACGCCGCGCTCGCCGACTAGCGTGCCGTAGCCCTTCGGCAGACGCACGATGAAGTCGTGTGCATTGGCGAGCCGCGCAGCCTGCTCGATCGTCGCCGGCCTGGCGCCGGGCCGGCTATAGGCGATGTTCTCGGCGAGCGAGCGGTGAAATAGGATCGGATCTTGCTGCACGACCGCGATCTGGCCGCGCAGCGATTGCTGCGTGGCCTTGGCGATGTCCTGCCCGTCGATCAGGATGCGACCGCCCGAGACGTCATACAGCCGCTGCACCAGCTTGATGAGGGTTGTCTTGCCGGAGCCGGAGCGACCGACGAGACCGACGCGTTCGCCGGCGCGGATCGTGACCGACAGTCCCTCATAGAGCGGCGCGTGATGGCCGCCATAATGGAACGTGACGTCGTCGAACACGAGCTCACCGCGCTCGATCGCGATCGGCCGCGCGTCCGGCGCATCCGCAATCCCGATCGGCTCGTCGTGGATCGCCACCAGCTCCTCCATGTCGTTGATCGAGCGCTGCAGGTTGTTGATGTGCATTCCGACGTCGCGCAAATAGGCGTGAATGACGTAATAGCTCGTCAGCACGTAAGTCACGTCGCCAGGCGAGGCGTGCCCCGACATCCACAGCAGCACCGAACCGCCGATCACGGAGGCACGTAACGCCAGCAGCAGCGAGAGCTGCGACATTGCGGTGTAGTTATAACGCAGCCAGGTCCGCCGCAGGCGCACGCGCCAGCGGTTGACGACGCGGGCAAGCCGCGCATCCTCGCTCGCCTCCGCGCCGAACGACTTCACCACGGCGTTGCAGGTGAGCGCATCCGCCAGTGTGCCGCCGACCTTGGTGTCCCAGGCATTGGAGACGCGCGCGGCCGGCGCGATGTAGCGCGTCGAGAACAGCACCGTCATCGTGACATAGACCAGCGCGCCGAGCGCGATCACCGCGCCAAGCGAGGCCCAGTGCAGGCCGAGCAGGATCATCGAACCGATCAGCACCAGCAGCGAGGGCGCCAGCGCCATCAATATGCTGTCATTCAACAGGTCGAGCCCCCACATGCCCCGGGTGACCTTGCGCACCGTGGATCCTGCGAAGGAATTGGCGTGCCAGTCGGTCGAGAAGCGCTGCACGCGCATGAAGGCGCCTTCGGCGACCTCGGACATGATTTTCAGCGTGAAAGGCATGATGGCCTGGAGACCGGTCAGCCGCAGCACCATGGAGGCTGCACCCAGCGCCACGATTCCGGCCAGCGCCACCAGCGCCGCGTGACGCCCGGCGGGATCGGATGGGCCGCGCATCAGCGCATCGATCAGGTGCCCAGAGAACACCGGCATGAACAGGTCGGCAACGGTCGCGCCCAGCAGGCCGCCGGCCACGATGAGGCTGCGCCCCGGCTGCTTCAGCCAGTGCCGGAACACGAAGGGCAGCACCACGCGTATTGCCGCTGGCTTTTTTGTCAGAGCGGCCATGGCGTCACCTGGCCGCTTCTGACGCACGGAGCGCTCCCACCTCTGAATCTTCGACTTGTACCCTCGTCCAAAAAGATCGAGGCCATAATCTTGTAGGTCATCATTAACGGTCCTTGAGCAAGTTGAACCAAAGCCCCCCTTCAATGCTCGTGCCACTAGCAATAGCTTAATTCATCGGACGTTTTCGAACGGACGTGTTGTGTCCCCGACAGCCTGTCGCGGAACTGACGGTCGGCATCAGATGCGATAAATGCGTAATCGAAGAAGCCGACGATCGCAGTCGAATTTGGAACCTTTTGGCCACAAAAGCGCATCGTCGTATGGATCGTCCAGCTAGGCGGTTCAAGTCTCGCACGTCCCTTGGGGAGCGCCGCATAGTCCTTTGTCGTGAGCTCATTGGCGGCGCTGTGTCGCCGGCCGAGTAAAATTGCCACGCAGCGCCCAGTAGGTGCCACCGAGGACCAGGAAGAGTACACGAGCGCCGTCTCCTGCAAGCGCTTTGCCGGACAGGCGCGGAACCTGAAAGTGTGGCGGCAACCAACTCGGCGCGCTGCATCCCCTGGGCGACCACTCCCGAGCCGACAAGCTGCTTGCGAGCTTCAAGCGCAACGTCGGTGATCTGCCAGGGTACGATGTAGCTTTGTAAAGTAGTGAAAAACACCAAAGCCTTGAAGTGTCCGGGCTTTGGGCTGCACCTGTGCGGCATCCTCTGCCGTTTCGATCTGGTCGATTGACTTTGGCGTCGGTTCTTTTGCCTAGTCTACCGCGATTGTGGGCAGCTGGCATCATTGAGACGTTGAGCAACCGGCCAGGGCACTCGAGCTCTCGGTCCTTGGACCGGCGTTACATCTGCTCGCATCTTGATTCTCGATCTATGGATACCGGAGCTGCCGCGAGTGTGGAACCTGCCAGCGTCATCGGACAATCTCCAGAGACGATAGGCCGATACTGCAGCCATAGAACACCAGCAAGGTGCAGGCGTTGGAAGGACCACGCCGGGAAGATAGAACCGCAAGCTCCGGAAGAGTGCGGTCGCGGCGTCTGCGGAAAATTGTTGCTCTACATCAAAAAAGCTTCGCAAACAGGTGCATGTTGTTTAGGCACCAACCGTTAGGATAATCAACGTCGCGCAACGAGCGCATTGGACGACGACACAAATGTCAGCACAGCGGCCTAACTTGCTAGCGGAAATTGTGAGCGTCAGAGATGTGAATTGCAAATATCTCGGTAAAGAGTGCGAATTCGCAGTCCCGTTTAATTGGGAGCTAAGGGGACGGAAACTGCGCATAGCAACAGAAAGAATGACCGCCCGCGTTGCCAGGGACCGCCCCAGTATAGGGAGGAACGCCCAAGGAGGGCGGCGATAAGCGCGAGGCGCCACCGCATACCCGAGCTAAGACCATCGCGATCGACGCTCAATTGAACGTAGGTAACCGTCGAGGATCCAAAGGGATGCACGTATGATACGAAGGTTTTATTGTCTGCCCTGAGGCCGTCGTTCCGACCAAGTAGATGAAGGCGTGCTGTCCGGTCCGCTGTGGGTTCGTGAGATAAATCCCAACGATCGCCGCTGGCCTTTCCGACCTGCGAATTTCAGCCATCCCCTGCAGGTCAGCGCTCGCGGAAAGTCGCGTTGGCGCTTCAACATTTCGAGTCGCAATTGCAAGAATTGTTAGGAGCTACACGAACCCTGTATCTGCAGCTCTAGCTGTGGAGCCTCAAGAGTTTGTCCCTGGTCAAACCGAGCCTGCTGATCGGTGTTTGAGTTACAACACCGTGGGTCCGTGCCAGCGTTGTAGCCAGATCGGCAGCTCTTCGGCCCGCTGATCTGAGGTGGGATAGGCTTGACGTAAGCCAATTCCAAAAGCGCGGTTTGGATGAAGCGCTCGGCCTTGCCATTCTTTCGGCGTGTGCAGTTTGGTGCGGATGACATATGGCGGATTGCGAGAGAGACAAGGGGTGTAGCGTTGTCGCTGACGTCCGCACATATCCAGGCCCGTCATATCGCCAAACCGATGTCGATCAGAGCCATCCGATTAAACCCGAACGCGGGCATCTCGCACCCATCGTCCTAAACTTCGTCAATCGAGACTACATGCCGGGCGAATTCGGCATCCATGATTATGGAGGCCGTCGAGATGGATGGCCGGACCTCAGCTCACTCCGGCAAAAATTCTAGTGAGCGGCTGGGAGAGGCCTCCGTCCAGGTATTCGAGACCGATGGATTGATCGGCACCTCCGTCACGCGCCGGCTGTTCTTGCCTACTTGTTACCCCGAGCTTTGACGGTCGGCCGACACTGCTCATCATCGATGAGCGATGGCTTGCGCTCGATGATGCCGATTCGCAAGAAGAACGCCTTGGTCGTGTTTCCGACCCAATCGCTTGCTGATATCGACGGCTCCGCAATTGTACCTGACATCATCAAGAGCTGTCCGACCCGGATCCGTCTTCCCGATCACTGCGCCATCGAGCCACAGATTATGGTGATCTAGCAGAGCTTGGGCTGAACGAGCGGCAGATCTGACATCCTCGCCCGCGCAATTCCCAAGCGCGACTACTATTGCCAGTCGCCCCGCGGCAACCGGCTGTTTGACTTGGCCTCGGCGAAATCGCTGGCCTTTGCGGCCGCGTCGTCCAAATCGGACCAGACCCTCATCGTGCGTGTGCTTGCCGAGCACGGACGGGACGACTTTGTCACCGGCTGGCTTAGGGCGCGCGACCTCGGCTGGGCCTGCAATCTCATTCCGCAACTCGTCAAGCAAAGGGAGCTGTCACGAATCGTCTTCGCTCGCTTCTGGTAGCAAGTATCGTTGCAATACTACTACGACAGTCGCGCCGCGTAACCTGCTGTTGACTTGTCCTTGGCGAAATCGCTGGCCTTTGCGGCCGAGTCGTCCAAATAGGACCAGACCCTCATCGTGCGTGTACTTGCCGAGCACGGACGGGACGAGTTTGTCACCGGCTGGCTTAGGGCGCGCGACCTCGGCTGGGCCTGCAATCTCATTCCGCAACTCGTCAAGAAAAGAGATCTGTCATGAATCGTCTTCGCCCGCTTCTGGCACCAAGTATCGTTGCAAGCTGCGTCGTGCTGACGCCCCGGGAGGATAAAGCGCAGTGGATCGTGTTCGATCCCAACAACTACGTGCAGAATGTGCTCACGGCCGCGCGCGAGCTGCAGCAGATCAACCATCAAATCACTTGACTGCAAAAACGAAGCGCAGATGCTGACCAATCAGGCGAGAACCTTGCGAGCCTGCCGTATTCGTCGTTGCAGCAGCTCGTGCAATTGATTCAGCGTACGGAGCAGCTGCTCTTACCGGCGCAGCGCCTCGCGTATCAAGTCCAACAGATCGATCGCGCCTTCCACTTACGCGCCGACATCCACGAGCATGTCCGATCGGGCTGCTCGTCGACAATGCCCGAACGCGATGGCAGAATTCCGTCACCGCACTCCAGGATGCCACTCGGGTGCAGGCGACTGTCGTCCGCAACCTCGGCACCAACCGGACCCAGATGCCGGCCTTGGTCACGCCGAGCCAGGGCGCGTCAGGTACGCTCCAGGCGAGCCAGGCTGGCAACCAAGCTCCTTGCAATGCAAGCTCAGCAAGTTGCCGACCTCAGGGCCATCGTTGCCGCGGAAGCACGCGCGCAGGCGCTAGAGGCGCCCGACGGCAAGATTGCGCTCGTCAACTATCGCTATTGTGATCGTTGATCGGCTTTTCGCGGCTGCGGAACTGAGAATGCGTAGGAGCACCAGCAGAAGGTCAGGATCGTGCGAACTGGAGATCTCTTGACCACACTGACCAGGCGAATGAATTCATCAAGGACACACCTCGTTAAGCCGGCGGGTTCCTTGCGGAAACCCTACGGGTCCGAACGGATCGGCCACAAGTTGCCGGCCTATCGCGGAAGGTCCTTGCCGGCGGCAGCGCTCTTGTGCTCGTGCTGATCACTGGCCCCGCGTTCTAGTGGTTCATCACAGTGGTTTTGCCTCTTGTCGTTGCTAGGCCCGGCGGAGTTTGGCGCGGGCTTTGTCGGTTGTGAACATCCATATGATGCGATCTCGGGTTTTATTTCGTTGCAGTTGCCATGCTGTGATCTCGTTTCGGAGCCTGTTCGGGTCGTCGATGCGACGGCCGAGACATTGACGCTGCAGCACGCTGATCTCGCACTCGACCATGTTGAGCCAACTCGCGTGTTTCGGGGTGTAGTGGAATTCGATGCGGCGCAGGATGCGAAGGGCCTCAGTGGGCGCAAATGCTTGATACAGCGCGCCGGCGGTATGGATCGACAGATTGTCCCGCACGACACGGATCCAGGCGGCGTCGGATAATGGATGTCGACGAGTTCGCGCATGCAGTGCGCGTAGTCTACGGCGGCGCGGCGGTCTGTCACCTCGACGCTGCGCCAGCCACGATGTGGGTCGAAGGTGACGAAGAGATTGATCGTGCCGTTGTGGCGGTACTCGTAATCGTAGCGCTCGCGCTGTCCCGGCTGGGCTGGAATCGGCTGACGCACCTCGCCAATGAGCTGGACGGGGTCTCGTCGAAGCAGACCAGCGGCCGGGCGGGATCTGGCGCCTCGGCGTAGAGGTCGAGCACGTCCTCCATGCGGGCGACGTATTCGCCATCGACGTGGGGGATGCACAGCATGTCCCTGCGCCACGGCTTGAGGTCATTCTCGACCAACCGGCGACGCACGGTCTCGCCCGACAGGCTGTCGTGATCGGGGAGCTTGACCATCGTGTCGGCCAAAAGCGTCAGCGTCCATCGTTTGCGGCCGGCGGGCGGCTTGGCGCATGCGGTCGCCACCAGCAGGCCTCCTCCTTGCCGGTCAGCTTGCGCTCCGCGCCCGGACGCGGCTCCTCGCTCAAGGCCCGCTCCAGATTGCCTTCCACGAAGCGGCGCTTGGTCCGGCCGACGCTGGAAAGGCTGACCTGGACGGTTCGGACAATCTCCGCGTCACAACTACCGGCATCGGCCGCCAGCAAAATCTGCGCCCGCTTGAGCTTGCGAGCGGCATGCCTGCCGCCGCCGAGCATCGCTGTCAGTTCGTCCCGCGATTTGGCTCAATTCGACCCGATAACGTACATTCATGCTTCGCCTCCTTGTCGGAGGCCCGACCGAATCCAGCGATGAGCCAAAGGGCACGCACTTCACGGAGAAGCAGGGGTACTATCTGGCTTTTATCTACACCCACGCGGACACGTTCGGACGCCCACCTGCCGAAACCGACATGCAGCGCCATTTTTCGCGTCAGCCCGCCGTCGGTCCACCAGATGATCGTCACCCTCGAATGAAACGGTTTCATTGGCCGTCAGCCTGGTGTTCCCCGCAGCATTGAGAGTCTTCTGCCACCTGAAAACGTGCCCATCCTCGAATGGCTCGGTATGTCAAAATCACTGTGACGAACCACTAGACGCTGCAGGAGAAGCGGTCACGTACTTCGGCGCGGGAGGAGCTTTACTCGGCCGACCACCACAATGTCGCGGATCAGCTTGCGACCGTGCCGAAGGACTACGCCGAGATTCCGAAGGACGTACGACGTCTCGGGCCGCCTTTGCCGGCCGATCTCGGCCGTCCGATTGTCGCGGCACAGAGCTCTTCGTCTGCGAGGTTCATTTGGGTTTATCCCGAACAGCAGCGTGTTAACCGGGAGAGCGAGGCGGCGCGGACCACAAGGTATTCGCCAAACTCCGGGCCGCGAGCCCCGACCGGCTCCTCAATTAAAGTTCCTTCAAACACGACGCCATCATCCGACAAGGATTTGCTCCGAATGGCCAGGACCGAAAGCTCGCATTCGTCAGTGCAACCGTCGATCATCGGAGGACAAGTTCCGATCACCTCTGAGGCCAGCTGCTCCCTTTTTAATCCAGGCCGGAACAGCCATTGCGGCCGCTCTCATCATAGGTATCCGCTCCGACCTACCTGGTCAGATCTCCTAGGCGCTGCGAGATAGTCGCCGCCGCAGTCATGACTAGAGGCGCCAGCTGTCCTTCGGCCGGCACGGTGATGGCAATTGCGGGCACAATCCGTCCCCTCGATCGCCAGGGCTGTGCCGGGAATGATTCACTATGCCGCAGCGCATGCCCGGCAAATCCAGGGTGAACCGGATACTTTCTGGTTATCGAGACTCAGAAAGGGCCGGGCATGCGCTACGTGAATAGCATGTTTGGGGAGCTCCTCAAACCGATCGACCGACGAGAAGTTAGGGAAATCGTCGAGCGGCATGACGGCAACGCGTACGACAAAAGGTTCAAGAGCTGGGATCATCTTGTGACGATGGTGGGCGCCCAGGTGGGCCAGGTTGCGAGTCTGCACGCTATCGAGGCCACCTCTAAGGCAAACTCGCATCAGCATTATCAGGGGTAGGCAAGGCTCCTCGCTCGACGCTCTCGCGTGCGAATGCACGGCCTCTGGTGGGCATTTTCGCGAAAACCTTTGCCGTGCTGGCAAAGAAGGCCGATCGACACACGCGAGGGGAAGGCGCCGAGATGGTGCGGTTGATCGAGTCGAGCCCAGCGCCATTGGGCAAAATGTGTGAATGGGCCGAATGGAATGGTTGTATCCGCGGCATGAAGATGCACGTCGTCTGTCATCTGGGCGGCGATGTCCCGCGTTGGGTCGAGATTGCGCCAGGAGCCGTCAACGACGTCGAGATCGGTCGTAAAGCCGAGCTCGAAGCCGGCGCGACCTACGTTTCGACAAAGGTTATTATCACTTTGGCTGGTGGCAAAAGACAAGCGCCGCCAATGCGTCCCTCGTCGCGCGCGTCAAGGTGAACACGCTTGCGCAAGACGAAGTCGCGGCACGTGCGCAAGACCACTGGCGATAGCTTCAAAATCATCGCTGATGCCGATGTAGTGCTCGCCAGCAAGGGTGATTCCAAGCTGCCGATCCCGTTGCGACGCATCAAGGTCAAACGCGACAAAGGCGGGACGATCACTCTCATCACCAACGATCTCGAACGCATGGCAGTCGAGATTGCGGGCCTCTGCAAGGGTTGCTGACAGATCAAGCTCCTGTTCCGCTGGATCCAGCAGCATCTCAACCTCCGCAAGTTCATGGGCAAGAATGACAACGCCATTCGTCTGCAAATCATCGCTGCGATGATCACTTATCTGCTCCTGCGTCTCGCGCGGCGTCTGAATTCCTTGCCGATGCTGCAGCTGCGCTTCGCCGAGCTCGTTTGTCAACCCTTGTTACTGCGAAAGTCGATCGCGGAAATCTCCCAGCAAGCCAAAGCCCAGGTTCTCTCCCGACTAGCTGGCGTTTACCTATGCGCGATTGTTCCCGGGACAGCCCTGCCTCGATCGAGGACCACGGCGGCAATCGAGGCTGTCTCAGCAATGAATTGTCCCACGTTCAGCGCGTATCCTCGCTCGCGAGTGCTGCACAGCTCGCGTTCAAGCGCGCTCGCATCAGTGATCGTACAGTCCGTATAGGATTCAAGGCCGAGTGCCAAAACCTCCTCCAGAGTGGTGCCGGGCATTTGCGACAGTATGGCTTTTCCAGTAGCCGTACAGTGGGCCGGGTTGCGACGCCCGGGTGCTGCGACGTGCTTTATCGACCCGGGGCCAAGTACATGCTCGATGTTGATTGCCTCCGTCCTGTTCCAAAGACTGAGCGAGGCTGTTTCCATTGTGCTCTCGGCAAGTTCTTCGAGATAAGGTCGCGCCACCCTGACCACATCGAGTTTAGAAAGAAGCCTGCTCGCGAGCGCGATAAGCTCAATTCCGAGCACAAACCGGCCAGTCTCTTCGTCACGCTCGAAAATCCATTGTGTTCAAGAGGCGGCAGTGTCCTGGAAACGGCACTGACATGCTTTCCTAGCGGGCGCGCGATCTCACTTACACTAATCGCTCCTTTTTGACTGCCTGCTATTTTTGGTAGCCTCGGTTCAGGAGATTTTCTGCAGCGAACTTTGATATATATCGGAAGAGCAGCGCCTAAGGAGAGTCTCGATCGGCTGATCGACGAATATACATTCGAAGATTGCTGTATGTATCAGGCGCGGGAGCGGGGCTACGGCGAGTCGATGGCGGTGCATCCCACTAAAGAGGAAGTCGCTGGCCGCAGGGCATTCCGCTCGGTGGCCGATCTGCCCGAGGCGCCTGAC
>NZ_JBVVPC010000094.1:0-10323 GCF_055807355.1 Bradyrhizobium sp. Ken01
ACCCGGTCCATCCGGGCAACCCTCGTCGCAACATCGAGGGTGAGTCGCCTCATTTTGTGGGGGGACATACAGTCTAGTGGTGACGCCCGCTGGGAAGCGGAAGGCTGTCGCTCATCTGGTGGATGCCCATAGGATGAGCGAACGGCGCGCGTGTAAAGCCATCGGCTGCTGCCGTATGACCATGAGATATCGGACGCCCCAGGCTGTCGATGCTAACCTTCGCCAGCGCATGAGGGCGATCGCCCAGGAGCGCCGCCGCTTCGGCTATCGGCGGCTGCATGTTCCGCTCAGGCGGGAGGGGTATCTGATCAGCCACAAGAAGCTCTTCCAGGGAATGCCCCACAGAAGGCAATCCAGCACACCACCGCCGCGCATTGCAGCACAACGAACTGCGGAGTGCCGCGAATGATCCGATTGCATGAAAAACACGATGATGAAGATCGATCTTTTCCTCATCCTGCTTTTCAAGCCGCAGGATGGCGTCGATATTTTCTAACGGTCTTTTCGGTGATTCCTGCGCTGACATCGTCAGCTCGCGATCTGCTCGGCGGCTCGCCGCGCTGACTGTCGGGTCCGATCGAGTGTCTCATCTCCGGCTTTCTCGGCTCGGGCACGCGCTTCACATTTCGAGCGAAGCTCCTCAATCTCATCATCTGTGAGGTGCTCGATTCCCACCAGACTATTGCGCGCCGCGCTCACGCGAATGAGTTCGTCCAGCTTCACCTGAATGGCCGCGCTGTCACGGTTTTGCGAGTTCTGAATCAGAAATACCATAAGGAAAGTTACGATTGTGGTCCCAGTATTAATGACCAACTGCCACGTGTCCGAGAACTGGAAGAGTGGGCCGCTGATGCCCCATACGACCACCACACCCGCGGCTAACAGGAAGGTCGAGGCGCGGCCAGCCGCAAGCGAAGTCTTGTTAGCCAAATCACCGAAGAATTTTGAGATCCGGGATGGTTCGTGTCTCATGATTTTAGCCTCTACCACCGACCGTAGTGTTGTGTTGGGGCAAAAGTTCCGCGTTAGAAACTATGCTCTGCGCCATACTCTGTGAAATGCTTTTCGCGGGCGCTCCCGAGAGCAGGTATTGAAAGCGATCGCGGAGTACGTCCTAATCCGCGCCCGCTTGAGCCGACCTCAACCCTGGAATTTCACTTGCTCCGGACTCCAGACGGATCGCCAAGGCTTCGAGTCATGCCGGTCCACAAGCCAGCTGCGGAAAAATCTCTCACGCGAAGCGTTTTCCACGAGCGACCAGGTCGCAATATCGGGTCTCGTACTCTTTCGCCATCCGGCTTGCGGCGAAGCGCTCCTCGAACCGGGTGCGGACCATGCGTCGGTCCAGCTGGGATAGTTCTTTCACTGCCCTGATCGCCTGCTCCTCACCATCGACGATGAAGCCGGTGACGCCGTCCTCCACGACTTCCGGCACTGAGCCTGATCGATAGGCGATCACGGGCGTCCCGCACGCCATCGCCTCGATCATGACCAGACCGAACGGCTCGGGCCAATCGATCGGAAACAGCAGGCCTGCTGCATTCGCGAGAAAAGGCTGTTTCTTCGCGTCGTCGACCTCGCCGACGAGCTGAACCGTCTGGCCAGCGATGTTCGGCTCGAGCTTGTTCTTGAAGTAGGCCGTCTCCGCCCGAGGAATCTTCGCAGCGATCCGCAGGGGCATCCGCGCCGCCCGCGCGATGCGGATGGCATCTTCCGGCCCCTTGTCCGCCGTCAGCAGCCCCAGAAAGGCCAGGTACCAACCTGGCTCGTAGGATGGCCGAAACATATCCTTGGGCAGTCCGTGCTGGATCGTCGCAATCCAGTTCGCCTCCGGATGCGGACGACGCTGGTCGGCGGAAATCGAGACGAACGGAGCGTCCGCAAAGGCACCGATTACCTGGGGCAGACCGGGAAGGTCTAGCCGGCCGTGCATCGTCGTGAGGAAAGGCACGCCGGCTCGGCTGAGCACCGGAAGGGGCAACCAGTCGACGTGCGAGTGGATCACGTCGAAGTCGCGCGCTCGCTCGGCGACGGCTTCGATCAGAAGCGCGCAGGCTGCGCTCGGATCCGCCCCTTTCCGCCCCAGGCGCAGCGCGCGCGGCCACACGGCGTGAAGCTTTCCCTTTGTCTTGGAGTCCTCGCTTGCAAACAGGGTGACGTCGTGTCCGAGTTCGACCAGTTCGTCCACGAGCCAGGCGATCACTCGCTCAGTGCCGCCGTAGAGCTTGGGAGGTACGCTCTCGGCCAACGGAGCAAGCTGGGCAATCCGCATCGGCTAGACCCCGAACACGAATCGCAGGACTGTCACGATCCTCGCGGAAATGAGGGACGAAATCGCGAGCAACGTCCAATAAGGCCTCGTGCTTCCGCAGACCACGTGCGCTGCGAGCGTCTTCACGGCCGTCAACGTCCGTCTCGAGGAAGCCGCTGCAGGTAGGCTATCCCGAAGCCAGCGAGCTCTTCGGTATCGCTCTCGCGCGGCTTCGACCGCCCGTGGAGGTGGCGCTCCAGCAGGCAGCGCCGGCTGTCGTGCGCATCGACCTCGGGGTGGCGCGCCCGGTACACCATCCAGGCGGTCTCCGTGGCGTCTTCAAAACAACTTTGTCGACCATGCTCACTCTCCGGAGACGAACCCAGTCGCTGCCAACTCAAGGCATTTCGGAAAGTTTCCGGATTTTCCCGACAGTAGACGAAGGGAGGAGGCTCAAGATGCTCTGCGCCCGCGTACTTGCCGCACGCCGGCGCTGCAGGCGTTGGATTCGGCCAATCCATGTGGAGGCGACAGTGGGGCGCGGGCTTCGCACGACAGCTGCTCGACCGGACCATCCCGTCCGGTTTGCGGCCCGGAAAACTTGGCTTGAAATCGAGTACCGTCCTGCCCTTCTCCGCAAACGGCCATCCGAGGTTTAGGCGTTCGACTAGGCTTGCGAGAAGATGTCGAGATCCGGAAGGCGCGCGGCCACTGGCCCGAATTTCCGCCCAGACGGGCCCCGCGCGCGGCACTCGGTCCCACCCCGGCCTAGACCACCACATTGGAGGAGAGCTTGCCGACGTGCCGCAGGCATCGCGGCTCGCCTTGGTGTCTTCAGCTGAGTTTGGGCGGCTCAATGTGTGTATCTTTTGATACTTTGCGCATCGTTATGCTTTGCTACTGTTTCCCGGAACGGAGGGGGCGTGGCATGGACCAGCTAAAGAAAGCACTGGGGCAACTCACCCCCCACACTGTCCGAATTGCCGCATCACTATGAGATGGTTCCGCTCGGAGCTGGTGCGCGACAACACGGAAGAGACAATCGCTCACCTTTTCGTCTGCCCCAACTGCAAACGCGCAGAGCGGAGCGATACAAAGTTCACTCCGATGCGCGGGTCGCCCGACAAACTGGCATCCCAGGTTTCGCGCCTTGACTGGTGGAAGGTAAGCCGCCAGGGGCGGCCCTAACTGAAACGCGCCGGAAGAGCGGCGGGCGCCAGCGAATGTGTCCTTTTCAATCAGGAAGCAGGAGGAGCGTCGCAGCTTAGAAGATCGCCGGGTGTCACAACACCTGACGACCAGAGCACTCACGGGCCAGCTACGGTACCGGGTGAAAAACCGTTCTGCGGTTGCCTGTTTCTCAGAGCGCAAGCGACTTTCCGCTCGTGGCCGACCGCCGAACCGAGGCGTGCCGATTACGGCTGATTACGGCACATGGAATGGGAATGCACGGCCCCGGCTGTTTCTCCCAACCTGCGGCTGGGGCCGTTTAGACGTGCGTTGCATCGCTCAACCCGGTCCGCCACCATTTTAGAGGTATTGCCATCGCGCTATTTGGGCTGACCATTCTTTTCGCAACTCGATCAGCGCTCTTCTATGGCCGAAATACTGACGCTGCGCGCACGGTTGTGCGGGCGATTAGTCGCGGTTTGGGGTTGTAGGTGCTGCGCTCATTCGGGCGGGGATGCGAGCTTCCTCAACGGCTATTTCTTCAACAGTATCCCTATCCTTCGCGCCATTCGCCTCACAGATCCTGCGTGACGGCCCAGCTCGGCTGCGACTCTTCGATACGCCAGCGCCTGCCGGGGCCAGCTTGGATAATTGCTGGACCTCACGGTCGGCCCATTGCTTTGGCTTTTGTGTTTTCATGATGCTGCGGTCAAACCTGCCGCAATTTAACCATTGCGCCTGGTTACCGGCACTTGGGAAATTTACGGGTGGTGCCGGCCACCACGATATCATTGCGAGCACATCATCGTTTGACAGCGCATCTATAAGCTTATCGACCGCTGAAGCTGGGTTGTGTAGCCGCACGGATATCGTGCAGCACGCGCGAGCGTCATGTCGCTCACATGGACCTTTTCCATCTATGGAAAGAAGACCGGGGGATGGTGGTTTTCCCTGACGATCCGACATCGGGTCGCACGCTCCGGGATGCCTGCTGTGACTACATCGAAGCTATGGCCATCGATTCGGACGAAGACGATCAGGACGACGTTGGCGACGATGATGAAACCTGACTCGCAGCTCCATTGAGGGACTCAAAGGTCCCATAATGATCTTTAAGGCAACTGAGAATTGCGATGGCGGGCGCTCTGCGGGGCGTTTCCTCTGGAGGCGACCGCGGATGCTGGAGTAAGCGCGCGTTCCAAGGCGTAATTGCGTGATCAGGTCAGGGCTGAAGAGGTCCTTCTCTCCGCGCCGAAATTCCTTCCCTGTATCGTTCGCGAGCACCGCATGTACAGCAAAAGCCGTGGCGGAGCCGTGTGGTCCGTCAGAGCACAAAGGTTTCAACCAGGACGAATGTCCAGTCGGAACATTGCATCAAATGAAGAGCGTTGGCGCTCGAGACGAAAGCCAACCGCAGCAAGCATATCGAGTGGCGGTCGGGGCCAGGAAAAACCAAAAAATTAGTTCTCGCGCATAATCATAATGACTCCAACGCAAAAACAAAAAATAAGGTGGGAAAAACATGGGAGGCTGGAATGGAAACCGCACAGCGCTTGCGCGCGATGGCGCGCTCTGTCGGCAGAGTGCCGCGCTTCATCCTGACAGAAGCTGGAAACTGCTCGCCGAGGCAGAATACTGGGAGCATTTGGCGGCGACTCCTCTCCCAACAGACATTGAACGCTGCTTCATCCCTGGTCAGCATGACTTAGCTGCTGCCTAGCGCTCACCTTTTGTCGTTTTGAAAATCGGATTGGGGTAAATGAGTATTCTTTGGGGCCAGTGGATGACTTCGTGTACCAACGAACGGCCGATGTGTCCCGTATGCAAACACCGGATGGCATTGGCGCGCATCTCTCCCGGCAAGTCCGGATTCGAGACGCGCACGTTCGAATGCTCGACCTGCGAACGTACCGAGACGGCGTCGTTCGCTGTGGATCCAATGAAGACAGATGCGGTCGGTTGGCTTGCAGGCGAATTGACCCGCCTCGGTGAGCTTGGTGCTGTTGGTGATGCAGCCGGATGAATGTCCAATCGGCAGCACGAACGTTGTGCTATCGTGAGTACAATGGTGTGCCGGGACCTGGGTGGCGTTTCCGGATTGCAAGAGCATCGAGCGCAGTGCGATAGATTTCAGCGTTGCTGTGATCTCGAACCCGAATTGCAGAATTGTGGGACATCAGTTCTGGTCGCACCAGCGTGAGCTCCGCTGCGAGACGTTCTGCTTGGTCCGCCGCTCCTTGTCGATCTTCTAAGATCATTCCGCCCTGATGCTGGCATGTTGCATCGGTGACAAGCTCGAATTCATAGTACGGCATGAAAGCCTCTCTACAAGGCCCCGCTCAGAGCGTACCTGCGCTCCCCATCAGATGAATTATCGTATGTGAATGCGAAAGCTGGTTTGTGGAAGGATGCGGACCGACTTTCGACCAATGGCCATATCCGGTGACGCTGTGGCGGGCTGATGCTGTTCGCCGAAGTCCACAAAATCTGCGCCCTGGCTTGCGGGCCATCTGCGTACCACCATACCGAAGCCTTGGTTGCGAGACGCGAAAGGCAGTAGCTTTGGTGCGATCGAGGAACTTCGGAGCTTCAACAATATTCTGTCATGATCAACAAGGAGGGATCCGCATGCCGATGCAGACCGTGATGGACAGTACCGGCGACAGCCGTCACTTCTTCGATGCGGACGATGCAGGGGAAGTAGCCAAGGCGGAGCAGCGATTCCGCGAGCTGACGAACGTCGGCTTCACCGCCGCGGTCCGGACCGGTTCAGGTCAGGTGTCGCGGATCCGATCGTTCGACCCCACTGCGGAAGAAACTCTCTTCTTCCCCAGGCTGGTCGGCGGCTGAATCGCGAAGCCGTGCGGCTGTTCAGACGCTCGCGGCCGGGTGAACGCTCACGGATGAGAGCTGCAAAGGCGCTGTTCATTCGACACGGCGCCGAGAGCACTCCGGAAGGACGCGCGCTGCTGCTGCTGCTGCATTACCTCTCGCCTGTCCAACGGCGGCAATTCGCGGAAAAGGGTTATTTCGAGGTAATCGGCGGCGACACGGGCAACCACTATAGGATCTATGCGGGAGCGGCTGCGAATGTCTGCGAGATCGGCGAAAACGGCGGTCCAAGGATCGGCTTGTGTTTCCTGCCCGTTGGCGATCTTCCGATTGGAGACGTGATGCTGGCCCAGAAGATCGCGCTCGAAACGTGCGAGGGCAGCGCGCTCGCGGTAGCCCGAAAGTTCACTCCCAGCCGTTTCTTGTTCAGCCGGTCCCGCCCGCTTCGCTAGCCGCGCGGCGTCGTGTCAGTCAAGTTTGGGCGTGACGTCGCCTATTGGGCCTTCGCTTCCATGACGGGCTGCCGCTACATGCCCGTTCACCGGGGTAGACCGGAAGTCATCACATCGGGAGCAGGCCGACGCGATTGACCCTGGCTGTGTGAAAACGCCATTGCGCTGCTATGATTCTCTCGATGATTCTCGGGAGAGAATTAATGAGGCGGTTCATTGAAGAGGCGGATCGTGGGCAGTCGACGCTGCTGCCCGAATGCCTCGATGATTTCGTTGACGAAGGCAACCCGGTTCGCGTGATCGACGTGTTTGTCGATGCGCTCGATTTGGCGGAAATGGGCTTCGATGGGGTGGACCCGGCCGCGACCGGACGGCCGTCGTACCATCCTTCGGTGCTCCTGAAGCTTTATATCTACGGTTATCTGAACCGGGTTCAGTCGAGCCGGCGGTTGGAGCGAGAGGCCGGCCGCAATGTCGAGGTGATGTGGTTGCTGGGCCGGCTCGTGCCTGATCACAAGACGATCGCGGACTTCCGCAAGGACAACGGCCTGGGGCTACGCAAGGTATGTGCGCGCTTCGTTGAGCTTTGCCGTGAGATGGGCCTTCTCGCGACGGCGAGCGTTGCCATCGATGGCAGCAAGTTCAAGGCCGTGAACAACCGGGACAGGAACTTCACGCGGGCAAAGGTGGAGCGGCGGCGTGCCCAACTGGAGGAGAGCGTCGCCCGCTATCTGAGCCAGCTTGACACCGCCGACCGGCAGGAGCCGACCGAAGCGCTGGCCGCGAAGGTGACAAGGCTCAAGGAGAAGCTGGCGAAGGTGAAAGAGCAAATGGGCAAGCTTGCCGTCTACGAGAAGCAGATGCTGGCTTCGCCCGACCAGCAGATATCTCTGACCGATCCCGACAGCCGCTCGATGGCAACCAGCGGCCGCGGCTCGGGCGTCGTCGGCTACAACGTGCAGGTCGCTGTGGATACCGATCATCACCTGATCATTACCCATGAGGTGACGAACAGCGGCTCGGATCGAGCGCAACTCGCCAATATGGCCAGGCAGGCAAAGAATGTATTGCAGACCGAGACCCTCGATGCCGTTGCCGACCGCGGCTACTTCAGCAGCCCGGAGATCCTCGCCTGCCACGAGGCCGGCATCACGGTGACCCTGCCCAAGCCGATGACTTCGGGCGCCAAGTCGGACGGACGCTTCGGCAAGCAGGACTTTGTCTATTTGCCGGAGGACGACGCCTATCGTTGTCCGGCCGGGGAGCGGTTGCCGTATCGCTATACAAACGAAGAAGCCGACAAGATGCTGCGGCGCTACTGGACCAACGCCTGCAAGAATTGTTCGATCAAATCCCAGTGCACGCCCGGGTCCGAGCGACGGATCACGCGATGGGAACACGAGCATCTGCTCGACGCCGTGCAGCAGCGGCTCGATGCGAACCCGCTCGCCATGCGACTACGTCGCGAGACCGTCGAGCATCCGTTCGGCACCATGAAGGCGCGCATGGGTGCGACGCACTTCCTGACCAAAACCCTCCCAAAAGTCGCCGCCGAAATGGCCCTCTCGGTCCTGGCCTACAATCTGACCCGGGTTATGAACATCGTTGGGACCAAGCCGTTGATGGCCGCGATCGTGGCCTGACGCTAAACGGTGCGGCTTTCTCCCGGCTTCCCCGAATGGAGTTTTTACACGACCAAGACCCATTCCGGACGTCTATGCTGGCTGAAATAGAGCCGCCATGGTTAGATTAGGGGTCGAACAGAAGCTTACTCTTCTCACTGCATTACTGTTTTCTTTGGCTGACCCTGAACTCATTGTCCAAGATAGCCAGGACGACGCGATGAAATTTCATCAAGCTAAGTTTGGAATGAGCCAATTGCCTGCAGACGAAGTGGGTCAAGATTTTCCATTGATAATCGCAACGATGCCGGCAAGCTCGCGGCAACGTGCCGTAGCAGTCGGTGTCATCGTCCTTTTGATGGTGGCGGCGGCAGTTATGGCACCATACGCGAACATACAGGTCCGCCGAATTGACTCATTCATCCCGGTTTTGCAAACCGTCTTAGCCGTTGCCGATCTCCTCACGGCAATTTTTCTGTTCGCTCAATTTTCTATCCAACCGCAACGCGCGTTGCTTGCGCTCGCGAGCGCTTACATATTCAGCGGCTCATTTGCATTCCTGCAGACGCTCGCTTTTCCGGGCGGGTACGCGCCCGACGGTCTGATTGGTGACGGACCTAACACTCCAGCTTGGATTTACGTGCTTTGGCACAGCACGTTTACGGCGGCTGTCCTTGTCTATGCAATCTCCAAAGACACCATCGGAAACAGCAAGTTTCCGGCCGGATCCAAAATGGCACCGATCATAGTTACTGTTGGTGGTGTCCTTGCGACGATTGCTGTACTCACTTGGATCGTATGCACAAAGACGGAATACCTGCCAAGCTTCTTCACTAATGACATCAGATTGCAGACGAAATTTGGGAATCAGGTCAACCTCGCGCTGTGGCTCTGGGGTGCTACCGCGACAGCGGTATTGCTGTTACGTAGACGTACGATCCTAGATTTGTGGTTGATCGTGACGTTGCTTGCCTACATGCCTAGCTTCTTGGTGGCAATCATCGGCAGCTCGATACGATTTACGATTGGTTGGTACGCAGCTAGATGCTTTGTTCTCGTTGCCAGTTGCATGTTGCTGAGCGTGCTGATCGTCGAGACAATCTTTCTCTATTCACGTCTCGCCAGTGCGATCATTTTACAAGGCCGCGAACGCGCCAACCGACTTTTGAGCATAGATGCTGTCACGGCGGCCATTGCCCACGAACTAAGGACGCCGTTGGCAGCGATATCGCTTAATGCCAACACCGCGCGGAGCCAACTTCGTTCGAAGCCTCCAGAGCTTGATCAAATGGACGATATACTCAGTGATATAGAAGGCGACAGCTTTCGCGCGAACGAAATCATTACGAGCATTCGCGAACTGTCAAAGAAAACGACTGATCGAAGCGCATCTACACGTATTGAGGATGCGGTTCGCTTAATACTTAGACTGTTGCATCATGAGCTTACAGTCCATGAAGTAGCTGTCACCACAGAATTTGAGAGTAGTCTCCCAGAGGTGCATCTAGATAGCACGCAATTGCAGCAAGTGCTCTTGAACCTCGTCAAGAACGCTGTAGACGCAATGCACTCCCTGCCTCCAGAAGCCCGACATCTGCGGCTCACAGCGAGTTTAAACGGCCAGTCGAGGATACTATTGTCGGTTGAGGACTCCGGGCCTGGAATTCCGGTTGAGGATCGCGAGCGCATATTCGATCCATTCTTTACGAAGAAGTCCGCTGGTATCGGCTTGGGCCTCGCCATCGCTTCTAGCTTGGTAGCGGGCTTCGGAGGCACATTGCGGCTCGCCAAGTCAGACTGCGCTGGTTCCGTTTTTCAGATCGAGATACCGGCCAGCGGGCAACACTCGGCCAAGTAGGTGCGATCTTTGGACTATCTGCGAAGTAGCGGCGGCATTCAACAGGTCCGCTCACCGGCGCACGAACTTCATGGTCGGGCGTTGGACCGCCTCGGCGATGGCTTCCGCATCTCGGAAGTCATTCTTCTGTCCCTTCGA
>NZ_JBVVPC010000095.1:0-9446 GCF_055807355.1 Bradyrhizobium sp. Ken01
TGGTCAAGCGGCAGATGTACGGGCGCGCTAAGCTCGATCTCCTTCAGGCTAGGCTGATTGGCGCGCCATAAAAACAAACACGATCATCGAATATGCGTCAGAGCCAGCGTTCGACGCACGGGGTGAAGTTGCTCTCCGATTCTACAATGTGACGCTTGCCAACACGCTCGACTATCTGGGATCGCTGAGGTCGTAAGAGCGGCAATGTGTGGGTGCGAGATGGGTTATTGTTCGATCTGGCATCGTCAAGCCTCGAGCAGTCCACCGGTGACGACTACAGGCGCCTGGAATGCCGCGAGTGCGGCAGGTACCGGATTACGGGTTCGGTATTGCAGATGCTGGACTCGCGACTGAGTTGAGCCATGCGACGCGTGCGATGTCGAAGGCGGAGTTCGAATCGCCGAGATAAGCTCGTTCAACATGGACGACATGATCAAGGTTTTACAGACGCTGTGCGGTGATCTTCGCCGATCATGATTTGTGCATTCCAAAAAAACCGTAGCTTCGTAAGATTGGCAACAGCTCATGAAGGTTGTTAATCGTGTAGTCTGGATGCGCCGCTTGCAGGCGCGCCTCGGAAACAAATCCCCCGGTAATGGCTATACTTATCAGTCCGAGATTCCGTGCAATATCCGTTTCGATCGGCATATCGCCGATGATGAAAGTTGACGCTGGTTTCAAGTTGTTCTTCTGCATGTATAGACGAAGTCGCTCTCCTTTGCTTGTCGATTTGTATTGCGTGTCGCGGCTTTCGAACGCGAGCACATCGTCGATGCAGTCATTGATTCCAAGTCTTCTCAATTGGTAGCGCAGAGGGTCGACTATATGGTTGCTCACGATGATGGACGAAGCCCCTTCTCGGCGCGCCAACTCCAAGACTCTGCGCGCGCCCTCGCGTAGATCGGCTCTGCCCGCAAGAGCCTCATAGGCGTCGTGAAACATTGCACTCCCATCGCGATCCACCGTCGCAAGCTCGTCTCGCGATAGTCCGAGGCTGCGATAAAGAAGAGACAGCGGAACGTCGCAATGTTCCCGAAGCGTCTTCATGTCGATCGTTGTACGACCAAAGCGATCTAGAATTGCATTGGTGGTTTCGAGCAGTGCGTATGCATCATCGAGCAACGTTCCATTCCAATCGAAGACGAGAACCGGTTTCATGATCTGACCTTAAGCATAGATTCCGTGCGGGTGCCACCGTCGTTCGCCACGTATAGTAGCACCGAACTACTACGGCATGGGCATCGACACACTAGATGAGATGAAATGCTGGCGAGAATGGAGATGATTGACGCCCGCGATCAATCGAGCAAGTTTCATTTGGACTCCTGGGCCGGCGACTGCGAGGCCGTCATGATCGTACGGGCTCTTTTCGGTGTCCCAGCAATCCACGTGCCACCAAAGCCATTTGCGAGCCCCGCTTGAAGAGGGCAAAACCATGTTCTTCGGCTCAGGCGACGGAATACTCGCGCGTTAGTGTCTGGTCTCCGACATTAACGTCTTCAGCCGGATACGGCTGAACACGACAACGCGAAATGTTGAGTATGAAGGAGGCGCCATTCGCAAGTGTTCGCGGGCGGCGCTCCATGGAGACGGGGCCTTTGCGCTGAAGACGCTCCGGTTGGCATGGGGAAGTCGGGCTTCAGCAGGCGACTGCCTGAGCAACACGCGATTTGAGGACCGCGAAGCGATCTTTCGTGGCGAGCACTCGCGGTCCTTGGCAGACTCGAGCTTCGCTGAATGCGCCTCAGGTCCGCTCATCATCCGGCTTGGGGACGCGGCCCTTGGCATCGCACTTATGTCAACGGTTACATCCAACGCACGGGCAGGGCGAAGAGGCTAAAGCCCTCGCACAATTCCCGCCAGAATATCTGCCCGCTTAAGACATTTTCGACCGTAGCAGCGCAGAACCTGCATCGCGTGTCGCGCACGTTACGTCATCCAAAAGCGCACGTTCCTGCGACCTACGGTGATCGCGAATCGCTTCGCAAGACTAGGTGGCCGACAGTTGACGAAAGCAACAGGGGCTCAGACAGAAGAAGTTGAGCTGCTGCAAGAACACGCAAGGCTTAGAAATATGATCTAACCTGGGCATCTCCCTGCCGGGTTAACTTTGTAACTGGCCGCCCGGCAGCGCTCCTGGCAGCCTTATTGTGTTCCGGCTTGTGGACCGTGGAGGATGGTGCGCGTCAAGACTTCGACCCGTTCGGCAATTTGGCGAATTCGCCTCGCCACGTCCTCGACTGCGGTCATGTCCACCGGCTGCGTGCAGGAAATTGAGCTCATCTTCGCGTTAAGGTCCCTCAGCTCAGCCTTGCAGCGATCTAACTCCGCGTTGAGCATCGTAACTTCATTCATCGCCGTTGCCCGTATTGCCGTTGCTTCCGAGAAGATGTTTGTTCGGAGCATGCACCTGATTGCAATCTTTGTCGCGCTCGCGTGGTTCCACATGGGTAGGGCATCTCGAAAGGCACAGAACGGCCAACCCAAACACCGACCGGGTCGTTCACGCGCACAGCTGCAAATGGAGTCCCCATAGCCAATTTATATAAAGGAATGAATTTCAATGGCACGCGCATGCGTTCCTCTCAGCAAAGCCCGGGCGACCGGCCGCACTCGCAAGAATCCAAAACGATTTTCGGGCCGCAAAGAGCCAAACGGCTTGGGTCCGTTAGGCGAACCGCCGAAATGCTTAGGCAAACCGCACGAGCGCGAGGCGCGGCGAACGCTGTCTGATGACCTTCGATGGTTCAACCCGGAGCCACCGGACGCTAGTGGCAATGGCAAGTGGGCTGGTTGCGCGGCAAATCGGAGGCGAAGACGTTTGCGAAAGCTCTGAATCTTCTCAGAATGATGCTGAATTCCATTGGCGGCTCGCTGTCCGATGCATCGAAAGTAATGATGCCGGAAGTGGAAGATGCTGAAGACCCGGCCGCGAAATACTTCTAGCTCATTCTCAAGTACTCTCGCCTGAATGGGCATCTCCAAACAAGAGTGTAGAAGCCCGGCTGAACCGGACTTCCGCTGTTGTCGGTCGCTCACTTCGGATTGTGATCTGCCCATACGATCAGACGCCATCGAATGGTGCTTGTGCTGACGTATGCGCATGATTGCTTTGCGGAGGCAATGTGTGGCCTGCTGCAATTCCGATTTCGCGATGACAGCCCGTGCATCGGTAGAGAGCGGCAAAGGGAGCCGCGACTCCCGGCCCCTGATCCTGATCGAAACAGTCGCTGTTAGATTGCGGTAGGTAGTTGGCGTTCTTATAGGTAGCCATTCGACTTCTGTCACTAGAGTAAAGCCGGACTTGACCTCTCGGGGCTTACCGAACGTAATGCTGTTGCTGCTAACATCAGCGTTTGGCCCGCAGTCCGCAGCGTTGCGCGGGCAATCGGGGCCGCCAGTCGCAAGCTGGCGGTTCTCCCCGATTCGTTACGAGCAGTGGAACACGTTTCCCGGCGTGCAACCGCAAATAGCGGAACCTTACGCCGGCTATTCACAGCTTCCTGTGGACAACCTCATTATTCGGAAGAGATTTCGCCGCGCACCGCACGCGCTCGGCGCATGGATTAATTATGACACCCCAACAGAAAGCCGCGCTGGCATCTAGCACTACGATGCCGGGATAAAGCAGGGAGGCGAAGTTGCCCTGTCCATCATAAGGGAGTTTCCAGACGGGTTCAGCGAAACGAAATGACGCAGAACTCGCCTCACAGGCTGGCGCTTCCCTTTCGACCGCCGTGACGGCGACTCATGAGCGCTTCCAGTTTGGAGTGGGCCTTCGCGCTGGTGTCTCGCGATATCGAGAAACCCTTTTAAAGTGCGGCTTCGGTCACTGCCGGCTTTTGCGTTGAGCGCGTCTTCATCGAGCGATCCGTCGGGGAGATGATCCGCCTCCACGGTGCGGACTGGCATTCGGCGGAGAACCGACAGCTCGAGTCATGAACGTCACCCGTCGCAAGCTCGTCGTTCATCCGATCGTCTACCCGAGGTATGCCAAGTTCCATGACGGCGCCCTTGAACACATCATAACAACATCACGAGGACCGGCATGCTTCGAGCGAGGGCAGCTTGTGAAGCCAACCGGGTTGCTGGGGTGATCAGAACCAGGAATCCATCAGGTGAACAAGCTGGGAGCCCGCCGTATAAAACGCCTCCTGCGCTGCACGAAAGCGCTGGGCTTCAACGGCGGTGACCGGCAACGGCAGGTCGTTCTCCGCGATCTGCCCCAATACATACGAAGCCAAAACACTGCCAAACACAGTGCCTGGTGCGATTCCGCGGCCGTTATAGCCACTGAAACCGATGACTTGGCGGTCCAGCTTGTGAAGCCGGGGCAAGTTGTCGGAGGTCATTCCAATCATGCCAAACCAGCCGGTTTCAAACTGGACGCCCCGAAGTCCTGGAAAAAGCTTGTGCAACGATCTTTGGGCCCAAGCGCGGTGAATAGATCGCCCAATCCCCTCAAGCGCACCAACACTGCCAAACACGAGTCGCCCGGAGCGATCGAGACGAAACGAAGAGAGGACTTCTCGAGTGTCCCACACACCCTGCCGCTCAGGCAGGATCGACTTTCTCAGATCATCGGGCAGACATGGCGTGCCAAAGTTGAAATAGGGCAGTTGAATCTGTTCCTGCCGTACCTCAGACCAAAGTCCCTTGCTATAAGCGTCCGTCGCGACGACCACCCAGTCGGCCTCTACAGATCCGCTTTCGGTGCCGACTCTCCAGCGGAAACCATTCTGTTGCGCCATGACGGCCTCACTATGCGTAAATATCCTGGCTCCCATCGCAAGCGCGGCCCGCGCTAACCCTCGCACATAAGCCAATGGCTGTATGGTGCCGGCGCGCTTATCGAGCAGCGCGCCGGTGTAGTCGCCACCGCCTACTTTGCTGCGTGTTGCCTCCGCATTTAGCACCAGGACGGGCGCTCCACGCTTCTGCCACTGTTCGGCACGGGCCTCAACCTCCTCCAAGCCCTTACGTCCGACCGCACAATGCAAGGTGCCGGCACGTTCGACTTCACATTCGATGTGGTGCTTTTCGATGAGCTCGAATACCGTCTGCGGTCCGCGGCCGAGCTGTTCAAGTAACCGTTCTCCAAAAGGCGCGCGGAGCGCGGCCGGAAGCGACTCAGGCATGAGCCACATGCCCGCATTCACGAGTCCGACGTTCCGCCCGGACCCGCCGAATCCTATTTCAGACGCCTCCAAAAGCGCAACACGCGCTCCACCTTCAGCTAGATGAAGGGCCGCCGACAGCCCGGTATATCCACCGCCAATCACGACGATATCCGCTGCAATTTCATCAGTAAGTGGAGCAGTTTGTGGCGCTGGTGGCGCAGTCAGCACCCACAGTCCGTGTGATCGTCGATTGTTTCGCATCCGCCAATCCTCTTACAAGTAGCTTCTTGATCGACCCGAGCTCCAGCAGCCATCGTGAATACCGCTAAGTTCTGGCGGACCTCTCTAGTATCCAAGCGGACCTCCCTAGTATCCAACACTGACGTGCCAGCGCCACACCGGCAGGCAAATCGCAGGCCAAAAGGGCAGTTCGTCATCACCCCGAAGATCAGGCCGAGCTACTAAGTTGTTGATCTGTTGAGGGCACGCGCAGCACCCACGCGGCGGTGCGCCGGAGCTCCGACTGCGCGAACAAAGCCAAAGCCCCTCGGCGCTTGCTCTGGAACGCGCCTTTGTGCGAGACAATGGGTCCCAAAAGGGCAGCAAGGGGACCACACCGTGAGAGCCTCTCTTGATGGCGAAATTCGCGACGGCCGCCATCATATGCAGATCCGGGTCTATTTCGAAGATACCGACTCCGGCCAGATTGTTTATCACGCAAATTTCTTGCGCTTCATGGAACGCGGCAGAACGAACTACTTGCGCCTGCTCGGAACGAATCAGCAAGCATTACTCAAAGAAGCCAAGAACGATGCGCCCGGTGTTGCCTTCGTTGTGCGCTCGATGACGATCGATTTTCTAAAACCGGCGGTCTTGGATGACATTCTTGACGTCGTCACAGTCCCGCAAGAGGTGAGGGGCGCGTCGATTGCCTTGCTGCAGGAATGCAGGCGTGGCGACGATCTCCTGGTCACAGCACGTGTACGGGTAGCGTTTATCTCAGCTGGAAAGGCGCAGCGCATCCCGAAGTCGCTGCGGCTCGCTATGGAAGGGCATAGATAAATCTGCCGCCTCATTCACGCGTTTGCCTTGCAGCGCTCCACCGAAATCAAGTCATCATGGCGGCGTAAGTTAAAGCAAATGGGCTGCGGCAAACCCGGGGCGGCTCAATTGCACAGTCCAGCCGAATGAATCAGAAGCCGGCGAAGAACGAAAATAAATCGGACTTCGTCGGCCGCTTTGGTCACAGCGACCACAGCGAAACCCACGTCAAGGATGACGGGCCGATTGGCGACTGGCGCGGCTATCCCGGCGGCGCTGCCGTGGCGAACTTGCGCGATCGCATTTCGCGGCTCTTCTCAAATGGCGGCACCGTCTCCATTGCCCCATGCTCCATCTGGCTGACGGCAGCGAGGCGGATGGTTTCCGGGCTGCGCGCCAACGCTCGGTGCTCTTGCCACTCCGGATAAAAAATCATGGAAGAGGGCGGAACCGAGCGCGATCATTTTCGACGAGATGGTCAAGACGGTCCAGGAGCCGGCCCAATCGAAGGCGGCCGGCGGCCTCGTCCTTGGGTCTGAAAACATCAAAGGCACGTTTGTCGGATTCATTAGAAGGTACAATCTTTATGTTGTTTTCTGGAATGCGGATCAGCACGATCGAGCGATCGTCATTCACCGTCGCTCAAAGAGGATGGATATCGTCGCGGAAATGCCGCTTACGTTCGAGACCGCGCATCGGCTAGCGCTCTTCATGCCGCGTGCCGTGCCGACAACCACATTGCGCCGGATGCGCCGCCAATCGAATGAAGGGCCGCGCGGCCATTTTCGAAGTTGGTCCGGGCCTCCAATAGGCAAAACTGTTTCGTGGGGCGCCCACTTTATGTCAGCGAGTGCCATGATATCAGAATGGCAACCGGTGGCCTGTGGGCTGCCATACCTTACTTCACCGCTTGAACGCGCGAGGATAGTGCCGTGGCTAATGACGTAGAGCTTCTGATCTCGTATTTCGCGCTTTCGGGGCACGTTTACCCGCTGGGGGCCTGCTGAGGTCACTCCATTCCAATTCAAAGGCAGGGTCGAAGGGGCAGCGCGCGCGGGGTTCAACGGGTTCGGTCTTCACTACGAAGACACGATGGTCGCGCAAAGCAAGATTGGTTTTGCGGAAATGAGACGCATTCTTCAAGACAATGGCATCAAATATCTGAAGATTGAATTTCTGCTCGATTGGTACAGGACTGACGAGAAGCGAATGGAATCCGACAAATTCCGTCAGCAAACTGCTCGATGTCTCCGCCGAACTTGGAATGCGGGATATCAAGGTGGGCCCGGGATTCCAAGAAACGCATGCCGATGTGGCGCTCCGCCCATGGTGGCCTCCGTAAGGGGACACTTGGGAATGATCTGCAACGCAGAACCTAACGCAGCGTCCGGTTCACGCATTTCTTTCGGCACGAATGTTGTGACGCAGCTACAGCAATTCGCGCGCACGTTGTTAAGACGCATGAGGCTCGGGGCACTCAAGACATGAGAGTAGAAATGAAGAACTTCTTGCTTACGACTGTGAGCATTGTGGCGCTTGGCGCAATTGCGTCCGCATCCGGTGCAGACCTGGCTGCGCAGCCCGTCCAACCTCTCTACTCCAAAGCTCCGCCGCCTGTCGCGGCTGCAATTTACGACTGGAGCGGCCTCTACGTCGGTGTGAACGGCGGCTTGGGCTCAAGCTCGAATTGCTGGGACTACAATGGTCGCACCCCTGAGGGCTGTCATGATGCGACCGGCATTACCGTCGGCGGGCAGATCGGCTATCGATGGCAGATCGGCCAGATCGTGCTGGGCGTTGAAGGTCAGGGGAACTGGGCTGATCTGAGCGGATCCAACGTCAGCATTGCGTTCGGCGATGTCGACCAGAGCAAGATTGGTGCGTTCGGTACGATGACTGGGCAGATCGGTTATGCGCTCGACACCGTACTGTTTTACGCCAAGGGCGGCGTCGCAGTGGCGAGCAACACGTATCTAGTCAACTCCGCAGTCACGGGCGCGCAGTTCGCGGGCGCTGATAGCAGCCCTTGGGGTGCTACTGTGGGCGCCGGGATCGAAGTCGGTTTCGCGCCGAACTGGTCGGTAAGCGTCGAGTACGACCACTTGTTCATGCGGGATGCCGACGTGAACTTTGTCGTGGCTGCTGGTTCGCTGGGCGGCGACCGCATCCGCCAGGATTTCGATCTTGTGACTGCGCGGCTCAACTATAAGTTCGGCGGCCCGATTCTGCTCAAATATTGATCTGAAGTCGGACTGGTGAATCGAAGGCCCCGGCTAGACCGGGGCCTTTCAGGCATCGCGCGTGCGACGCGACTGGCGGGTGACCGGAAGTCAGGAACAGTTAGCGAAACCGCGGCGAGTTCATCTTCTGAGCTGAAGTTCTAAGTCGATAAAGGACGGCGAGCATGTTCGTTTCATTCTTCCCTCGACCAAAGTTGTTCTTTGCGTCGTCAATTCTTTGGACGGCGTTGGCGATGGCGTTTTGGTATGTATTTGCCGGCAATCTCTTTCCAGCCCCGGAGAAGCCGGTCGGGCTTGCGACGTTCTGGTCGGCCTCGGCGCTGTGGTTTGATCTCTATTTTGCGCTGACCGTTACGGCGTTCGCGGCGGCATGGATGTTATTTGCCCCGCATCCCTGGGCGACGTGGTCCATTCTTGGTTCGGCGTTGATCCTGTTCACCTCTTACTTTCAGGTCCAGGTCTCGGTCGCGATCAACAGCTGGTATGGACCGTTCTATGACATGATCCAGGCTGCGCTTTCGAAGTCGGCGCCGGTCACGGTCGAGCAGTTCTACAGCGAGTTGTCGACCTTTGCCGGCATAGCGCTCGTGGCCGTCGTGGTCGGCGTGATGACGCGATTCTTCGTCAGCCACTACATCTTCCGCTGGCGCACGGCGATGAACGATTTTTATGTCGCCAACTGGCCGCGGCTGCGCACGATCGAAGGCGCCTCCCAGCGGATTCAGGAAGACACCATGCGCTTTGCCAGCACCATGGAAGGTCTAGGCGTCAATCTCATCAGCGCGGTGCTGACACTGGTGGCCTTCCTGCCGGTTCTGGTGAGGTTGTCCAGTAACGTCACCGAGCTGCCTCTGTTCGGCTCGATTTCCTATCCGCTGGTGTTCGCCGCGGTCATCTGGTCGATCCTGGGCACCGGCGTTCTCGCGCTTATTGGCATCCGCCTGCCCGGAATTGAATTTTTCAACCAACGGGTCGAAGCGGCCTATCGCAAGGAGCTCGTGCTCGGCGAGGATGATACGGCGCGTGCCAATGCGCCGACATTGAG
>NZ_JBVVPC010000096.1:0-9191 GCF_055807355.1 Bradyrhizobium sp. Ken01
AAGCTCTCGCCGGCGCAGGCGATGTATCACTTCCTGTCGGGCTACACCGCCAAGGTCGCGGGCACCGAGCGCGGTCTCGGCAACGAGCCGCAGCCGGAATTCTCGACCTGCTTCGGTTCGCCCTTCCTGCCGCTCGACCCCAGCGTCTACGGCAACATGCTGCGCGACCTGATCGCCCAGCACAATGTCGACTGCTGGCTGGTCAACACGGGGTGGACCGGCGGCAAGTACGGCACCGGCTCGCGCATGCCGATCAAGGTGACGCGCGCGCTGCTCACCGCTGCGCTTGACGGCTCGCTTCGCAACGTCGAATTCCGCACCGATAAATATTTCGGTTTCGCGGTCCCGACCGCGCTGCCGGGCGTGCCGAGCGAGATACTCAACCCGGTCAACACCTGGAAGGACAAGGACGAGTTCGACAAGACCGCCCGCGCGCTGGTCGGCATGTTCCAGAAGAACTTTGCCAAGTTCGAAGCCCAGGTCGACGCCGAAGTGCGCGCGGCCGCGCCGGACGTGAAGCTCGCGGCGGAGTAGTTTCTCTCTGGCTGGAATGTAAAGGGGCGGCCGTGAGGCCGCTCTTTTTTGTTTTTGCGCGAGTGTAACCATACCCTCAGTGTCGTCCCGGCCTAGTGCGCAATTGCGCACTAGGCCGGGACGACGCTGGGATGATATTTCACGCCTTGAAATACGCGATCTGCGTCGTGGTCGCGAGCAGCCTTCCGTTCGGCGACCACAGCTCGGCGTTCTGGTCGGCGTAGCTCTTGTGCATGATCTTCGAATCGGCCGTCGCCAGCACGCGGGTGATGTCCTCGGCCGCGAGCTCTTCGCTGTCCGTGTGGAAATACGTCGTCAGCGACACCGTGCCGAACGGCACCAGCTCGCGCCGCGCGTGAAAGATGCGGCCGAAGAAGGCGTCCGACATCGACATCAGCGACGGCAAGTCCAGCTTGCGCGGCGTGCGATCACTGATCCAGAGCTTTGAGTAAGTGCTGGCGAGCTCGGGCTTGGGCGGGCCGATCCGCATCTCGCCCTCGACGAAGCGGAATTCATACTGGTTGGCCCAGGACGCCGCGATCTTCGGGAACGGCATCGTCTCGTCGAACGGCTTTGCGTCGGGATATTGCGCCACCCTGTGCTCCCAGGACGGCCGGCGCTCGGCGAACACCGCGGTGGCGAGCGTTGCGACCTCGCCGCCGCCTTGCGACAGTTCGACGCTCCAGTGCTGGCTGGAGCGGTTGGCCTTCACCAGCCGCAAATCCAGATCGAACGGCCCCTTCGCGATCGGTGCGCAATAATTGACGGTGAGCGCCAGCGGATCGCCGGCACGTTCCGGATGCTCGATCAGCGCACGCAGGATCGTCGCGGCCGTGATGCCGCCGAACGGGCCGACAAAGGCCCAATAGTCGTCGCTGGTGTGTCCCTGCCAGCTCGAGTCGCCGGCGGTGACGCGAGTGGCGTCGTCGAAAGGGTGCGGGAGCTTGGCGTGCATTGTTTGATCCGGCGTTCAATGACGGACGTCATATCACGTCCGTCGCCGGCTTGTGCAATTACCTCGGGAGTAACCGATTTCACGCCACGGAAATTCAGCCCGCGACGTCGCGCAAGGTCGGCAGCAACGGCGTGGTCGGATTCACCGGCACGTTCCAGATCTCCTCGGCGTATTCGCGAATGGTGCGGTCGGAGGAGAACCACGCCATGCGCGCGACGTTGAGGATCGAGGCGCGGGTCCAGGCCGGCGCCACCTGCCAGCGCGCATCGACGCTGCGCTGCGCCTCGTAATAGGAATCGAAATCGGCGCTGACCATGTAATGGTCGAGATAGCGCAGCGCGTGCGCGATGGATTCGAAGCGGCCGGGATCGCCGGGCGAGAATTCGCCGGCGCCGATCGCGTTGATGGCGCGCTGGAGCTTCGGCGAATTGCGGATCACGTCGGAGGCGTCCAGCCCCTGCTTGCGCCGGATCATCACGTCGCCGGCTTCCATGCCGAAGATCGCGATGTTCTCCGCGCCGACGTGATCGCGGATCTCGATGTTGGCGCCGTCGAGCGTGCCGATGGTGAGGGCGCCGTTCAGCGACAGCTTCATGTTGCCGGTGCCGGAGGCTTCCATGCCGGCCGTCGAGATCTGCTCGGAGAGGTCGGCCGCGGGAATGATGACTTCGGCGAGGCTGACATTGTAGTCGGGCAGGAAGACGACCTTGAGCTTGCCGCCGATCGCGGGATCGTTGTTGACGACTTCCGCAACGTCGTTGATCAGCTTGATGATCAGCTTGGCGTAGCGGTAGCTCGCGGCGGCCTTGCCCGCAAAGATCTTCACCCGCGGCACCCAATTGCCGTTGGGATCGTCCTTGATCGCCTGGTACAGCGCGACCGTCTCGATGACGTTGAGCAGCTGGCGCTTGTATTCGTGGATGCGCTTGATCTGCACGTCGAACAGCGCGGTCGGATCGACCTTGATGCCGAGCCGCTCGCCGATCAGGCGGGCCAGCGCGGTCTTGTTGTGAAGCTTGACTGCGCGGAACTTCTTCTGGAATTCGACGTCGCTGGCGCGGGCTTCGATCAGGCTGAGCTGCGTCGGATCGTCGAGCACGGCATCGCCGCAGGTCTCGCGCAACAGATCGGTCAGCTTCGGATTGGCCAGCATCAGCCAGCGGCGGAAGGTGATGCCGTTGGTCTTGTTGGTGATGCGGCCGGGATAGAGATGGTTGAGATCGTGGAACACGGTCTCGCGCATCAGGTCCGAATGCATGGCGGAGACGCCGTTGATGCGGTGTGAGCCGACGAAGGCGAGCTGGCCCATGCGCACGCGCCGCCCGCTCCGCTCGTCGATCAGCGAGACCGAGGCGCGGAAGTCGATGTCGCCGGGGGCGCGCGCTTCCGCGAGCGCGAGATGCTGCACGTTGATGCGGTAGATGATCTCGAGATGCCGCGGCAACAGCCGTTCGAACAGCTCGACCGGCCAGGTCTCGAGCGCCTCGGGCAGCAGCGTGTGATTGGTGTAGGACAGCGTGGCGACCGTGATCTTCCAGGCCTCGTCCCAGCGGAAATTGTGATCGTCGATCAGGATCCGCATCAGCTCGGTGACGGCCAGGCTCGGATGGGTGTCGTTGAGCTGCACCGCGACCTTGCTCGACAGGCTGCGGAGCTGGCCGTCGGATGCAAGATGCCGCTTGATCAGATCCTGCAGCGAAGCCGAGACGAAGAAATATTCCTGGCGCAGGCGCAGCTCGCGGCCGGCCGGGCTCTCGTCGTTCGGGTACAGGAATTTGCAGATCGCTTCCGCGCGCGACTGCTCGGCGCTGGCGCTGACATAGTCGCCGGTGTTGAAGGCGTCGAGCTTCAACGGATCGGGCGAGCGCGCCGACCACAGCCGAAGCGCGTTGACATGCTGGCCGCGCCAGCCGACGATCGGCGTGTCATAGGCCATCGCCTGCACGGTCTCAGACGGATGCCAGATCGCGCGATCGCGGCCCTTGTCTTCGACATGCTCGACACCGCCGCCGAAGCGAATGTCGTAGATCACTTCGGGGCGCTGCAATTCCCAGGGATTGCCGAAGCCGAGCCATTCGTCCGGATATTCCTGCTGCCAGCCCTGATTGATGATCTGGCGGAACAGGCCGTAATCATAACGGATGCCGTAGCCGATCGCGGGGATCGACAGCGTCGCCATGCTTTCCATGAAGCAGGCGGCGAGCCGTCCGAGGCCGCCATTGCCGAGCGCGGCGTCCGGCTCGCATTTGCGCAGCTCAGGCAAGGAAACGCCGAGATCGCCGAGCGCGACCTCGAATATCTTGAGCAGCCCCATATTGTTCAGGGCGTCGCTGAAGAGGCGGCCGATCAGGAATTCGAGCGAGAGATAATAGACGCGCTTGCGCCCGGCATCGTAGCTATGTTTCTCGGCCGTGAGCCAGCGATGCACGATGCGGTCGCGCAACGCCAGGGCCGCGGCCTGGTACCAGTCGTGCTTGGTCGCCATGCCCGCGTCCTTGCCGATGGCAAGGCGCAGCTTCGCCAGGATCGCGCCCTTGATCTCAGCCAGCGCGAGTTCGTCGATGGGCTGGTTGGCGGCGGGGAAATTGGGCTGGAACGATGAATCTTGCAAAGTCGTCACTTCCTGGTCGCGAGAACACTACTGACCCTACGCATCTTGCCCGTGCACCGGAACCGTCGCTGGTGCGACCGTGCACTGCGCTGGCGTAAAATTATGCAAGGAACGGGCCGATTTGGGAACCCGGACGCATACGGGGAAACGTGGATTTGGTGCTAGAATGGCGGCCAATTCAGCCATCAGTGTGGAGGAGACGCCCCATGAACTCTCTGATGAAAGGTCTGATGAGACCTGTGATGCGACGGCTGATCGAAATTGCCGCCGCCACCTTCCTCGTCGTCTGCATTACCGCCTCCAGCGCCGCCTTCGCCGCCAGCAAGATGGGCCGTAGCGCCGACGGCCTGAGCTGCGCCGTCTCGCTCCCGCAAAACGCAACGCCCGCCACCCGCTGCGCCGCCATCAAGCGCCAATGCGGCGGCAAGTTTTACGCGAGCGCGTGTGGGGACAGGTTGATGTCGGCGATGTGAGGACGATCGCACGCTACAGGAACGGTGTCGTCCCGGCGAAGGCTCCCACTCAAATGTCGTCCTGGCGAAAGCCAGGACCCATTACCCCGACTTTCAGAGGAGGCCCGACCGGTCATTCCAGTCGGGATTCTCCTCCTCGATCAGCTTGATCTTCCAATCCCGCTTCCAGAACTTCAATTGCTTCTCGCGCGCGATCGCCTCTTGCGGTGTAGCGAACGTTTCAACGTGCACAAGGCGGAAGATCTTGTACTTTTGCACGAACTTGGAGCCTCGACCCGACCGGTGTAATTCAAGCCGTGCGCGGATTTGACTAGTCACGCCGATGTAGATCGTGCCGTGGTGACGGCTTGCGAGAATATAGACGTAGTAGCTGCCTGCGCTCATAGGTGTGCTCAACTTCGCCAAGGCAACGCTGACCGGGGTAATGGGTCCTGGCTTTCGCCGGGACGACACTCTCCAACAATCGCACCAGCATCAGAACAAATTAAGAACACTTTAGCAAGTCTTTGATATATCATTGTGATTCGGCGTGTTGCCGACACAATATCTAGCGTCTGCCAGACTTCGCGAGGACTACATGTCCACCATTGCCTTCGATCAATTTGCCCTCACCAGGATCGCCGATTTCGCGCGCTCGCTGTCGCGGCTGCATCGGGCGGCGCGGCGCTACGCGGTCGACGACGACCAGTTCGACCGCGAGTTCAACGCGGTGTGCCAGTCGATCTGGGGCTACACCATCGACGACGTCAGCGACGATCTGTTCTCGGCCGAGGACCATCTGTTCCTCGACACGCTGGACGAGGCGCATGCGCGCATCTTCGCCGCCGAGCAGGGTTATGACCTCGTCGACGATCAGGGCATGCTCACCGACTGGTGGGGTTTTTGCTGGATGATCCTGGCCGAGAAGCGCGGCCTGCTCACGGCAGACAACCGCGCCGCCGCGCGCGCGGCGATCGAGGAGAAATATCTGGCTGCGCCGAACGTGATCGGCGTGATCATCGGGCGGTGACGGTCTCAACCCTCATCCTGAGGAGCTTGCGCAGCAAGCGTCTCGAAGCATGAAGGCCGATCTGCTCGAGGCGGGCCTTCATGGTTCGAGACGCGCGTTCCGCGCTCCTCACCATGAGGATTTCAATCCAGCCCCGCCCGCTTCGCCGGCTTCTGCGTCTTCGGCACCGTCACGTCGGGCAGCGTCTCGCGCACGATCTCCGCGGCGGGGCCATCCGCCGCCACCGTGTCGGCGCGCACCGGCGCCACCTTCATCTCGCCGAGCCGTGCGCGGACCTGCGCGGTGAGACCGGGATAGGAGGCGACCGGGGTGAAGTCCGCGGCCTGGTCGTTGCCGACGCGGATGCCGGTATAGGCGACGAGGCCGTCGCTGGTGGCGATCACGTCGCCGGGCTTGAGCGACGAGTCCAGCGCCAGATCGACCGGAGCGAGGCCGACCGGCTCGCGACCGTTGCAGGTGCAGTCGGCGCGCAGCGCCTTGCGATAGGCGAACGCATTCTCGCTATCGGCATAGCGCTCGCCGGTCTGCGACGCTGCGCCGTCGATCGAGGAGCCGAAATAGATCTTGGTCGCGCTCGCAGGACAGAAGGCCTGACACATCTGCGCGGGCGAGGTGAGACCGCGCATCAGCGGGAAATATTTGCCGTCGCAGCTGCGCACGCAGAACGCCGGGCCCGAGCCGCCGGCCGCGGCTGAACGTGTCGGCGGAACGTATTGCTGGCTTCCGGCATTCTGTTGGCCGGTGAAGGGATCGGCATAGGAGCTCGCCTGCTGCGGCACCTCACGCTGCGGCCGCTGCTGCTGTTGCTGCATTCCGCCGAAGAAGAAGTCGAACAGGCCTTCGGCCGAAACCGGGGCGGGAGCCGCAAGCAGCGGTGCTGCCAGTGTGGCGGCGACGAGCATCGCGCGACGCCGCCGGCGCGCATGGGACATGTCTGTACGCAAACGCTTACTCCACCCGACGCTACCCAACCGGCCGGGACCATCAGGTCTCAGCACGTGATTCACCATAGAGCGGGATGGTAAATGAGCGGTTGAGGGGGAGCGGTGTCGCCGGACGGGGGGGGCGTCGTCATGGCCGGGCTTGTCCCGGCCATCCACGATCTCTGGTGCGGCAAAGACGTGGATGCCCGGGTCAAGCCCGGGCACGACGGCGGAGATAGTCTAGCTGCTCAAGCCTTCAAAAACTCCGACGCCTTGTACAGCGAGCGGAATGGAAGCCCGGCCGCGCCAAAGGTGTCGTCGGCGCCTTCCTCGCGGTCGACCATGGTCAGCACCAGCACCACTTCCGCGCCGGTCTCGCGCACCGCTTCCACCGCCTTCATCGCCGAGCCGCCGGTGGTGGTGACATCCTCGACGATCACGACGCGCTTGCCCTCCAGCGTCTCGCCCCTGGGCAGTCCTTCGATCGCGAGCTTCGCACCGTGCTCCTTCGGCTTCTTGCGCACGAAGAAGGCCGCGATGGGATGGCCCTTGATCCAGGAGATCTGCGCTAGCGCGCCGGCGAGCGGCACCGCGCCCATCTCGAGCCCGCCGATGAAATCGAGCTTGTCGTCCTTCAGCGCCTCATAGGTCAGCTCGGCGAGCAGCGTCGCACCCTCCGGGTCGAGCATGGTCGGCTTGAGGTTGAAGTAGAAGTCGCTCTTGCGGCCCGACGCGAGCGTCACCTCGCCGCGGCCGAAAGAGCGCCGGCGGATGATCTCGAACAGGCGGGCGCGGGAGGCTGATTTAGACACGGCGGGCCCTCGGGAGCGTTTTTGGAAGTGGCGGAATTTATCCGCGACGGCCCCGACATTCCAGAGGGGGCTTCCCTCGTCAACAGGGATCGGCCATCCCGGCCCGCCGGTTGTGGTGGTGCAACGTTCTGGAGTAGGTGGAGGCCGGATATCCCCGGGAAGGAAAACGCGAAAAATGACCATCGAGCTGCACACCTGGAACACGCCGAATGGCCGCAAGATCTCGGTCGCGCTGGAGGAAATGGGGCTGCCCTACAAGGTGATCCCGGTGAACATCAGCAAGGGCGAGCAGATGGCCCCGGATTTCCTGAAGCTATCGCCTAACAACAAGATTCCCGCGATCCTCGATCCCGATGGCCCAGACGGCAAGCCGGTCAGCATCTTCGAGTCGGGCGCGATTCTGCTTTATCTCGGCGAAAAGACCGGCAAATTCCTGCCGAAATCGCTTTCGGGCCGCATCCCCGTCTATGAATGGCTGATGTGGCAGATGGGCGGTTTCGGGCCGATGCCGGGTCAGGTGCACCATTTCATCGCGCTCGAGAACGAGCAGGACCGCGCCTACGGCCTCAAGCGCTACATGGCGGAGACGCGACGGCTCTACGGCGTCCTCGACCGCCGGCTGGAGGCCCGCGCTTTCGTCGCCGGCGAGCTCTCGGTTGCCGATTTTGCCATCCTGGGCTGGGCCTGGCGTCACCCTCGCCACAAGGTTGACCTGGCCGACTTTCCCCACGTCAAGCGCTGGTACGAGGCCCTGATGGCGCGCCCGGCGGTGAAGCGGGGCATGGAGGCGAAGCTGGATTGAGCTTCTCCCTCTCCCCGTTCTTACGGGGAGAGGGTTGGGGTGAGGGGCCTCTCTCCGCGGATGAGATGGCCGTGAGACCTGTACCCCCTCGCCCGGATCGCAAGAGCGATCCGACCTCTCCCCGCAGGCGGGGAGAGGTGAAAAAGCCCTCACACCTTCCGTGCCTCGACCGCCATCCGTACCGCGAGCCCGGCCAGCACCGTGCCCATCAGCCAGCGCTGGACCACCATCCAGCTTGGCCGGCTTGCGAGGAACAGCGCGATCGACCCTGCCGCCAGCGCGATCATGGCATTCACGCTGACACTGATCGCGATCTGGATTGCGCCGAGCACCACAGACTGCGCCAGCACGCTGCCGGCATTGGGATCGATGAACTGCGGCAGCAGCGCGAGGTAGAGCATCGCGATCTTCGGGTTGAGCAGATTGGTGACGAAGCCCATTGCGAACAATTTGCGCGGGCTGTCGATCGCAAGCTGCTTCACCTGGAACGGCGAGCGCCCGCCCGGCTTCACCGCCTGCCAAGCCAGCCACAACAGATAACCGGCGCCGGCAAAGCGCAGCGCGTCATAGGCAAAGGGAATGGCGAGCAGCAGCGCCGTGATGCCGAATGCGGCGCACAGCATGTAGAACACGAAGCCGAGCGCCACGCCGCCGAGCGAGACGATGCCCGCTGCCGGCCCTTGCGTGATCGAACGGGAAATCAGGTAGACCATGTTCGGCCCGGGCGTGAGTACGAGACCGAGGCAGACGAGGGCGAAGCCGAGCAGGGCGGAGGTGTGGGGCATGGCTGAACCGGCACCGGAGATGGCACGATTTTAGTATTCGAGGCCTCGCCGTGCCATCGCACAATTGCACGGAGGACAATTCGATTCGCCGCCGCGCGCTCGCTGCGCTCCCTCGCCCCGTTCTTACGGGGCCGCGACGAGCTTCGCTCGCGCTGAGAGGGTTGGGGTGAGGGGCCCTCTCCACGCATGAGATGGCCGTGGTACCTGTACCCCCTTGTATCTGCACGGCCAGCATTTGTGCGATGGAAGTGACTTAGCGCCTTGGCCGGTGGCCACCGGCCAAGGCG
>NZ_JBVVPC010000097.1:0-8456 GCF_055807355.1 Bradyrhizobium sp. Ken01
TCCCACCAGCCGAAGCCGAGCAACGCTACTACGCCATGCTGGAACAACAAGCTATGGCGGCATAACTTAAACCAAACAGTCTCCGGCAAACCCGGGGCGGTTCAGTACACCCCGCCACCGGGTTCCACGTGGCATCCGTTCACTCGATCGAAGTATCTGCCATTGCGCCTCTCCGCAAAGACCATCTAGGGCGCGTCCTAATTTTACACCCGAAGGGTTTCCAGAGAAGGAGTTGGTAGCGCGCACGCATTCGATGAGCGATCTCCTCAACGCGCGGTTGGAAGCCAATCGGCTTGCCCGGCGCGGACATGACGTGGCTGCCAACCATATGCGTGGTCACGGCGGACGGTCACATCGAGCCCCGCCAGGCCGACAACCTGCTGGACCAGGTCGGAGAGCTCTCGTACCGATTTCAATTCCTTGGATCAATCCAAAGGCGATGCCGGTTAATCGAACACTAAATCATCAGCATCGCTATCGCTCCCGTTCGCGTCGGCAGTCTATGAGAAAGCTCTCGGTCAATAACCGCGCGTACAGCCGGTGCCGTTACTAGGTCGGCACGCGTCATCAAGTCCCGGATTTCGAACCGGCCCTCGATGCTGATTGTTTTCAGAGAGGCGATTATTTCGGTGACCTCGCTACCGGCTCCGAACGGCAGGAAAAGCCGCTCATATTCCACCTTGTGCCCGGCAGCGTCCTCCAGTTCGGACACCGTGTAGATCGGGCATCGTCGTGCGACGCAGAGATGGTAAACCGGCATGACAGAAGGGGCCAATCGGGGGCCCACATATTCGTCCAGTCGGCGCCCCTTGCCGGTTTTGCCGTACGCGGCGGACATTCGGGTGCCTTCGCTTTCTATCGTGAGAACTGGCGGCCATTGGGCGGCATCGACGACGTAATAAACCAGGTCGTCTGCTTCTTCAGCAAGGCGGCCCGGCACATATTCTGAGACGGCGGGGAGGCCGTGCCCGCGCGCATAGAGCCGAAGCCAGGTGTTGAGTAGATCGCGTTGGCGGATCGCCCTCACGACCGCGGGCGCGGCGCTCTGAAAGTCCATAGCTAAGACGCCTCAAAGTTTGCGACGCAGCAGGCTTAGGGCCCCTCGGCTAAAGGCCGTTAGCATCTCGTGTTTGGTTAACATGTTTCCAAACACATTCGGCTGCAGCTGATCCGGCGGCGCCGCAGCGATCGGCGTGGCCAGAGTTGCCGCAATGCGAGGGGGGCGGGAGCGCAGTTTAGCGTCTCTCTGTCGCCCGCGTTGGCCAAGGGTCTGGTGATGACTACCAAAACACCGGCAGGGAGGAGGTGCGTTTGGTCGATGGGCACTGCTATTCGTAGCGATCAAAAATTCCGCGGCGGTTCCGCGCGTGCTCTGCAAGCTTGTCCCACTCTGCCGCCAGACGCAGCCATGCTTCCCGGGCATCTTCTGTCTCGGCGTCGTGCGCCATCTGGCGACATTCACCAGCGTTGCTCTTAAATCGGTCAGCATTGGGTTGAGACACGCGGCGCCTCCTTCCCTCCACAATGAAGGAGCGGAGGGCTTGTTCCCTCGGAAGGGAGGGCAGCGGAATGGCGCTCACTCGGGCGGGCGACTACTGCGAAGCGCAATCAAACTCCGTCACTCCCGACCGGTCAGGACGCCCAAAGTTTACTAAGCTTTAGGCCGGCAGGGCCAGTGTAGAAGCCTCGGCGAACATCTCACCCTTTTCTAGAATGCCACGACCGCCCACCAACGTTCCCAGCTATCTTGTACGAGCCGCCATGGACGCGATCCGAGGCGATCCGAACTATCACGCTAGTCCGGTGACCATTCTGAAGCTGATGCGCAAAGGTTGGGTCCAGACGAGGGCCGGCAAGGGTCTACGGAAATACCAGATCACCTCCGAGGGAGAAGAGGCGTTAAAAGCCAAGATGCGGACGTATTGACGGACGCCTGGGGGATTTTAAACGGCTCAGCGCGACCTTTCATTTTTGGCGCCATAGTTCGTGAGCCCGGATCGCGCGAACCTCACTATCAAGATCGCTTTGCCAATTCGGCCACGATCAAATCTCGCTTCTGTAAATAAGCCTTTTGGTTCTCAATCAGCATGTCGAGGTGGAGAACGCAAGAGCTAGATCGCGCCCCTCGCGCTTGCGCTGTGCGATGACCCTCTCTTGCTGGCTGATATGTTGCTCGCCTTGCCGGACACGGCGCTCGGCTAGGGTCAAACGCTGGGCCAGCCGCCAAAGCGGCCGCTCCTGCCTCCGCTCAGGCTCGAAGCGGGCGAGACGGCGTGAGCCACACCAAACTTCGACATGGTCTTCCGCCATCGCGGCAGAGCCTAGCTGTAGAGCCTCATCGACGTTGTTGCAGTCGATCTCTCCCGCGTTCAGTGTACTGCCGTCGTCGTCGAGCGTGAAGATGTAGCAGCGCATCGAAGTTTGGCAACTGGTGTTAAAGTCAGGAATTCGGACGCTTAGACGGTTCCACAGCATTCACCGGATTAAAACATTCCGGTGTCCCTTCTCGTTCCTGAAATAACTTCCAGCGGCGACATAAAGCTTAATTCGTGTCTTCGATTGCAACGGAGCTACGGGACGCTAGCCTCTCTGCACCGGACATTGCCCCGTCCGGGTTCACTATGGCGAGGTAATCGGGCCAAGTTACTCGGCGCGGCGGCTTCGTTCACCAGCGCGAGGCACCTTTGCGCAAACTGGTATTGGTCGTTATCGGCGTCGGCGTCTGGATCGCCTTGCTAGCGGCAGCCATCACGACGATTGCGCGCCTCAGCACCGATGCGAAAGAGCGCCGCGCCCAGAGTGGGGCGGCTCAGCACTCCAAAGCTCGCTGAAGTCCTCTTTACTGACACGAACCGCCGCCGGTCGTTTTGAGCGATCAAACCTGATCCGGCGCGACCTGACGCCGGCGCAGCGCGCGAAGCTGATCGCGAAGCGGAAGGCGGCCTATGAAGCGGTGCATCGGGAGACGCGAAGGGGCGGCGACCTCCGATCAAAATCCAAAGTTGGGACTTTGAACAGGAAGTCGTTGACGGCCGCGAAAAGCGGCCGGTCGCGGACAGCTGCCGCCCGCGACGCGACCCGCGCCCAGGCGCTAGGCACTGATCTGGACGCGGTCAGGATCGGTCGCCGACAATGCCCACACGGCAGAAGATCGGTACCAGCCTGTTTCCAACCTTCGAGCGACCTGAGGTTGATTTTTGAGCCGCCTATTTTGGTTTATAAACGCGGGATGATCTTGCGATCGACGATCACCTGCCCGAGCTGTGAGTACCAAGCTACTGAGGTTATGCCGACCGATGCTTGCCAGTTCCTCTATGACTGCGCTGGTTGCAGCACCCGGTTGAAGCCGAAGTCCGGGGATTGCTGCGTGTTCTGCTCTTACGCCGATGTTGCGTGTCCGCCGGTCCAAGAGAACGGCAAGGGCGCCTGTTGCAATTGAAGCTTCCTCAGTGCGCTACCGTAAGCAGCTTCAAGCAGGCACACCGAGCGGCAGTCCGGTTGAGCAACCGCAACAACAATCCGGCTTGCGCGGATCGTTTCGCCGGATAAGCTTCTCCTATTGACCGAAACGATTTCAGCACCTTGGGAGATTGCCATGAGGAACGACACAGCAGTGTTCGACGCTTTGCGTCTTGATCCGAACAGCGGACTTGCAGAACGGGCCGGTTGCCCTTGGGGCGACTTTTCCTGCGTCGGGCATGGTCGGCAACCATTTGTAAATGGTTCGTGGTGATTGTTTGGCGACATAGATCATGAGGCCCCATCTGGTTGGTTCGTACCGGCCCTTCGCCGACGCTATGCTCGGCTAGCGGCATGGATGGTGCGCGACAATCGATTGCCTGAGCCCAGCCGCTTGCCGGCACCTACGCGGGTTGAACGAGCCAGCCGAATTCCTGACAAGCCGCGGCGGCCGGCGCCGCCGCGGCTTTGAGCATTGCAGGTTAGCGAATGACAAACAATCGATCCGTGACGCGCCCTTGGTTGCCCGCCGAAGAGGCGGAGTTACTCTCCCTCTTCGACGCAGGCGCGACAGCTGAAGTGGCTGCCGAGCGGCTAGGCCGAACTCGGCAGGCAGTTTACGCACGCTTACAGCGGTTTCAAAAACAGCTTGGCCGATCTAGTAGAACGAGCGGGCAGCCCTTTTCGCAGTTGAAGAAAAGCGAAGATGCGTGCCCTCATAGGGCCAGCAACTCCGCTGTTTCCGTTATGGAAGCACGCCCGATAGAGGCAGGCTAAGCCACCGCTTTACTAACGCGCTCCCCTGATGCCGGCAGACGACCGGGCGCCGCTGATCCAGCGCGCCGCTGCCGCGCGAAAACGTTTCGGTTTGCTGCGGGCGTCACGCGGGAAGAACCGAAGCCCGCTTATTCCGAGCTAATCCGAACCTTCAAGGCGTTCCGTTCGGCGTTGCTGCGCACCAGCGCCACGCGGGGAGAAGCGGCTCCACATTGAGCACCGGCGGTGTCTTCACGCGACGCTCGCTCAATGTAGAGCTGGCCGGCACCAGCGTTTCGCAGCGAACACCACGGCAAGCATTGCTGTCGAAAACTGATGAAGCTCATCCATGGTGCAGTAAGCGGCGACAAAACTGCTTCTTTCCGAAGCATCGATCCCTTCAATAGAACACGGTTGATGAGACTGCACCGCGACTTAGCTCGCAGAGACGGGCCGCGCTGGCCACCTTGGGCGGAGGATTAAGTCCCGACGCCCAGCTCTCTGTAGGAGCCCCGCCGGCGCGATCCTAGGTCTTGTAGAGCAGTATGCCCAGCTCCCGCGCTTGTCTGCGGACTGAGCTCATGCGGCGGCCCAGCGCCTTGGCGACCTCCGTCGCCGTGCTGCGTCCATGGGCAAGGCGAGCGAGTTGGGCCAACTCTTCCGGTGTCCAGTCGCTCAGCGCCGGAGACGAAGTCGATGGGGTGCATACCTGAGGGCGCCGGATCATAATCAAATTTACTTCGGAAACTTGCCGTTTGCTAAGCCGAGCTGAGCTACGAGTTGGGCTCTCAGTTCCTCCTCAAGCTCCCGTATATGCTTCGCCGTGGCACCGCCAGGAAACTCTTCCGCTAACTGGCGGCAGTGCGCCAGCTTCCGCTGGATTGCCAAAATATCCTGGTCGGTTTCCATAGAGGTAACATCACAGGTGGACCGCGAAAGTTCAATGGGCCAAGCGAAATACTACCGAGATGATCTCTTATGGGACTAAGGTGTTGTAGAACCAGTATGCACGTGCCTTCAGGTTGCGGGCCTCAAATGCTGCTGTCCCCGGTCCGGGAGTGGCGGCAAAAGCACGGGATTTGCAATGCGGACAAACTGAAGTGCGGGACCACTCCTTCGGCAATCGATTGCGCAGTGCCATTTTTTCCCGCTGTAACAAACGCTTAAGCAGAATGTCGCGACCGCGCCACTAAGCGCCGCGACCGGCCTTCCACCGGAGGGCGATCGAAGGAGTGGGTCAAGGTCCAGAACCGGGCGCTTCCAGCGATGCGGGTGATGGACGCGCACAAGTAAGAGCGCCGCCTAGAACGCCAACCAGATGATGATCTTTGCGGCGAGCGTTGAGAGAACATACAGCCAAACAGTCATGGCCAGCTAAGCGACCATGCAGTAGCCCGCCCCAATAAACCAATCCAGCGAGCGCGAGGTCAGGACAGCCTTTTTCACCTCTGCTGAAATCATGAGTCCCTCGATTTATCGATCGATGAAAGACCGATATTTAGCGAGCGAGCCCGGAGTTCCAGGCAATAACATAGAGCAGGTCAAAACCGAAGCTCGCGTAACGCGCAAGAGCCCCGCGCGCGTCGGTTCAACGGATGCTGCACTGCCGTGGCAAGAAGCCGAAGCGCTTCTGACTGAGATCGACGAAAACCTGATCCGTCGTGACCTGACGCCGGCGCAGCGCGCGAAGCGGAAGGCGGCTTATGAAGCGGTCCACCCTGAAACGAAGCACGGCGCAACCGCGCGCGGTCGTGGAAAGAGTGGCCACCTTGGCCACTCTAACGAGAGGTTCACAGCCGACACTGCCGCCAATACCGGCATGCCTGAACGGACAGTTCGCCGCGACGCAACCCGCGCCAAGGAGCTAGGCCCCAATCTGGAGCGCATCGCCGGGACGTCGCTGGACAAGGCGCCGAACTGGACGCGCTCGCGGCGATGCCGACGGAACTCGCGCGCCGCTGATCCAGGGTGCAACCGCCGACGAGAAATGTCAGCGCACCAGCCGAGGCTTTCGACCCCTCTCGGCGCGCCGCCTTAACTTAGCTAAGTGCAGAAACGCTCCGAAGCAGATCTTATCGAGACGTGCTCGATAGGATACACTGAGGTCAAAATAGTGCGAGACGAGAGCCGGAAACTGCGCGAGGAAGCCCACGAGCTCCGCCTTGCTCTGGGAGAACAACGCATTCCTGCGACTACTAGCTCAAACCAAAGCGGCGATAACACCGTGCGGAGGTAAGGGCGCGGCGGATGATCCAACGTACGAGCATCGATTGATCTTCTCAACGGGTTTGCGTCGCCGTTCCAGAATTAACCCACGCTGGCAGCATCAAGCTTAATTTCCGAGTTCGATTGCGCTGGTCATGACGGCGGCTACAGTGAAGCACCGGACATTGCCCTCGTCTGGAACCCCATGGCGGAGCCGTCGCGCCATCATACTCGGCGCGGCGGCTTCGTTTGTCCCGCTACGTGCGCGAGTTTGATTTGAAGAGGCCGTCCCAACAGGAACCCCTCGATCTCATCGAAATGCGTCGACAGATCATCTCCCTGCGAAACCGGCACTCTGACAATCTCCGGGTTACGTACCTTTTCAACAGACTGCTGATCAAGATTGCATCTCTCGTTGAACCGGAGAGCCTTGCTCACGCGGAGCGGTTACGGGAAGCCTTCGCCCGGACAATGACAGATGTGGAGACCATCATGAGAGAGCGCCACACCGAGCCGCACGGTAAGGCTAACGAGTAGACCAGATTGCAGAATGCCACCGGTAGGTTGAAGCTACCTTAGTCGCGAAGTCGTCCTCGTTTCGCGTATCGATGCCTTCGCGGCGAGGGGCCGCGGCCTCTCCGTCGGCGGCCCCGCCCACCTGATGCTAGCCTCGGAGCGAACGTGTTCGTTGAATGGGTGGGCGTTGAACGGCGACGGGTCGCGCAGCAGTAAGGCTGTCGTCAGGTTTTGCGCCTATTCACATGCGGACTATCTTCTTTCCTACATGCGGGGTCGGAGCCATTCAATTCTCAGACGAAACGTTTCTTAATCACATCGATTTGCCGCCTCGTCATCGCAACGCGCTCAAGATCGAGGGCGTCAAACCGAAGCTAACGGTGGCGGCCGAACCACCATCAATCATCGAGCCGCAGTCACAGCCAAAGAAGACGACCGCGACCCATCAGGCGCAAAGACGTGGTCCACCGCGAAAGGTGGCCCTTCAATCCGTTTCGAAGAAGCGACCGAAGTCGGAATGAGTGCATCGTATAGCTTCCGTGGATGAGCTACCTCACGGAGGCGAGTCCAACGCCGAAATGGTTAGCCCACACGCTGGCGCACGCAGATTCGTGAATTGCAATCGAGCATCTGGACTTCGGACATGCAGACCGGTGCCACATCGCGTAAAGCTCCTTCGGCGCGCAATTTCTGTGGCCGGACCCTCCTCCGGACCCAAGGATGGACCCATTCATTACTGATCGCCAATGGCGCCGTTCAGAGCGACGGCGACAAAGCCCACGTACGGTGGCATTCCGATAGTGCTGCTGGCTTCCTAGGGATGGGGGAGTAAATCGCTTACACGTGACCTTTCTGAGCTTCGGTCTGTCTGTCCGCGGTTGAGAACGGTACCGTCCGCATGTCTTAGGCTGACGTTGGACGGGAACCGTATCGAGGCGAGAGCAGATACGGCCCCCCTTGATCATGGCTCTTCCGCTGTTTCGTCACCCGGCGCGGACTTCATCTGTGACCGCGCTTATCAGGTACGCTTCCACAATGACCGAAGTATCTGACCTCGCCACGCCCTTGGGCTGTCAGTTGCTCAACTTGAGCAGGACATTGCTGCCATTGAAGTGAGGTTCGAACGCTTTCGGCCAGATCGGCGGCTGACTGCTGTTTGAGCTTCGATCGGATAAAAGTACCGGCCTTCAAGGATTTCATCCTCCTTTCGGGGTCGCCGCCTTCGGGCGCCCCAGCGGTTCAGTTGGGCGCACTGAGAGGCGCCCCCTACTAAGCAGTCGGGCTAGCATCTATTTAGCGATCGGCAGCCCCGGCCGCTAGTCTTCAGTCTCACTTCCGCCGGCTCACAAGATCGGCGAGGTTTCTGTTTCACTCAGAGAAAATTCGATCATCACTGGGTCGAGAGGCGAACGCCGAATAACTCAGTGCTACCCCGCTTAAAACGTATCCCTCCGGCGGCGGCCGCCTTGTTTAGTTTGGGAGGCGGCCCGAGGATTTGACCTTAAGTCTAGCTTTAAGGT
>NZ_JBVVPC010000098.1:0-8438 GCF_055807355.1 Bradyrhizobium sp. Ken01
GCGCGACGCGCGCATCACATAGCGCCGTAGCTAGCGCGGCTTGGCCGCGGAGGCCGACCCGTTACCCCATCTACGGGACATTCGCGAACGTGATCTCGCGCACGCCCTCGACAGCGGAATCGTGCCAGAAATCGACCGGAATCGAGCCAAATCGAACCCGCCGATCTTGGGGATCGACTAATCCCTGATCTATAAGTTTGATCGAACCAGGTCCGCACCCCGAGGTTGCCGCCGTGAACGACATGCAATGGGCCCCCATCGGGTCAGAACCCTTACCCCCGCCGCTGCCGCCCACGCGGGTCGATTTCACCGGCAACCGCACCGAGTTTCGCAAATTGGTCACCAAGGGTGCCATGCTCGAACTCGTCACCTTCGGCTTCTACCGGTTCTGGCTCGCCACCGACATCCGCCGTCATCTGTGGGCGAACACCGCGGTCGATGGCGACGCCGCCGAATATACCGGGCGGGCCAAGGAGCTTCTGGTCGGCTTCCTGTTCGCGCTCGCGATCCTGGTGCCGATCTACCTCGCTTACTTCCTTGTCGGTATTGAGTTCGAGCGCTGGCAGGGCTTTGCCTCGACGCCGCTGTTCATCAGCTTCTACGCCTTCGGCCAGTTCGCGATCTTTCGCGCGCGACGCTATCGCCTGACGCGCACGGTCTGGCGCGGCGTGCGGTTCTGGATGGACGGATCGGGCTGGGCCTATTCGTTCCGCGCCATGCTGTGGGGCTTGCTGGTGTTCCTGACGCTTGGGCTCGCATTGCCGTGGCGCGAGGCCTCGCTCGAACGGTACAAGATGCGGCACACCCATTACGGCGATTTGCGCGGCGATTTCGCGGGCGACGGTTGGACGTTCTTCAAGCGCGGCTGGTGGCTGTGGCTGCTGAGCCCGATCGCAATGGTTATCTTTCCGCTCGCGCCGTTCTTCTATGCCGAGTTCAAGGCGCGCGAGTGGCGCTGGTGGCTCGACGGTATCCGCATCGGCGATGTCAGCGTGTCCTCGCAACTGCCGCACAACGCATTTTACAGCCTGTACTGGAAGGTGATCGGCTGGTGGATGCTGCTCTCGGTCATGTTCGCCGCCTATGTCGGCGGAGCCACCATGCTCGTCGTCAAGCTGAGCGGTCTTTCGGTCGAGCAGGCGTTGGGGCCCGGCAATGCCGCCAAGAGCATTCCGACACTGGTGATGATGGTCGTCGGCTACCTCGCACTCGCCCTGGCCCTCAACATTGTCATGCGGGTCTATCTCCAGCGCGATCTCTGGGCCAAGGTGCTGGAAACGGTGGATGTGTACAATATCGCGGCCGCGGCTGACGTGCGCGGCAGCGCCGAGCTTGCCAGCGCGCTCGGCGAAGGCTTTGCCGACGGACTCGATGTCGCGGGATTCTGAGCTGTGAGTGAGTTGTCCACCGAGGTCCCGGCGCAATCCGCAAAGCCGACGATTTTCTTCGACGGCGTGTCGAGCCGCAGGCGGCAGGTGACGCTGACGCTCAGTGACGCGCTCGAGATCCTCGAAGAGGGTGCGCCGCCCGTTCGCTGGGCCTATGCCGACATCCGCCGCGCCGACAGCCCGCCCGGCATTTTGCGGCTCGCCTGCGCTTCCGCGCCGCCGCTGGCGCGGCTGGAAATCCGCGACGCTTTGCTCGCCTCAGACGTGACTGTCCGCTGCGTACGGCTCGACGACCACCAGACCTCGCGCCGCGGGATCGCAAAAATCGTCGGCTGGTCGATAGCTGCCGCCGTCTCCATCGTCTGCGTCGTGCTGTTCGGCGTGCCGCTCGCTGCCGACCGCCTCGCGCCGCTGGTGCCGAAGCCGATCGAGCGGCGCATCGGCGATGCGTCGGAGGTTCAGGTGAAGACCATCTTCGGTCGCAATGCGTGCGAGGATGCGGCGGGGAAGGCGGCCTTCATCAAGCTCGTCAATCGGCTGCGCGATGCCGCCGGCCTCGACGACGATTCCATGACCGCGGGCGTGCTGCCGACCCCGGTGCCGAACGCGTTCGCGCTGCCCGGCGGCAAGGTCTTCGTGCTGAAGGGCCTGCTCGACAAGGCTGAAAGCCCGGACGAACTCGCCGGCATCATCGCCCACGAGCTCGGTCATCTCAAGCACTACGACAACATGCGCGGGTTGATCTACAACGGCGGCACCTCCTTCCTGATCGGCCTGTTGTTCGGCGACGTCACGGGCTCGAGCGCGGTGATCTTCGCCTCACGCAGCGTGGTCGAGGCCTCCTATTCGCGCGAAGCCGAGACCGCTGCGGATACGTTTGCCATCGAGATCATGCACAAGCTCGGCCGTTCGCCGAAGCCCGCAGCCGAATTGATGTTCCGCATCACCGGCAAGGAAGGCGGCGGCCTCACGTCGATCCTGGCGAGCCATCCGCTGACCGAGGACCGCCTCGCACGCATGACGAAAGAAGACCGCCCCGCCAGCGGCGCGCCGCTGCTGACCGATGCGGAGTGGCGGTCGCTGAAGGGGATCTGCGGCAGCGGCAAGATCTGAATCTCTTGCCGCCGACGCGTTGGCCCCGCGCCAAATCATCCATCGGCGAGGAACGATCGCTCGGGGAGTGGTTATCCCCCCCAATAAACAGCGGAAGTTCCTCATGGCTTACGGTCGTTTCGTCACGATGATCGCGGCTTCCACCGTGATCATGTTCGGTCTGATGTATCTCAACACCTTCGCTCTGGATCACGTCTGGTACAGCCAGACCCGGACGTGGATGGCGTTGCTGATGGGTGCGGTCATGGCCGCCGTGATGCTCGCTTTCATGTGGGGCATGTACAGGAACCGCACGGCGAACGTCGCCATTCTGGCCGTCAGCGCCGTCGTGTTTGCGGTTTCGCTCTGGCTCGTTCGAAGCCAGCAGACCGTGACCGACGTCGCCTATATGTCGCCTATATGGAGGCGATGATCCCGCATCATTCCATCGCGGTTCTCACCAGCGAGCGCGCGCACATCAGGGATCCCCGCGTTCGCAAGCTGGCTGACGACATCATCGAAGCCCAGGTGCGGGAGATCGGCGAAATGGAACGGTTGATCGCCGACCTCAAGGAGAAGCCCGCGCCCGCCGATGCGAAGGATCTGCCGCCGCGGCCGCCGATCTGACGGAGCGGCGCGCGTATCATTTTGCCGGGGCGGGCGAATTGGTCGAGCCGGTGGTGACGCTCGGCGCGTTGTTCGGGCTGGAGGTGGTGGTCTGCGGGCCGACGTCGCGTCCATTGTAGAAGAAGACGGCCGCGACCACGGCGATCACGAAGATTGCGCCGATCGCCCAGCCCACCGGGCTGTTGCGGCGTGCTCTGTCTGCCCTGCGGTCGTCATCCTGATAGGTCATCGTGCTCTCCATCGTAGAGCAGGAAAACCTTGAGCGAGCGAAGCTGTTCCTAACGTGACGCGGTTTGCAGGCCGGCGCCTATCTGGTCCCGTAGGCGCGGTCGCCGGCGTCGCCGAGGCCCGGCAGGATAAAGCCGTTCTCGTCGAGACCTTCGTCGACTGCGGCGGTCCAGATCGGCACGTCCGGATGCAGTCCGCGCAGCCGCTCTAGTCCTTCCGGGGCGGCGATCAGGCAGGCGAGGCGAATATCCTTGGCGCCTCGCTCCTTCAGCCGGTCGATGGCGGCCACAGCCGTGTTGGCCGTCGCAACCACCGGCGTCACCACGATCGCCAGGCGCTCGCTGAGATCGGATGGCGATTTGAAGAAATACTCGACCGCCGCAAAACTGTGCGGCTCACGGTAGAGGCCGATATGCGCGACGCGCGCGGTCGGCACCAGGTCCATCATGCCGTCAACGAAGGTGGTGCCGGCGCGCAGCATCGGCACGAATACCAGCTTCTTGCCCGCGATCTTTGCCGAATGCATCGTCGCCAGCGGCGTCTCGATGACGGTATCGGCGAGCGGGAGGTCGCGCGTTACCTCGTAGCACAGGAGCATGCCGATCTCCTTGATCAGCTCCCGAAACGATTTGGTCGAGATCGATTTGTCCCGCACCAGGGTCAGCTTGTGCTGCACCAGCGGATGATCGACGATCGTGACGCCTTGCATGACGGGATGCCTTTCTTCCTTCTCCCCTTGTGGGAGAAGGTGGCGCGAAGCGCCGGATGAGGGGTACTTTCCGCGAACTCCTGTGAGAGATATGCCCGCGGAGACAACCCCTCACCCGGCTTCGCTCCGCGAAGCCACCCTTTCCCACAAGGGGAGAGGGTTCTTAGAACACCGTGCCGTCGCTGATCACCTTGAGCGGCGGCGAACCATCGGGACGGCGCGCGAAGGCGATGGCGCGGCCCGCGGCCCAGGTGCCGCCTTCCAGAATGCTCGCGAGCGGCAATGTCTCAGGCGTGCGTCCGAGTTTTGCGCGGACCAGCTCGGCAAGCCGATCGAGCAGCGCCACGGTCAGCGCGCGCCACTCGACGACGAGGAGGGAGTCCACCGCATGCGCACGTTCGGCGTCGGCGGGGTTGCGCAGGCGCAGCACCTCGTGATCGACGAACAGGCCGCCATTGCGATATTCGGCAAGCCCGGTCAGGCCGTCGATGTCGGTGACGTCAATTCCGGCGCGCTGTAGCGGCTCGATTAGCGAATAGCTCAGCCATTGCGACAGCTTGTGCAGGGGCATGAGGCCCGCGGTCGCATCGCTGGCCTTGATCGCCGGATGGCGCCAGCAATCGCCGAGCGGAATTCCGGCAAGCTCCAGCCGCGACGGCCAGATCGGTCCGAGCTGATTCAGCACCGCCGAGAGAATCGCGGGTGCGGGAACCGCGCCGCCCTTCGCCTGCGCAGCGATGTGATCGAACAAACCGCCCGGCCGTGGCGTGTCGTGCGCGCCGAACACGTCCGCGCGCTCCGCCACCAGCCTGCCCAAGCGCCGCAGCAGATCGGTCCGCCCCTCGAGCCCGAGCAGCGGATTGGTGTCGCTCACCTGAAAGGCCGAAGTGAGCGCGGCGAGCGGCAGTTGCGCGAGCACGTCGGCATCGGCCCTGAAGGGCGCGCGGGCATCGCGGGAGAAAAGACCGCTCGCGAACATGTCGAGACTCGCGATCGCAAGTCCTTCGGATCGGCCGATGCTCTGTGCCGTCGCGGCCTCGCGGTATTGCCAAGCCGCACCCGCGCCGGCGTCGAGCAGCACGCTGACGATGGCAAGGTCGAACTCCGCGCGCGCCCGCGCCGGGCGATCGGGCCATGACGCCGAATCCGCAAGCCGCGCCCAGCGGTCGACGCCGCCAAGCACGAAATGGCGCCATCGCGCATGAAACGGGATTTCCAAAGTGGGATAGGCTTTGCGCGTCACCGCGAGCACGGCATCAGCAACGCCGTCCATGCGATCGAGATCAACAGTGAAATGGGTGAGTCCGCCGGCAAGGCCGATCTCGAACATCTCGCCGGCACGCGCGCGAACCGCTCCTGCGCTGAGCAGCGAACGGGCCTGCAATTCCAAAGCGTCTGCCATCAATCGATCAGTATTTTTCCAGCGAACGTCCGACCACGCCATCGACGTCCTTCTCCGGCGCAATGTCGGTGGAGTAATAGCCGGCGGCCTTCTTCGCGGCGATCTCGACATAGGCGTCGGCGGGAATGAGCTCGGGCGGGATCGGCACGCGCTCGACGATGTCGATGCCCTGCGAGGTCAGGGCGTCATGCTTCATGTCGCTCATCGAGAGGAAGCGGTCGATGCGCTTCAGGCCCAGCCAGTGGATGGTATCGGGCATCAATTGCTGGAAGCGGGCATCCTGGACGCCGGCGACGCATTCGGTGCGCTCGAAATAGGCGGCGGCCGCGTCGCCGTCCTCCTGGCGCTTGCGCGCATTGTAGACCAGGAATTTCGTGACCTCGCCGAGTGCGCGGCCTTCCTTGCGGTTGTAGATCACGAGCCCGAGCCCGCCCTCCTGCGCGCCGCGCGCGGATTCCTCGATGCCGTGGATGAGGTAGGGACGGCAGGTGCAAATGTCGGAGCCGAACACGTCGGAACCGTTGCACTCGTCATGCACCCGGCAGGTGATCTTGGTGCGATGGTCCGGCAGTTTTGTCACATCGCCGAACATGTACACGGTGGTGCCCCCGATCGGTGGCAGAAACACCTTCATGTCCGGCCGTGTCACCAGTTCGGGGAACATGCCGGCGGTCTGCTCGAACAGCGTGCGCCGCAGCTCGGTCTCGTTGGTCGCAAAGCGTTCCGCAAGGCCGGGCAGATACCAGACCGGATCGATCGCGATCTTCACCACCGACACGCTGCCATTGGCGTGTACGACGTCACCGTCGGCGCGCAGGCGCTTTGCGGCGAGCGCCTCGCGGATCTCCGGCAGGTCCAGCCGCGCCCGCGTCACCGCGATGCTCGGGCGGATATCGATGCCCTCGGCGATGTCCTTGCCAAAATTCTCGGCGACGAGATGTCCCCAGGGATCGAGCGCGACGATCTTGGCGGGATCGCTCCACTGCGGGAACGGCCCGATGGTCGCGGCCGGAAAGGTGTTGGTGAGATCGGGCCTACGAATTGGATCGAGCGCGCCGGCGGACACCGCGAGCGCGCGGTACATTGCATAGGAGCCGCCATGGCTGCCGATCACGTTGCGATCCCCGGCGCGCGACACCGTGCCGATGATCGGCCCGCGGGCGCGTGCGTCGGCCGCGCCCCAGTGGATCGGGAAGGCCGCCTTTCGGCCCGGCTCCGGATGGGAGGTGAGGCGGATGTGGTCGGTACGGTTCGCGCGGCTCATGACCAAACTCCTAAAAAGCCAACGGCCCGCCGCTCGGACGGGCCTTGGCTCGTCGCGCTGCCGATGCGGAACATCGGCGGCGCGAGCTCAATCCAACATATTGTAGCGGGCAGTCGCGACAGACAAGTTAATCGTGCCGCGCGGGGGCAGGGCGGCTCGCGGCCAAATTCCCGTCGTCCGGCGACCCGGCAGCACTTGCCCGAGTGCCACGCCACCGCACTGGCGGACCGCGCCGCCATCGCGGTAAGATGATGAAATAATTATGTTTTTAACGTTTTAAAGGGGCGGTGCACGGACTGCTCGGCGGGCGTCGAGTTTCCGGACAAAACGTGTCATCAAACCAAACGCCCAGATCGCCTTTGCCGTATCGCCTGCCTTATCGTCTTTCTTGGAGACCGCCATGCCCGCCGCCGCCTACATCGACCCCCGCAACGGTAAGCTCTATCCGCTGGACCAGCCGCGCTGGTGCTCGGACGAACGCACGCCGCTGCTGGTGACGCCGGGGGCAGGGATGTCGCGCGAGGACATCGACGGCCGGGCGCGCTCGCTCTGGCGCTACCGGGCGGCGCTGCCGGTCGAGATCAAGGCTCCGATCACGCTCGGCGAAGGCTGCACGCCGCTGGTGCAGCAGGCCTGGGGCGAGCTGTGCCCGTTCTTCAAGCTCGAATGGTTCAACCCGACCGGCAGCTTCAAGGACCGGGGCTCCGCCGTGATGCTGTCCTTCCTTCGGCAGATCGGCGTCTACGCTATTCTGGAGGACTCGTCCGGCAATGGCGGCTCGTCGATGGCGGGGTTAGGTGCCGCCGGCGGCATGCGCGTGAAGATTCTCGCGCCTGCTTCCACGTCGCCGGCCAAGATCGCGCAGGTTCGCGCCTATGGTGCCGCGGTGCAGCTCGTCGAGGGCCCGCGCGAGGAATCGGAGGCCGAGGCCATCCGGCAGTCGAGCCAGACCTTCTACGCCAGCCACAATTGGCAGCCGTTCTTCCTCGAAGGCACCAAGTCGCTCGCCTATGAGATCTGGGAAGATCTCGGCTTTCGCGCCCCCGACAACGTCATCGTCCCCGTCGGCGCCGGCAGCTCTCTGCTCGGTTGCGCCTTTGGTTTCCGTGAGCTGTTGAAAGCCGGCCAGATCACCAGGCTGCCGCGCCTGTTTGCGGCGCAGCCGCTCAATTGCTCGCCGATCGATGCGAGCTTCAAGGCGGGCGTCGATACGCCTGTCGCGCGCGAGGTCAACAAGACCATCGCCGAAGGTACCGCGATCAAGCATCCACTGCGCCTGCGCGAGATCATCGGCGCTTTGCGCGAGAGCGGCGGCGGCACCGTCGCGCTCACCGAGGACGAGATCGTCGCCGCGCTGCGACATCTTGCGCGGCAGGGGCTGTTCGCCGAGCCGACCAGCGCAAGTGCCGCCGCCGCGCTGGACAAACTATCCGCTACCGGTGCCATCAAGGCGAACGAGACCACGGTCGCGGTCCTCACCGGCACCGGCCTCAAGGCCGCGACCATCGTTGCCGATCTCGTGCAATAGGACTGGGCATTCCGTCTGGTCGTGGCTCTTCCCTTCTCCCTTTGCGGGAGAAGGTGGCGCGAAGCGCCGGATGAGGGGTATCTCACCGCGTACTCAAATGAGAATTGAAACGCGTGGAGAGAGACCCCTTGTATCTGCACGGCCAGCATTTGTGCGATGGAAGTGACTTAGCGCCTTGGCCGGTGGCCACCGGCCAAGGC
>NZ_JBVVPC010000099.1:0-8048 GCF_055807355.1 Bradyrhizobium sp. Ken01
AACTTCCGTCTCTGCATGACCACCTCCGGCTTGATAAAACACCCAATCTCGGTGTCCATCAAACCGGCAGCAGCTCATACAGATCTACTTCTCTGTGGATTATGCGCGCAAGCCTCTGGATTTGCATCTTTTGAGCGTACCGACTCGAACGACGATGCTTTTCTTGAGAAAACTGCATTGGGATGGAGACAAACTGGTGGCCCAGCTCGGTTCTGTTTTGGCCGCGATAGCTTTGGCACTCACCGCCTACTTTGCCCTCGCCGCTTGGCACGCAACTTCGGATGCCACACCCGTCACGCGGTGGGAACCACCTGCGGCGCTGAGGCAACACTAGACGACTAACTCGCGTCGGCGGTCATTTGTGAACGGCCGGGCTTCTTCAATGCCGCTAGGCTCGGTCCCATTGCGAGATACGCGATGGATAAGCCGAAGCCAATTATACCTGTCGATTTGTTGCTTGCCGTAGCCGTAAACGTGCTCGTCGCGGTTGGCGTCTACTACGTGATCATCCTCTGGGGTCTGTTGGAGGGCTGAGCCCGGACACTCGATCAGTGGGCCTCTTCGTTTGGCGGCCCATGCCGTCCACGCTGGCCGGACTTCGAGCTGAGCGTATTCCCTTCTTTGCATGAGACTAGGATGATGGAATATCTTCACGCATTCTGCTCGTCCTTGTGCTCGGATTGCTCCCCGTTGCCGACGCCGAACCAAGAAGGAGTGGATCGCCTTGCGCTGGAGACATGGCGCATTCGGACCGTTTATCGCGGTCGGCATCCGCGTCGGCCTCGGCAGCAATTTTCCTGTGAGCATTGGGACGCTCTGCCTATGGGCTAGTCCCGATACCGGCAGAACTCGTCTCCGTTTCCATACTCGATGCAAGTCTTGACGCGAGGATAGGGCCGCATTTCCCCATAGTGCCTTCCTTCATATCGGCCTTTGCCGCGGCTCGGCGGCCAATATCCGCGATCCATGTCATCATCTTCGCGGCGCCAGCTTTGGCCCATGGTTCGATGATCCTCATCTTGGTCTGTCATTCGGCCCATCTGGCGATGCATCTGACGCATGCGATCCATATCCATGCGGTCCTCGCTGTCCTGCCGGGTAGTCCAATCGCGGTTGATCCGCGTGTCCTCAGCGCTGTGACGATCTCGATCACGCGCCTGATCGGATTGCTGCGGTGAACCCTCTGGCTGGACGGGTGCCTTTTGCACTTGGACTTGGTCCGGCTGTCGAGGCGCTATCTCCGGCCGAGCTTGAGGAGACGCTTGGTCAGTGTCTGGCGCTGATTGCTGAGCGGAGGCAGCAAAAGGCATGAAACTGGAGACCAAAAGCAGGATTGCAGCCGTATCTGTTCGACGCATAATCTCACCTCCCGAGTTTGCTCTCTAACCTCGGGACACGAATTTAGTTCTTATGAAAGAGCCGGTTCTGGATGCGAGCCCATATATCGAAGGGTGCGACGCCGAGAGCCCCGGCGACTTCGGCAGTGGGCCAGCCGTACCCCAGTTGCGAGCGCCCGGCGAGAACCTCAAATGTGATTCCGATGTCGCCGCGATCGCAATGAGGCCCAGCACCAACGATAGGTTCCTCAACGTTTGCATTTAAACGGTGCGCAACTTGAGCTGCGCGGGCTGCCCGGGTGCGAGTGAATCGAGCGTCGTGCCGTCACACATCGGATTTGTCTTTCACAGCTTTCGGCACCCTGGCCCAGGGTGGGACGAACTCGCTCGCTGCCGCTCCACATGCGCAAGGCCATGCGGGCATTGAACCGGGATCACGTCGCGGAGTTCAACTCGGAGGGCAAAGAGCCGCATTGGGGCCGGCGCAAGCTGAAGAGAGATCAATGACGGTCTGGATTTACGATCAGGGCGAGGACATGAAGGTGTTCGCAACCGAGGAGATTGCGCAGGCTTGGCTCGACGAGAACGATCCGGACGGCGTCGCCTTCGAGTACGAGGTGATCGGCTCATCTGACGCTTGAAGAAACGCAGAACAAGTAGCGAAACCAGGGCGTGTATTCAGTTTCGATACACGTGATCTAAGCGAGTACAAGGCCCGCCGACTTGAGCTAGTGGGCCTATTGTTTGTGCGAGCTGCACAACATTTCTGCGCGCTAGCCCCGCGCCGACAGCGTTTTGTTGAGACGCGGGTCCTTGGGGCGACACCTCACACCTGAGCCTCGCGCCATCCACCTGCGCAGCCCCTGTCGAGTGCACCGGCAGGGGCTTGTTTCAAGGCCCGCCAGCGCGAGCTGCTATTGCTGCTTAGTCGAGACTCAGTTCTCATTCTGATCATCAAATTGCTCGCGGGGGGCGATCATGAACGGCGAAGCCGGATGCACGGTTTGTTGCCAAGCTCGACTGCTCAGGGGCTATTTTTCCGGTGGCCGAAGGCTACGAGCTTAGGTTTTATGACTGCGCGAGCTGCGGCAGCGATCTGTGGCTAGTTACGAGAGCGTCGCGATCATCGGCCCCTAAGCAGCAAGGCGGAAGAGCCCGCCGAGGTACGCGGCTCAAGCCCAGGGCGCCTCTCGTGCCGCAGCTAAGAAAGCCCCGGCAGCGTGAATCGCGGCTGCTCTTCTTAGGGTGAAGGCCATCGCTGCATCAACGTCAACGTCCGGCGCGACGTCCGTAGCTACTTCGACCCGGTACCGGTATTTGCGGGAGCTGTGGATGGGGCGCTGGCCGGAGAACCAGCGCCCGACCCGGTCGTTGTTGCCGGGTTCGTTGAGCTGGTTTTGGCTGCGGGCGCGCTGGTCTGGTTTGAGGCGGTCTGGTGATTACCATTGCTATAGAAAATGGCGGCGACCGCGGCGATCACGACAATTGCGACGACCACCCAGGCTATGGGGTTGTCGCGATAATTCCTATCTCGATTCATCATGCGGAATCCTCTTGGGCTAGAGAGCCAACAAACCTGAGATTCCTTTAGCGTTCCTATCGTCTGTAGCGCCCGCTTTGGCCGCCCCTTCACAGGCGCGGAATTCAACATGTCAATGGCCGCTGCAATCGCCCCGTTGACTTGCGGATTGACGCGCTTCCGCACGATCTGTGCATATTTCCCGAACTTGCATGACAGCCGCGGGCAAGTCAGGCCAAGCATGGGCTGGAGATTATGATTCCAGCGATGAAGCACGTCACCGAACGCCCTGTTGCCGATCCACAAGCAGCAGCGCGCAAGCTGATCGAGCTCGCCGCCACCATAGAACCGGTCCAGGACGGTCGAATCCACATCGAGAAAATCAGCTATCCCTTCCTCTACACGTTCAAGGGAAGCGGCACGGAGTTCGGCGCAGGCATCAGGTGCGCTGTCGAAAAGGGCTGGCTCGAGATGCACGAAAGCGGGACCTATGTGCGGCTGCTGACGACCGGGCAGGATCTGCAGTCGCTCGTATAGGAACCTAGCATCGTTGGCCGGCTTGCTGTCTCGCTAGCTCGCCCAAGCTGGCGGAGCGGCCCCGGCCTAACCTATCCTAGGACCCTCCAAGCCGGGGCCGTCTCTTGGGCAGTTAGTGAGGAGAAACGAGAGCCGCCACGCTAAACGCGACTACGCAGGCGGCAGCCAGTGACCAGAGCGCTATTGCGATCTCTTTGGGCATCAAAACCCATGCGGCGGCGGTTCTGAAGTTCCAGCGCGTCAGCCTATGCCTTGTAGAGTAGGACCCCCAGCTCTCGGGCTTGGCGCCGTACCGAGCTGACGCGCCGTCGCATGGCTTTTGCGGCTTCCGTCGCTGTGCTGCGTCTTTGGGCAAGTTGGACGAGTTGGGCCAACTCCTGCTGACTCCACTCACTCTTCGGTCGCGGGGAATCGGTGACGAGTTCCATACGCAAGTGTGTCCCACCAATGTTAACGGATTCCGAATTGGGGCACCCGGTAGCTCAGCCGCCAACTCGGCTCTGAGTTCGTCCTCCAGCTCGCGGATATGCTTCGCAGTTGGGCCGTCCGGAAAGTCTTTCGCGAGCTTGCGACAGTGTGCCAGCTTTCGCTGAATTGCCAAAATATCCCGGTCTATTTCCATGGCCGTAAACCGCCTTCGACCGCCACCTTATCATATGCCCAATTTGAATAGGTGACAGCTAAATCAAACTGGCGCCAAGGCATTTCCTGCAAAAAGCCGGCCTCAGAGGATGATTCCTGAGGCCGGAAGTTCTACGCGTCGCTCCGAGATATCGCCCGGAGCTGGAGACGAATGCGCCCGCATTGCCGGTTGTTCCCGACCTTGATGGACTGCGGCGCCGGCTCACTGATGCATGTTAAGCCTGCTGCCGATTGTGAGATAGATCATATTGCACGCCGGAAACGCTGCAGTACGATCACCTCACCGGGGCTGGCTACATATTTCACTTAGATCATTTTACCCGGAATTTTTGACCGCGCTGGGCCGCAGCAGTCCCCCTGCTGCGGCCTTCGTGTCCACGGCGCTTAGCGCGATCAATCTGGCCGCCGTACTTTTGTACCAATGACTTCGGCGCCTGTGCCATTGGAGAAGGTATTATGTCCAAAGAGAAAAATTGCCTGATCGTTCGTGCTGCGGGAAGACAACTGGACCTGCTACGCGGCGAAGCCTCCCGCATCGCTAAAGGCAGCAACGTCGATTGGTGGATCGATCAGGCGGAGGTCGGCACTCGCTTCTGCTTCGAGGATACAAAAGCAAAAGAGTCATTCGCTCTCGCTTGTGACAACTTCGGTATTCCCTGCCAGGACGGCTAGCCGGCGCTTTGGCATCTGACGAGTAGGCCGCCACGTGAACCGGGGCCTCAACCCGACATTAACGCAATCGGCGCAAGTTAGCTGATGGGACGGGGCCGTGGGGGACATGCGCGGCCTTGTGCTTGGGGGAAGGCCCGCCACAGCCAGCCCCGGCGGTGCCTTTCCTCACCAATCTGCGTTAAGCACGGTTCTCATTGTTGCTGTTACTCGGCAGATTTAATTTGAAATTAACCGAATCGGCCATGTAGGATTTTCGGACCGGGGCTGGCTACATAGTTCACTTAGATCATTTTACCCGGAATTTTTGACCGCGCTAGGCCGCAGCAGTATCCCCCTGCTGCGGCCTTCGTCGTGCCGCCTGCGGCCTCTGGATAACGCCTCGGTGAATGAAACCGTTTCCTGCCTTGCGCGAAGCACTCCCGAAATAGTCCGAGTCTAACCTCCGCTCATCAACGAGGGGATTTCAAAATGATCACGCTCAAAGCAATTACGCTTGTTGTCGGTGCCGCATTTATCTTCGAAATGTATTCGGGTGATCTGGGCGCAGACGTGGTTCTCGCCATCGTCGCTTGCCTGTCCTAAGCGGGTCCTCAAACACGCTCGTCGCGTCTGACTCCACCTATCTTCCGTTCGGCATCCGGCTTCAGCTCGTCATCATTGGCGGCGCTGTCCCTAGGCAGCATTTTGCCGGTGCGAGCTACTGCTCCGCATCCGCTCGGTCAGCCGCGCAACTCTGGTGGCGCCTTCCTTCGGCCCAGAACATCACACGCCTCCCCAGCAACCTCGTGAGGATCCTGGGCGTCGGAAGAAGCTATGCGAGGCGCGTCCGGCAAGTTTTTGAGCCGACGCCTTTTGGGTACTGCCGGGACCCGGTGACGTGCGCGACATCGTTGTCCTCCATCGCAAATCGTGCCAGCGCAACAGGTGGGGGTCTCTGAGGTGCTGGGCGCCAATGATCTTGGTCCCTAGCAACGCTTTATGGTCAACGTCAGGATGAACACTGGTCCCGTCTCATTGATGACGCGAAGGGTCCAACTTTCACCCGGCCGTAGCCCGTGCTCAACGTCACGGGAAAGCCGAAGGGCCGCTCCCAGGCTGCTTCGACGTCTTGAGGTCTTCCCCGTATGGTCAGTATGGGGGCGACCTCCTTCAAAGCGAAAATAGTACCTCGCATTCCGTGCAATGCCGAAAGGTATCAGAATGTTCTGGGACCGGCTGCAAGCAGCCCTATCGTCTTCGCCGCTGACATGCTCTCACGCCGCCCCATGATCGCGGCGTTCAATACGTACGCACGACAGTCATCGGCGGCGAGACCGCGTCCGACGGCCGGCAGGTAATCTGGGATGGCATTTCGATCGGCAACGCGATACAGACGAGTGCTTCGACATTGTCTGCGTTCATCGATGGTTTTTTGGAGTTCGATCCTTTTGGGGATCGTATGCTGCGTCGCGTTCGCCATTTTTGTGGGACCGCTATGGGCGAAATTCGCAACTTCCGATCCGGGAACAACGGTGACCCCCCATCACCCGGCGTGGGGCCTCGCCGTCTGGCAGCGATCATTGTCGGTGACATCGCTTCCTACAGCCGCCTGATGCAGGCCGACGAGGAGGGCACGCACGTCCGCGTCAAGCGGATCGAGCGCGATCTCATCCAGCCCAGCATCGTCGAGCACCATGGGAGCCTGGTGAAGACGACGGGCGATGGCTTCATCGCGATTTTCGACAGTCCGGTCGAGGCCGTGCGATGCAGCATCGTCATTCAGCAAAACCTCATCGGCCGCAACGCCTCGCTTCCGAAGGATACCCGGATCGAGTACCGGATTGGCGTCAATCTCGGCGACGTCATCGTTGAGTCGGATGATGTCTATGGCGACGGCGTCAACATCGCCTCACGCATCGAGGGCATTGCGGAGCCTGGTCAGGTCTACATCTCGGGGGCAATCTACGAGCAGATCAAGCACAAGGTGGTGTGCGGCTACGAGTCGCTGGGAGACCGGAAGGTCAAGAACATCACCGATCCCGTGCGCGTCTATCGCGTGCTGCCGGATGCAGATGCAGTCGGCAAGACCAAGGGCCGGCGCGAGAATATCTTGATCTTCCTCCTGAGCCTCACGCTGCTGGTCATTGCGACCGGCGTGCTGTGGTACCTGCTGACGCAGGCGCCGAGCAAGGTGAGCGAGCAGGCCGCCCTGCCCGCCGCTTCTCCGGCCGCATCGCCAAGCCCGCAACCTCCGCCTCGCGAAGCGGCGTCGCACACGCTGCAGCCTTCTCCCTCGTTGGCTTCGTCGCCTCCCTCGCCCGCTCGGGTGCCAAGTCCATCGACAGTTCCCGTCCCCGAACCCGAGATGGTCGCCATTCGCGGCGGCAGCTTTGCAATGGGAAGCAACGACGACCCGACCGAGCGTCCTGTCCATCAGGTGACGGTTAAGCCGTTCTCGATCGGCAAATATCCGGTGACCGTACAGGAATGGAACGAGTGCGCCGCTGCAAAGGCGTGCGGCTTCACGGCCATCGGCAAGGACGATGCGCCGGTCAGCAATGTGAGCTGGACCGACGCGCAGCAATATGCGGCTTATCTCGCCCAGGCGACGAAGAAGACTTATCGGCTTCCGAGCGAAGCCGAATGGGAATATGCCGCGCGAGGCGGAACGCAGACCAAATATTGGTGGGGCGACAAGCTGCAGCCGGGCATGGCCGGTTGCAAGGATTGCGGTGATCTCGCGGCCGAGCAGCCGGCGAAGGTCGGCAGCTTCAGGCCGAATCCGTTCGGGCTCCACGACATGGGCGGCGGTGTCGATCAGTGGGTCGAGGACTGCTGGCACAAGACTTATCAGGGCGCGCCCGGCGACGGCTCGGCATGGAGCAGCGGGGACTGCAGCGCTCATGTCCTGCGCTCGGGCTCCTGGAAGAACGATTCACGATATGTGCGGCCATCCAACCGCGATGGCTACGACACCAACGTTCGTTATCCCACGCACGGCTTCCGCGTGGCGCTCAGCCCTTAAGTGGAGGAGTTGGTTTGATGCAGATCCTTCGTTGCGTCGCGCTGGCGGCGGCGCTCGCTTTGCTCCCGGGTGCAGCCTTTTCGCAAGGCAAGGCAGCGCCCAAGGACGCAAAGCTCTATTTCATCACCCCGCATGACGGGCAGAAAGTCCGCGGCGGATTCTGGGTCCGGTTCGGCTTGCGCAACATGGGAGTGACCCATGCCGGCGATGAGTATCAGAACGCCGGTCATCATCATTTGCTGATCGACGTCAACGACCCCATCGATCCCAAGGAGCCGATCCTGCAGGACAAGTCGCATCTGCATTTCGGGGCAGGGCAGACCGAAACGCTGCTCGA
>NZ_JBVVPC010000100.1:0-7538 GCF_055807355.1 Bradyrhizobium sp. Ken01
CCTGCCGGCTATCTCGCGACCACGCGCAAGTCTCGTGGATAATCTGTCAGGTATTCGGACCCGGTCTTGGTGACGACGATTGAGTCCCCGATCCTGGCGCCAAGCCGGCCGTTCAGGCTGATGCCGCCGTCCACGGCAAAGGTCATCCCGGGCTGCAGGATGGTCTTGTCTCCCTGTTTGAGTTCGGGCGCCTCGAGATAGGACATGCCAATCGAGCGCCCGGTCCGATAGCCAGTGGAATAGCCGCGCGCAGCGTAAACCCGGTTGGCGGCTTCGGCGATGCTCTCGGCGGTGACGCCTGGACGGATTGCGGCGATCGCCGCCTGCTGCGCATCGATCGCCGCTTGCTGCACCAAGCGCGCCTCATCAGACACTTTGGAAATGAAGAACATGCGGTCGAAGCCGAGCTTGTACTGCTTGAACTCCGCCATGTTGCAGAAGCAGAAATAGACCGGGTCGCCTTTCTCTAGGCGCTTAACACTAGCGCGGCGGTGAACCATGGAGGTGTCGCGGCCGGATTGCATGATCTGCAGGTTGTGGATCAGCGGTGAGACAAAGGCTTCCCAACCCTTCGACGTCAAGAAGCTCGCCGCCTTGCGAGTCCCGGCGTTGATGATAGCCAGGGCGGCCTCGTATTCCGGCGCCCCCTCGGCGAGCGCGCCTTCCGCTGCCGCCATCATTGCTCCAGCGATGGCACCAGCGTGGCGCATGACCGCGATCTCTTCGGGGCTCTTGATCATCCGCATGGTGCCCAGGATTGGGCCGACATCGCACAGCGGGACGCCTGGATGACTCGCGTCGAACCAATTCCGCACCACCGCCGGCATAATCGCGATCTCGGTGGCCACGCGGCCCGGCGTAGGGCCCAGCGCGCGCGCCAGCACGGTTTCCCAGCGATCGGCTCCTGCATCTTCCCATGTCATGATGTCCTCGACCCAGGTCATTGCCGAAACCATCTCGCTTTCCATCAATGGGGTTACGACGACTGGCGCGGCCTCGGGCCGAAGGATGAGGAAGGTGGGCCGGCCGAATTCCAATGAGAGATAGCCCCAGAAGCCGGCGAGATAAGCGATTGAACTTTGGTTGGTGAGGACGGCGACATCGATGCGCTCTTCTTTCAGGCGCTGTTGAAAGACGCGGGTTCGCTGGCGGGCTTGGTCGAGCATGGTGATTTTCCCTGCAATGACGCTTTGAGGCTCAGGTTTCAGCCGTAAGGAGGTGGGCATCCTCGGCATTCCAGCCGAGGCGCACGCTGTCGCCCGGGGCCACCCGCGCATGAATGACCGGATCGGCGCTGCTGACGAGCATGCGCTGACCGATAGCATGGACGTTGAAGCGCACCTGATGGCCGAGGAAGGTGCGGTCGAGGACAATTCCCTCGATGCACTGGTCGGCGGTTTCCCCGAGCTGTAGAAACCTTATCCGTTCCGGAGGGACCGAGACAGTCGTACTTCCGCTAGGGCCTGGGATTAGGTTGGTCTCACCTAGGAAGCCCGCAACAAAGGCGGTGCGCGGACGGTGATACACTTCGAACGGGCTGCCGATTTGGACGATGCGCCCCTTATTCATGACTGCAATGCGGTCGGACATCATCATGGCCTCGTCCTGGTCGTGAGTGACGAACAGGATCGAGACGCCGGTCCGTTTCTGGAGTTCCTTGATCTCGATCTGCATGGCTTCGCGCAGCCGGCGGTCAAGCGCACCAAGGGGCTCATCCAGCAGCAGGGCGTCCGGCTCAAAGACCAGGGCACGGGCTAAGGCGACGCGTTGCTGCTGCCCGCCCGACAGCGCGCGTGGCTTCCGGTCGGCGAAATCGGCAAGCCCAACCTTCTCGAGCATCTCGCGGGCGCGTCGCGCACATTCGCTAAGGGGGAGGCCGCGCATCCGCAGTGCGAACTCGACGTTCGCCTTCACGGTCATGTGCGGGAACAGGGCATAACTCTGGAACACAACGCCGAAATTTCGTCCGCTCGGCGGAAGACGCGAGACGTCGCGGCCGTCAACCCGGATTTCGCCGACGCTCGGCTGCTCGAAGCCGGCGACCATCATTAGGGTGGTCGTCTTGCCGCAGCCACTCGGCCCCAGCAGCGTCAGGAATTCGCCCGTCTCCACTGCGAACGATACGTCTTTGACAACCTCGGGGCCGGCACCATAGCTCTTCTTGACGGCAACCAGTTCCACGCGCCCGGAGCTACGCTTGATAGAGGGGGACGTGCTTTCCGACATGATTTCTGGTCTTCGCATCAACATTTCGGTCGGTCCAAGTTCAATTGTCGGGGGTTGTGCGACTACGGCGGGCGACGCAGCCCCGGGCGAGCAGAGCAATTGCGGCCAGGGCGACGAGCAAGGTCGCGATCGCTGCGATCCTCGGCGTCAGATCGTATTGAATACTAGTAAACATGCGCACCGGCAGCGTTGTCGCCTCGGGGCTTTGCAGAAACAGCGCGATCACCACTTCGTCGAACGAAACGGCGAATGCGAAGAGCGCTCCCGCCAGCACCCCCGACCGGATCGCCGGCCAGTAGACGTGGCGCAGCATCGAAAGTGGACGCGCTCCGAGGCTGCTGGCGGAGCGCGCCAACGCCGGATCCAGCCCGGCTAGGACAGCCTGCACGGTCACGAAGACGTAAGGTGTCACGAGCAGGCTGTGCGCGAATCCGATCTTGACCCAGGCTGCCAGGAACTGCAGCGGGACGAAGAACAGATAGTCTGCAAGGCCCAGCACCACTAATGGCATCGCGATTGGCGCCAGAATGATACTGACGACAACGGCGTTCCCGCGGAAGCGCCGGCCCTGTAGAGCGATGGCAGCACAAGACCCGGAGAGGCAGGCAACCATCATCGCGAGCAGCGCAACTTTCAGAGAGACCAACGTCGAGGTGATCCACTGCTCATCCTCAAAGTAATCGGCGAAGGCGTGGATCGAAATCCATTCTGGCGGGAACTGGATCATCTGGCCCTTGGTCAACGCCATGGGAATGATGATCAGGCTGGGCAGCAGCAGATAACCGCCGATCGCCAGGGCTGCGCCGAATAACACGGGACGGCTTAGCCATTCAAACCGCCCCATACTGCCCCTCTCGCGGAACGCGCTGATAGGCGATCACCAGAATGGAAACGCTCGCAATCATCAGCATGGCGAGCGCGGCCGCACTGCCGAAGTCGACGATCTTGTGGGCGTAGAAATCGACTAGGTTGGCGACCATCATATCCCCCGGGCTGCCAAGGATAGTTGGCGTAATGAAGAAGCCGGTCGACACGATGAAGACAAGCAGGCCAGCTGACAGTACGCCCGGCAGGCTCAAGGGCAGTATCACGACGCAGGCTGCACGACTGAACGAGGCTCCGAGACTTTGCGCCGCGCGAATCAGCCGCCAGTCGATTGCGGTCAGCGTCGCGTAGATCGGGAAGACGGCGTAAGGTAACACGTAATGCACCAAGCCGAGGATGACGGCGAAGCGGTTGTGCAGCAGCGATATGCCGTCGGTGTCGACGCCGAGCGCCTGCAGCCCGTTCAAGACTACGCCGTTGTCCTGCAGCAGCGCCGCCCAGGCGAAGTTTTTGACCAGCACGCCGGTCCAGAACGGCAGCATGACTAGGCCGAGCAGCACTGCCCGGAGCACCGGCGTCGCCCGCCACATCGCTGCAGCATAGATGTAAGCCAGGATGAGCGCGACCACCGTCGTGGTCGCGCTGATTGCGACGGTGTTTTCGATCACGCGCCACAGCACCGGCGTCTCGAGTACGTTGCGAAAGTGGCCGAGGCCCCCGGCCAGGCTGGTCTTTATGATCAAGGCGAGCGGCGCCAGCATCAAGAGGCCATACAGCACGGCGATCGGCAGCAACAGCAGACGGCGATCCGCACGCGAGGGCAGCCCCCGCCACCGCGCGGCCGTCGTCTCAGCCGCCTGACCCAAGTTGGCCATCCGGCCTGCCTCCCTGCACCTTGTCAGATCAACTGCCACTGCTTGAACTTGAGCAGGGTCTTCTCGAGATTTTGCGCCCACCAGGTATCGCTCTTGACGAACACCTTGCCCTTCAGCTTCGGACTGGTCGGCAGGGTGTCGGCGAGGTCGGCAGCCACCAGCTTCAGCGCGTCGGCATTCGTGCTGGTGTACGTCGTGAGCTTCATGAATTCGGCGGCGGCCTGATCGTCGGTAATCATGTGGTTGATTAGGCGAAAGGCGTTGTTCGCGTTGTGTGAAGTCTTCACTACCCCAAGATAGTCGCCGCTGACGCCACCATATTCTGAGGTGAAGCCGATCTTGGCGCCGCTGCGGCTGGCTGGAATGACGCGCCCATTGAAGGAGCTCGCCAGAGTCACTTCGCCTGAGCTCAGCTGCTGGATCGGCTCCTGGCTGGTGTTGTGCCAGATGATGTTGCGCTTGCCGAGGCGCTCCAGGCTTTTGAAGGCGCGATCGACATTCAAGGGATAGAGCTGGTCCATGCCGACGCCGTCAGCCAGCAGCGCGGCCTCCAGCGCGCTGCCGTCGCTGATGTTTGCGCTCAACGACCGCTTGCCCGGATACTTCGCTGTATCCCAGAATTCGGCCCAGGTCTTCGGCGCCTTGTCATCGGGGATCCTTCGCTGGTCCCACGCCATGACGAATAGGAACAGGGCATACTTGATACCGTGCGTACTCTTGCAGTCGGCGGGGATCTTCGCCGTATTGACCACACCGGTGTCCAACGGCAGCAGCAGATCTTGCTTCACCGCAACTTCATATTCCGGCCCGGTCAGCTCCACGATGTCCCATTGGGCCGGATCGATCGAGGCCTGCAACTTTGCGAGCGCCAGCGACGCATCTGCACCGAGGGAAACCTTGACGCCGGTCTTCTGCTCGAAGTCTTGGAGGAAAGCCTTCGTGATGTTGTCGTTGTAGGGTCCGCCATAGCAGGCGAAATTTACCGCCTCGCTGGCGGCAAGCGCAGCGCCGCTCCAGCGGGAGCCGAGTCCGGGCAGAGCGGCGGCACCTACGAGTGCCTCGCCTAGGAACCAGCGGCGCGAAACCTCACGAGTCTCTATTGACATGCGCACTCTCCTGCTGGGGGCGGCCCGCGCCTTTTAGCTGCTGCAAGGAAGGTGTATACACCATGCGCGGCGTCATTGGCAAGTTCCGTCTTTTTGCCACTTTCTTATTGCTCGTCTGATATTGGTGTATCCACCCTGGCAGAACAGTAGGAAGGAAGCGCCAATGCCGCCCCAGTCAGAAGCTCCAGTAACCCGGCCAGCCGGTGCCATTAGGTTCGATCGCAGCCGTCACCACCGTGCCAAGATCGGATTCGTGCTGCTCGCGACCGAGCAGACGATCCAGGATGACGTGATGAAGCTCCGGCCTGACGGTGTCGGCATCCATTTCGCCCGTGCAGCCATTCCCGACAGCATCACCAGCGCAACCCTCGCCGCCCAAGCCGAGCTACTGGCCGATTGCGCCTCGACCCTGTTGCCGGACGGCAGCCTCGACGTCATCTGCTATGCCTGTACCTCTGGGAGCATGGTGATTGGCGAGGATCGGGTGGCCGCGGAGCTGAAGAAAGGCGCGCCCAACGCGCGGCCGACCAGCCTGATCACCGGCGTCATCCGCGGCTTGCAAGCGATGAACGCGCGTCGGATCGTTGTCGCGACTCCCTATCTTGATGAGATCAACGACTGCGAGGCGGCCTATCTGCGGAAGGCAGGATTTGACGTGCTGGCGGTCGCCGGACTGAATCTGGAGAAAGATAGCGATATGGTACGGGTCGCGCCCGACTACATCGCGGAGTTCGCCCTATCCATGGACCGGCCTGACGCGGATGCGATCTTCGTCAGCTGCGGTGCGCTGCGCACCCTGGATGTCGTGGGGCAGATCGAACAGACGGCGGCCAAACCGGTGATCGCCAGCAACCAAGCTATGATTTGGGACACACTCCGGCTTGCCGGCATCCAAGATCGCATCGCCGGCCACGGCCGCCTGCTGATGGAGCACTGATCGACGCCATGATGGATTCCGTTGAAGAGAGGAGCGGCAAGCGGGTCGCAACAGAAGCGATCTATGAGACGCTGCGCGACCGCATCTGCTTGCTGCAATACCCGCCGGGCACGATCCTGAAGGAGGCGGAGATCGCGGCCGAATTCGGCGTCAGCCGCACGCCTATCCGCGGCGTGCTGCAGCGCCTGATCTTCGGCGGGCTGGTCGAATCCTGCGACGGCATCGGTACCATCGTGACTTCGCTCGCGCTCCCAGAGCTACGCGACATCTATGAGGTGCGCCTGAAGATCGCCGAGATGATTGGCCATCTCTCGCCCAATCCCTGCACACAGGCGCAGATTGCCCAAGCTGCCCTGCTGCGTGCCAGGGCCAAGAAGCTAACTGAGACCTTCGAGCTCATCGAATACTGGAAAATCAATCACGATCTTCACTTCCTGATCGGGGGCCTGATCGGCAACGCGGCGTTGCGCCAAATGTGGGATCATTTTTATTTCCAAGCCGCACGGATCTGGTATTCCCTGGCTCAGGAATTCGCTGCCGAAGCATCTGCATCTCTGGTGGATGAGCTCGCGGAAGTGGACAAGGCAATGAAGGATGGCGACATAGTTGCGGTCGGCTATATTGAGCGCAATTACATCGCCTTCGGGTTGAGAAAGGTGAATGCGCACTTCAGCCAAAGTCCTACCACGAAGCTGGCTTTACTTAAGCGCCGGCCGTAAGCTTGCCTCACGCAGTGAGGCTGTGAAGGACGGGCTTGGCCGCCTTGCACCATTCGCGTACTCTCGACGGTTATCCCCGGATGGATGGCATGGTTGAAAATTCGATCGATCAGCGGGGAAGACGTTCCCGCTCACTGAACTAGCTGGGCCGTGATCATCGAGCGCCGCTCAACGCGCTGTGATCACTTCGAAGAGCACGTTTGTTTCGGGCTGATTGTAGGAGACTCACAGGCAATCTCGTCGGAAGCGACAGCTCGCGCCAGGCGGATTGCAAGCGCTCCAGGAATCGGTGGTGTGCTCAACCAATCCGCGCCAGCCATTAACTAGCGCAAGCCATCGCTATCCTGAGATGGCATTGCCCTCTGATGAACCGAATAGCAACACGTTCGGAAAACCTACACGCTGTAATCTCGACCGTTCTTTGAACGGGCCGATAAGGACCAATCGAGCTCGGCGAGCGACTGGGGGCTTTTCGAGTACCTCTGGCCCCTCTGATGGACGGCGCAACGACGGTTGCAATCGCGCACAGCGAGGCGAATTAGACCCAGCTTTACTTCAGTGCGACGCGAAATTCGGCCTCGGTCTTGGCCTTGACCTCGTCGAGCGAGACGCCGTCGGCGAGCTCGATCAGCGCCATGCCGCCGCTGCCGTGCTTGTCGATGGTGAAGACGGCCAGGTCAGTCACGACCATGTCGACCACGCGCTCGCCGGTCAGCGGCAAATTGCACTGCTTCAGGAGCTTTGGACCGTCCTTGGCCGAATGCTCCATCACCACGACCACGCGCTTGACGCCGGCGACGAGATCCATCGCGCCGCCCATGCCCTTGACCATCTTGCCGGGGATCATCCA
>NZ_JBVVPC010000101.1:0-7481 GCF_055807355.1 Bradyrhizobium sp. Ken01
AAACTTGTTCGTCGTCTTGCTCGTCATGGCTCCATCCTCTCAGGAGTTGGAGCCTCCGGCAAACCCGGGGCGGTTCAATGGGCTTACGGCGCATCCTCATCCACTGCCACTACGGCCGTCACGTTGCTCTGGAGACCGACCGCTGGCCGGACGACGTTCGCTTGTCTGATATCGCGCGGCGCTTCGTTTGCCGCCGGGTGCGGCAACCGAGGTTCTGACGTTAGACCGGATTTCAGTAGCGGCAAGCCAGCGCCATTTGCGACCCCTAGAGCTCGGTAGCTGCCCCTAGATGTCGGCACCCGTGAGTTGTTGCGCAGAAGACACCACCCCACCAATTCCACGGAAGCCCCCTTTGCGCTGCAGCGCAACCGTTGGTAACAGGTGGCGGCCGTGCACTTCGCCTGGGGTAGGTTGAGGAACGCTCGGCACACGGCCGCCCGGTCACGGGGCGGCCGTGACCGTTTTCAGCGAAGCATGAATTGCTTAAAGTTGTGTCGACAAGGCGAGTGTTAAGTTTATTACGCTCAAGCCTTTGCAGCAGCCAGGCTGGACAGGTTGCGCACTGATCAAGTCGGCCCCCGAGCGTGGGGTCCGCACCTAACCAGCGCGGGGGCCGAAGGGTCTGCCGACACAAGGGTCGGGAGCCGGATCATGTTGCACACTGCTTTTCAATCCGGCTACTCCAAAGTGCAGTTGGGACGGGGCCGTGGGGGACATACGCGGCCTTGTGCTTGTGGTTGAGGGCCCGCCAGCTGCGCCAGCCCCGGCGGGTCCTCCCACACTTCGATGCCTGTTAAGCCTGCTGCCGTTTGTGAACTAGATCGTATCCCAAGCAAGAAATGCTGGGGTACGATCTTTTCACCCGGGCTGACGTCCCGCCGGACTTCAACTGGAACGCCAAATGGCCTATCGGTGGCATGGGCTACGATAACCTTAGAACACTGTGACGGAACGAGGCTGGCGGCGGCCGTTCGACGAACCGGTAAATACACCCGGAGGCCGCTCGCAACGCTGCTGGATGCCGGCGAATACATGGCGGCGCGGCCTAAGAAGGAGCACGACCGGGGGAGTGGGGGCAGCGATGGAAGCCCTGCTGCTGGTGGTCGAGCGCGGCGAGCCTACACTGTTGTCGCGGATCGGCGCCATGCGGTGTCAACCGGCATTATGTTCCTGAGTTCCACCCGAAGGGCAAAGAGCCGCATTGGGACCGCGCAAGCTGAAGAGGTATCATTGCCGTCCGGATGTAGGACCAAGGCGAAGAAACGAAGGTTTTCGCAACAGATGAAGTCGCCCAAGCCTGGCCGGACGAGCACGATCCCGACGGCGTGGCGTTCGAATATGACGCGATAGCCCCCCAGCGTAAACCGGCTGGCTGGTCAGCCGCCCCAGCGGAACGTTCAGCAGTGCTTGGGAAGCCATGACCAGCTCCATCATTCTTGTTCCTGGCATGCTGGAGCCGTTGCGCCAGGCACGCATCTACGGTTTTCTGATTGAGCGCGCCGACGGGGTCTATCACCTTGGCGGAAGCAAGCGGGCATGCTCGACGGCATTGGCGATGAAAATGGTCGAAGGTGGTTGGCTGGTGAAGCACGGATTTCGGTACGAGCCCACAGAGAAGGGACTGCGAGCGGCAGAATGAGCGCCCTGCCACCTCCTGACGTGCGCCCGGGAGGCAAGCCATTACGGTCGATGCAGGAACCAAGGGATTCTTGCTGTGTTGGCCATTCGCGGGGGTGACCTCAGGAATTCACATGTCAGCCCAGATCATCAGGTTATCCGACCATCGCAGGATGCGTCCTACGCCATCTTCGAGTTTGATAGACCTGCAGCTTTCGTTTTTCGCTGCATACGTTGACGTAAGCCTCGCGGCCTATCTCTCGGTGGTTAAGCCCCTCAGCTTGGCCGCGGCCGTCGCTCCGCCCAAGGGACCCTCATGAAGTGCGTCACCTGCTAGGACCGTGGGCTGGGTCGGCGAAAGCCATCCCGACGGCCCCGACACTTCCACTGTGGCGACCGGCGCGCCATGTCCGACCTGCAATGACCCACACCGCTAAATGCCTGTCTTTTCGCACATGCCTAACGCATCGCGATCGGACCGCCCGCAACCGACGGCAGAAGCACTGGATCGAGGCGAAGAACCGCAGCCATCCAGCGATGCTGGCGTCAAACTCTCGTCGGGCGAAGCTTGTCTTGCTCCCCGCGATCCGCGGCCGTGTACGGTGGGGAAGTTGACAATGCAGTTGATTCGGAGCGTCGGACCTGTAATTTTTTCTCTTGGGAATGCCAGGGTTTACGTGGTCGCAGCGACTCTATGTCATGGTTGCCAGCATCACTTTGCTACTGGCACAGGCCGCGGAGTGAACCGGCGAGCTGCCCTCCTGCCCTCGGCACGAAGCCAGTTCGCACCGCGGCGAAATCTTCTTGAAACATAGCAGGTCGATCCTAACCGTATCAAATACCGGGATGCCACATGCTAGTCCTGGTGAACCTGATTTGGCGCCGGCTTGCCTACACGATGCTGATCGCGACGCGCTCCAAGCCCGTCCGGCAGTAAGGGTGAAGGGGGGCTTTCGTCAGGAGGCGACGCGATGCCCAAAGAAATCGCTATAACGCTCTGGTCCTCTGCAGCTGCCTGGGTGTCGCATTCAGCACGGCTGCTCTGGTTGCGGCTCACTGGCAGAGACACAGATCCGCGAGCACTGAACCTCTGCAGAAGTGGTGCCGACCGGGACGGTGCCTACAGTCTCTGTGCAGCGCCCCTCCTCCCGGTCCGCAGCAAAGGGCCCATGTCTCGGGCCACACGTTTGACGGAAGCAATATACCTTCCAAGCTCGGTGGCGATTTCGATCGCGGTCGAGCCCGCGCTGACCATTTTGATCAGCATCTGCGCCTCGTCCTCGGTCCACCGCTTAGGTTTGTGATTTCGCACGCCACGCTCCGATTCGCGACCGAGAATAGCAAAGCTGTTCCCGTACTCGGAACCAAATGCCCGCAGGAAAGATTTCGGTTTCTCCCCATCCCGCGAAGGTGCGATGGCTGGTTACCGACAAGGCGATCTTCAATCCTTGTGGAATCTGGAAATTGTATGCGGCACGACCGGTTAGGCCCGGCGCAATCCGAACTCACTGCCGCGAGGATCGAGATTCGATCCTACCCTGTTGATCCATAGTAACACTGATCAGGAACGTTTCCTGCTCGCAAGCCCTAACACTTGTACTTCGCCCGTCTTGCTTATCGACAAACAGAGTATATTCGATATTGCACCCGCCTGATCCGCAGCTTCGCGTTTCTGCGAGGTATCCAACTTGCTTCTCCGGCAGATGCACCGTGAACAGCACTTGCCCGTCGGCCTGTCTGCGACAGCCCTTATCCTCAACAAGGAACTTGCGCCGAAACCCATCGAATTCACGCGATAAAACTTGGTTTGAAAGACCGACGGCTTCCACACCCCCATGCGGACCTATCATCGTTAGTGTCCATGGAGCTGGCGTCCTCGTCTTCTCGATCTGATAAAGTGCGGGCTCTCCGTCAACAGTTATGACAACTTCGCCCACGCGCCGAAACCCGCCGGCCCATCTATGGTCGCCCAAGTCGTCGAGCTTGTAGTCATTTTTCATGGCCATTTCCGTGCCATTGCTAGTCCACTTTACCGGACCGAGGTCTTTCAGATCCCAGCGCATGAGAGTTACTCCAAGAGGACCACCAGCGTCTGGCAAGAATGCCCCCAGCAGGTTCTCTAGGGAAATCCGGTTTCTCCCCGCGGCAAACACCTCGCCATCAATCGACGACTCATACCAAGGCGTTTGCTCTCCCTTGGTCTCCTTCGTCACAGCTGAGCGCGTTGCTTTCAGAACATCTTCCAGACTCACGTTGGCCTTCACGATCTCTGCCTTGAGAAATTTAGTGTACGGGCTATTCCTGCCGTCACCGTCGAGCGCCACCCCATTTGGGGCGGTGGAGTAGGATATCAACACGCCACCGGGGCCCTTCGCAAACTCTCTCCGGGGTTGGCACCGCTGTACTTAGATTACGGGGCGAGCTTCTGGCCAAACCTGGCTTGATATCTGCGATAGCACTGAAGGGAGAGTTCCGACACGCATCCAGGAACGCTATCGTTGCAGCGGCGCCGGATCTGCCAAACTCTTCCAGCGTATCGCCCATCGATATCGCCTCCCGGTCCAGATCGCCTGGCCCTTTGATAGCGTTAATCGCGCCAATCGGGATCAGGTAATTTTGGCCCGCGTATTGAGCCCCGTGACCTGAAAAGAAAAAGAAGACCGTTGCGTTCTTTGGAAGCTTGTCGATGAACTTCTGGACCGTAAGCCGCATGCCGCGAACATCGAGGTTCGTACCGAGCGTTACCTGAACCCCCATTTTTTGTAGGTCGGCGGCCATATCTATCGCATCATTGATGGGATTGGGGAGAGCATTGGTTTCATAGGCGCCGCTGCCTATAACAAGGGCGAATTTCCCGCTGTCTTTGATCTCCGCGCTGTTGCCTTGAACGGACCATAGCTGCAAGAAAACAAAGAGCATGGCCGTGAAAACGGTGCGAGCTATGATGCGTCCCATTGAGATCCCACCTAATAAAAGTCCAAGACATTATGCCCATTCTGGTTTTCGGGTCCGTGACAAAGGTCACCGCAAAAACCATTTCGTCTTGCAACTTCGTTTTACGCTCTTCGACGCTCGGCACTGACGCCGCATCTTGGCGCCAGCGATATCTAACCTGGGTTGACCTTGGTAGAGTTCGGCAATGTACGGCATGATAACCTACCGCGCAGCGACGCGCCGCCATTTGGCTTCGAGCGACGCATTGATCGCGCGGACACGAGCTTCGTGCACCGCCCAGAATGCGCGGCTCGCCGCAGCCGTTCCGTGCTGGTACGTTGCATAGACATCAGCCGGGCTCGCGGGCAACGGTAGTACTTGGGGTTTTGCGCTTGCCGTTACCCGCGCGGGCTCTGAATCCGGAGGGACCGCAGGCAGCGCGCCGGGGGACGCGAACGGCGAATTCATGGCGATGAGGCGGTTGCGCGCGCGGTTGCAGTACGTCGTCGAGCGGGCTGTCATGATCTCCTCACCGTGCCCGGCCCGATATTTCATGAGGGCCCGACACAAGTCGCCCTGCGCCAACCGCCAAGCCTTGGCGAGATAGGTCACGCCATAATGGATGTTGACCTCCGGCTCCGCCAGTTTCGGCCTGGGGGCCGGCGAAGCCCAGCATGGCAGCGGTTCCCGCCCTGACCTGCATCAAGCCCACCTCACCGACGCGACCAACCAGACCGGCATCGTAGTGGCTTTCCACGAAGACCACCGCTTCTGCGATGTCAGCGGGCAATTGCGTCTTTGCCGTTTCCTTCTCGATCAGGGCCCGAACGGATGCGCGAGACGGAAACCGTTCTGAACCGCCAGCCGACAAAGTTTCGACGGCGTCCGGTGTGGCGGCTTTCCTAGCCACGTCGACTGGGTCGCCGTCCCGTGCTCCAGCTGGGACTGGAATAGTCATAAGCACCAGTGCCGCAAGACAGAGCGGCGCCGGCTGTGTATTCCAGGAGAACCGAGCGCAGACTTTCATCGGCTTCAGGCAACTTTGTGGAGGTCGGGCAACGGTAGGATATCCCCCGGGTTGGAAACAAGTCTCTTTAGGTCGCTTGGGGATGTCAAAGGAGCTGGTGACCCCATCCAGTAGCCAGCGCTTCGTGCCCGCTCCAGCTTCCGATGGTTCTAGCGCCGTCGGTGATACACATGAGGGACACCAGCTAATGCCGTCACTCCCGGCAGAGACCAGGCAGGTAGTCGACTGGAGGCCAAGCCGGGGGGCAAAGTTTTCGTCAAGGGCAAACGCTCACAAGGACAAGCGTAAGGAACTGGCGTCGCATTACCAAGTTTTCCCACCTGTTTTCATAGGCGGGCGGAGGGGGCGATGAGGATAGCGACGGCCGGTGCGATCGCACTGATCTTCACGTTGGAGCTTGGGTGGTTGGCGGCCTTAGGTTGGTTCGCGCGCAAACTCGCTCTTTGGATTATGTGACTCGCGCTTCTGAGCGACCTCTGGCGCCACCACTTTGTTGAGCGACTGCGTGGGCTCCCCCTGGGGTCGCTCGCCAGGCCGCTATACCCCAGGCGTAACACAGCCGGGCTCCACTTTCGGTTCAGGTCAGAGTCCGTCAGCGTTGGCACGCGACGGGGAAGGAGAAGATGCGGGTGCTTTTCGGCAATGGCAATGATTGGGGCAAACACTATTCCTGGATCGCCGAGGCGCCGCTGAAGAATTGGCAGCAGCGTTTTGTCACCGATGAAGGTCATCTGCGCGCCTGCGTACCCGCGACGGGCTGCCCATGTGTGAGAAGTGCATCGATCTCGACAAGAAGATCAAACGATACCGGGATGGCATCTCGCGTGAACGACCAGATAGCCGGCCACAGCAATGGCCCAGCTCGTCGCTGATCTATGGCAAGGAAGGCCGAACTACACCCCGAGACCAAGGAGTAAGGCCGCCAACTGGGCCTCTCGCACTGGTTCACGGTGGCGGGGTCTGGCCGAAAGTATCCTACTTTAGTTTAGGAACTCCCCTTGTGCCTAGCGTCGAGGCACGCGGCGGCCCCCCCGCATAATCGGCGAAATGGCTGAAATGCTCGGGAAGGACCCTAGCGCCGCTCCTGCCAAGAACGCCAGCACCCGGCTGGGTCCACCCGTTGGACCGGCAGATCCGCATTCAGGCGGTCTCCTTGCTTGCGCGAGGGCGCCTACGGCATTGACGTCACGCACAAGCTGAGAAAAGCTAGTATCTTTCCAGATCAAAGGTTGTTGCTTCATGAGTATGGAAAACCTGAGCGACGAGAGCGTCCTCCGCTTTTACGAAAACATCCGGATCCAAGTAGCCGCCGATCGCGCCTCGGGAGGTCGGTACCACCTTCTTGGCAACACCGCGAAACAGCACGCCGACGTCCTGCGCGAGGAGATTGATCGCCGGCGTCTCAAAGCGGATCGGATCGAATGGCCGTAAAGGTGCGGCCTGCGTTCATGGCCAAGCCGATTTCGGGCGCCTCGCCGCTTTAGTTCGCGAGCTTCTAGTTCTTTGAGCCGCTGCGGTCATTCATCGGCGGGAGGGAGAACTCTGCTCTGTTTTCCGGCGACGGAGTCATGGCCGATCTCGACTCGTCGCAATTCTCGCGACGGTCGCCCGAAGTACCTTGATTGCGGCGGGAGCCACCGAAACAGACCGCCGATCGCGGAGCCCAACGCGGCGGTCGATCGGCCTGCTTCTCTCCTTCGTCAGCAGGAGAGCCGATGAGGACGAGTTGAGCACGAGTTGAGGAGACCGGAGGCTGCGACCGCCCTGCGCCCGTAACGGCGACGTTGTTCTGTCAAGGTTGCAGTCACGGCCGTCACGTAGCTTAGTGAGCTGCTGCCGGTTTGATGGACACCCGGTTAAGCTAATCCCACCTTGCGCTCGAACTCAACAGGGCTGAGGTATC
>NZ_JBVVPC010000102.1:0-7232 GCF_055807355.1 Bradyrhizobium sp. Ken01
TTCGGCGGCTACAAGCAGTCCGGCAACGGCCGCGAGTGGGGCAAGTACGGCCTCGAGGACTTCCTCGAAGTGAAGGCGGTTGCGGGCTTCAACGCAGCGTAATCTCTAGCGCCTGGGTCAACATGACGCCGGCGCGGGAAACCGCTACGGCGTTTTTTTGCCTTTATCCCGCAACGCGCCCTGCGTGTTCACATACATCGTGAGATCAACGAAATATCTGTATACCGCCGCGTCAAGGAAAAGCCTAAGAACTCGCGACGGCACGCCCGCTGGCCTTAGGCGCCTCCGGATGACATCGGCCAAGATTGCGCGTGAGACCGGTAACACGAAGCAAGCTCGACCATTGCGCTCGCCTGAGTAACTGGGCAGGTTTTGCTCCGTCTACCCGTCGCACCTGTCCATTCCGCAAACACCTGACAGGCACACAGTCTGGAAGCGTTAGAATTGAGCTCCGGTTTGAGGTTCACTGATACGTCGTCCAGGCTGGGTTCGCGCCCTGCAATTGCATATGAAGGAGCAGCGCGTTTTAACTGCGTTGGCGCCTAAGCTGCTTGGATTTTGGGAAATTATCAAGTTCACGCTTCAATCGAAAGCTTTCGCCGGATAATAATTCGGCACACGCCAGCACTTGCGTTGAAGCCTCTCCGGCTTGCCTCGATTCAGTGATGACTTTGTCTCTCTGCGACCTAGGAAAGACCTCGCCGCAGCTTCCTGCACATTAACTGCGATGGTTTTGCTCGCTGTCTCCTGCACCCCCACTGAATCAACAAGTTGTCTTGGCAATCTCCGAGATGCGCCATTGTAGCGTCGATTTCTGCAATCTTGTGGACCGACTCGGTGGTCGCCGCCTGAAGTCCTCCAATATGCTTGTTACCTCAACTGTCCCATGCGTGGTTTGCGTGGCAAGAGACTTCCCCCCCTGGGCAACAACCGCAAACCCCTGCCGTTCAGCGCAAGGAGATTCGTTTGCCGCGCGATTGCCGCGATCGAACGAACCCGCGCAACATGCCATCCTTGGAACTCGACATCTCTCTCAGGACTGCAGTGGCTTCTGCGGGGCCCCTTGTAGATGCAGGAGAAACCCCTCTATCATGTGGGAGCTATGGCACGTTTACCCCTGGTAAGGCCCGTTCGGATACTGCGCAAAATCATTTCGGTGCTGGCCACGTGCCGCCAACATGAAAGCGGTAAGAAGGATCAGAAGTCCGCACACATCACGAGGTTAAACGGAGAGCTGTGTGGCATATGAAACGGCTCACAGCAGGTGTTTAATGAGTGAAGGAACCTCAGCAGCTCTTCCGGCGTGAATACTCTTAGGTGCAGGGTCCTAAACTCGATACCGGTTTGCTCTTGCGTCAAGCCGCCGAAGTCCGCACTTTTCAAGCCGAAAAAGTGCGTCCTGTCCGCATATCGGCAGGAAGAATGCAGCACATTTGTTTCATAAGCAACGCGATCGCATTGGTTCAACTTTGCCGGTGCTCCAAGTCTCGCACGCAAGAGTAGACCCGCTCGACTGAATGCCATACCGATAGCTTAGGCCGTGCCAAACCGCATCAGCCCACCGACTGAGTACGAGGGGATGGATCGAGGGGGCTCATACTCGCTTGGACGAGACACAGCTGGATGTTGGCGCTATTCAATCACTCTTGGAGACCAGCTCAGATAGGGCAAGATCCAAGCACGCCTCGGCTTACTCGCCGTCCGACCGGTGAAAATGCTTATCCATCGAATTCTCGGGGAAGAACAAGCTGGTCAGCGGTGAGGTTTCGATGAGATGCTCCACTTCCCAGAGGAGGGATACCATGGTGCAGATCGCTCCTTACGGCTCCTTCGGTGAAGGCCGCTCTGAAAGCCCGGCCGCGGAGAGCAACCTCTTTCACCGAGCATCGCGAAGCAGGTCGATGAGGCCGAGATCGACGGGCTGATCAGGGCCAAGTCTCGCTGGAACGAACAGACCCAATAAGCGACCCGAGGCATATCTTGTGGATGTTCTATGGCGTGAACTGGGTCCAGCCCTGCGGCGCCTTTTTCGCGTCGAAAGTAAAGGACGCTACTTAAATCCGGGTCGCACCCGATCTGCTTCGGAAGGCGACGCCGCTGCCGGATCTCGTGCGAACGCAGGTCTGCTTCGACTAGTCGCTGTCGGGTCAGCATAGAATTCCGCTGGTGCTTCAGCCACCGGCTTTGTCTGCAGTGTCACCTCTGGAGGGTCGAGCTTCGATCGCTCTGAGTAGCGCTCGTCCCTTTTCCGTGATTCGCCACCCTCCGTTAACGCGCTCGATTAACCGCTGGGAAAAGATGTCAAGGTTCGGCACGCTGGCAGCCAATCTCTTTGTGCGCTCGGCCCAGTCGTAACCGCTCGTCGCCAAAATAGCCATGTCCCGCTTGAGGTCCGCCATGCGTGCAAACCCATCCGGATAGCTCACCAGGATTTTCAGGACTGTGACCTGGAAGTTCACCGGAATGACCATCAATTCATTTATCGCCTACCGCACGGCTGGTGCTTGGCGAAGTGCATCGACGCGATTTACTCGAGCGTGCTCTCCACCATCGTAGCGCTTCTAGAGCGTTCGAGGCGACATGCGCGCGTCACTCTGAGCAACGTTCTCGCAAACCTAATAGAGCATCGCGCGTAGAAGTCCTACTACCGTCCAGTACGGGAGATGTCCCACCATTGGCCGGGCGACAGAGGAGCACAAGTATTCCTGAATCCAATCTGTCCGCCGAGCGGTATCCAAAGATGCAGTAGAATTTGGCTGCAAGCCCCGCGGCTGGAGCTACTTTGTGCGCGTGCCCTCATCCTTTCCTTAGCATTCAGATGCCACTTGTTTGTGAGCGCTTAGTCGCAACCGTATTGAGGCTGGCTTGACGTTTTGCGGAATCGCCACGGCACGAGTTTTTCGATGAGGCTATGGGGATGGCCGTCGATGATCGTCTCGAGTGTATCGGCGATGTAGGCGGCCGGATCGATGTCGTTGAGCTTGCAGGTGGCGACGATCGACGCGAGCAAGGCCCAGTTTTGCGCGCCGACTTCATGACCGGCGAGGGCGCATTTTTTTTGGTCAGGCAGACCGGCCGGATGGCGTTCTCGACCGGGTTCGTGTCGAGCTCGAGGCGCCCGTCTTTGAGGAAGCGGGTCAGCCCTTGCCAGTGATTGAGCGCGTAGCGGATGTCCTCGGCGAGCGTCGAACCACTGGAGATTATCGAAAGCTGTCTCTCGAACCATGGCTTAAGCGCGGCGACGATTGGCGGCGAGTGCTCCTTGCGCGCGGCCAGCCGGATGTCCCGCGATGAACCGCGTAGCATGGCTTCCATGGCGTAAAGCTGTGCGATGTGCCGAACCGCAGCCTGGGCAATCGGCGATTTGCTGTTGCGCGCTGAGCAAGCGCCGGTGCAAATGGCTCCAGCAATGCACGAGCGTCCACGGCCTTTTCGGTCGAGCGACTTTGGTCAGCCGGTCATCATCGCATTGCAGGAAGCGTCCGTTAAAGCCATGCAGGAACTGCTCCGCGAAGGCGCCGCTGCGACCGGGGGCATATCGGAACAGCACGATCGGAGGACTTGGGCCGCTGTGGCCGCGGTCGTCGAGACGATCGCCCAGGAGTAGCCTTTCTTCGTTTGGCCACGCCCGGGATCGAGCACCGGTGCCGTGGTTTCGTCCATGAACAGACGATCCGCCCGCTCCAGATGCCGACGCATGTGGTCCGCTATGGGTTGGAGATGGAAGCAGGCGCGGCCGGACCAGGTGCCCAGTGTCGCCCGATCAAGCCGGATCCCCTGTCGAGCATAGATCTCGGCCTGACGGTAAAACGGCGTATGGTCGCCGAACTTGGAGACGATCACGTGTGCAATCGCCGCTTCGGTCGGCAGCCCACCAGGCACGACGTGCTCCGGCGCGTGGGCCTGCACGGCAGGGCCCGAGCAGCGGCGACAGATGTATTCTCGGGCGGCGCGTGACCGGCACGCGCCATGCGCCGGGATCACGTCGAGGCGTTTGCTGACGTCCGCGCCGATCTTTGTCATGGCGCCGCAACCGCACGGACAGAGCGTGCTCGCAGGCTCGACGATAGCTCCACCCGAGGCAAATGGGCAGGCAAGCAGCCGTTATTGCGATGAGAACCTTGATCCGGCGCGCTCCGCGATTGGCCCTGGATCACAGCTTCGGCTCTTCCTGAGCCGCGTCCAGGATGCCTTGCGCGATCTCCACGTCTTCCAGCGGCAAGTGATACTGATCTGGCGCGTAGCTTCTCGGAGTTCGCGCCGAACTTCTCGCGTCTCAATTCGCCGAGAATGACCTCCAGCCGACGTCTCGCTTCCTCCGATCCGCCAAATGCCCCCTGATGCTCGCTCAAGGCTGCCTGCTTTCGCGCCAAAGCGCCTTCAGGCCTTTTTCGTTGCGGAGCGCCGCAATGCTCATGCGCTATTTCGAGCACATCGCCATTTGCGCCGGCCACGTTCAAAATAGCTCCCGAGCCAATCTGCGGCAATTATCCAGCCGCCTGGGGAAGCCGCGCTTCTTCCGGGCGGACTAATCTCCAATCCAGCCCTTCGAACAGGGCTGCGAAGATCGCTGGCGATATGCGCATCACGCCGTCTGCGATCGTTGGCCAAACGAACTTGCAGCCTTCGAGGCGCTTGTGAACTAACACCAGGCCCGTTCGATTGCAGACCACATCTCGTGGCGACCTGACAGTATCACTCCCACGCCGATGGGCTGACGCCAAATTTCCCCATCCAACGACTTTATTTGACGAATTTCACCACTTCGAGTGTGCAAAGTTGCCGCTAGATTTGAGAGATGGGTCCGGCACGAGTTATGTTGCCGGTCGGGCGGGGTGCCGCCTCGGCCGGCTAGCTGCTTGGTGTAGAAGCAGGTGATTGTTGTCGCCGGCGAGGTTAGCGCTTGAGGGACCAAAGCGTTCGTGACTGTGGCTTATATCATCTTAGTTGTTGAGCCATGGAGTTGACTTGAGCAGCCGCCGTGAAGGTATCGAGTGTCCGTCGTCAGGTCGGCCACGCTGCCGCTAACGCTGCGTTGTCGCATTCGGCCCTGTTTGCGTTGTACATTTATTCATTGGAGCCAGCCGGATGAAGCGAATAAGGAAGGACAATCCGTCGAATCTAGTCACTATCACCTTGATCTCTAAGACGCCGAACCCACCAAAGACAAAAAAACTCACTGCAACGATGAAACGACGCGCATTGAAAGCTCGAAAGTCCGAACAGCCGCCTCCTCCCTCTTCTTGAGCGTGCGCCGGCAGCCCAGGCCCGAGCGCTTCATTCTGCTGCAGGAAAGCCAGTTTCAAAGAGTTACTCCGTCGCAGGCTACTGTAAGGCGTGATCCAGATCTTCACTCCCGGAAGATACCGTCCCTGCGCGTCGGCTGGCTCCTTGCCCATCATCGCGGATCGGAGAAGGTTTGGGCCCTTCGGACAACGGCGTCATGGCGAGCTGATGCTTGTTCACAACGCTTCCAGTTCGCCTCACTCGGATAGGAAGAGCGCGTGCAGCCAAGTGGGGAGTGACCGAGGTGGCCAAGAGAGATACAAGGACAGCACCGCGCCCGCGGTGGGATGAGCTTCCATCATGTAGCCAATGAGTTGGCGAAGGCTTGTATCCTTACAAACACCCAAGGCTTGACTTCAGCTATTTTCGTCACTCGACAACTCGCTGCCGGAGGCTGCTCCGTCAATGGCACTTTGGTTGAGCAGCCTGGAGGGAGACAAAGAGCTATGCGGAATTTTGCGTGACGAGGCGATCAGGCGGCGTGGTTTGCCGGCGCTCATACTCGCCCTGCCACTCGGCGGTCAGCCGGGAGATGACCGAAGGCGACAGGTTCGGCGCGTCCTTGCCCAGTAGGGCCGTCAGCGCCTCCTGGAAATCGCCCGTCGAGATGCCGCGCAGGTACGGCACCGGCAAGAGCGCATCCAGACTCCTGGTCCGCCCCGTCCAGAACCGCAGAATCGCCGACTGAAGCGGATCCGCTCGCCGTGACGGCCGCTCCGCGGTCCCGAATCTTCGCCCGCGCGACCTCGACCGGTCCGATGCCGGTAGCAATCCTTCGGGCCGGGCCGTAACCATGCCGTACGACACGGGCGCGCCCGTCGTCAACCGTGGCAAGAAACGTCTCGACTTCGATCTCCACGGCCTGCGCCAGAAGCTGCCGCGCACCAGCTCGCAGAATATTGTCAGTGGATCGTCGATATCATCAAGCTGACGAAGGGCAACAATATTGCTAGTCTCGTTCATGGCGTATCGCTCTCCTTGAGAGGTTCTGGCAGGCTCGACACCCGCCTCGATACGGCGCCTATCTGATTCCGTCATCACCCACTTTCCCGCATAGCTCGGAGACAAAGCATACTAAGCTGCTCGTAACCAGCGGAGCCATATCTGATCACTGTGCCGACGCGCCTTGAAGCGATCGACGCATTTCTTCGAGCATAGGGCTGTTCGCCAGCAATAGTAGCGTATCAGCCCGAACTTTCCGCCGCATATCGCGCAACACGGTGTTGAAGCGGGTCGGGAGTTACTTGATCTATCGTGCATCATTCCCTCCTGTCGCATTTACGAGAGAGCCGACATTTTCTTCGCCGGAAGTCGCTCCTGACCAGGAATGCGTGGCGTCAGCGATGCCCAATCTCGCAGCGCATGCCGAACTGGGCACAAGCCTTCGACTTCGGGGCGCGCCTAGTGAGCGTGCCCTCGAACTTCATCGGAGTGCTTCGCCCGAACTGTTGTGAAGCGGAGATGATGAGCTATCGCAAACCCTGGTCAGTCAGGCGTTTAAATTTGCATCAAAAGAATAAATCGAACTTGGCTACGTCCATGGCGCCGTACGTCGTAAATATGACCGTATGCGACATTATGATTCTGACGCGAGACGTCGCATAGCCCTCCTCAGCCGAAGTCTGGAGTACTTGAGCTTCGCACGGCATCAATTGATTCAGCCCAGAGCGCCTCTTGAGTGGCTGATGGGCGCGATTTCACCTGACGAGTGGTCCGCTCCACGACCGAGTGATGTCTTGGTCATTCCGTCTGCGGGCGCTCTCCGAACATCAGATCAGCGGCCGTTTGGCGTTCGGCAGCTGCGATCGCAAGCGGCTAGCCAGCCGCGCGACATCATTCAAGTACGGCAGCCGTAATCGAGCCCGGGTTATTGCGGTGAGATCCAGGTTGGCCGAAACGACCTGCTCGCCAAGGCCGGCGCGGGCGAGATCCTCGCCATCCGGACC
>NZ_JBVVPC010000103.1:0-7207 GCF_055807355.1 Bradyrhizobium sp. Ken01
CCTTGGCCGGTGGCCACCGGCCAAGGCGCTAAGTCACTTCCATCGCACAAATGCTGGCCGTGCAGATACAAGGGGTTATCTCCGCGAGCGATCCTCTCACATTTGCGTTCGCGGAGATAACCCCTCATCCGGCGCTTCGCGCCACCTTCTCCCGCAAGGGGAGAAGGATTGGCACTGTGCCTGTGGCTAGTTCAGTGAGTTCATCACGCTCCCTACAACACTACTCGCCGCCCCTCCTCCGCCGCCCAATAGCCGGCGTAGTTCACCTTGATCGTCTCATACGCCAGCGTCAGATCCGACAGCGGCTGCCGTCCCGTCGCGGCGCATTCCATGAAGTCCTGGATCTCCTGGAGATAGCCGCGCGTCCACTCCTCTTCGAGGCAGACATATTGCCAGCCGGTTTTGCGATCGACCTTCTCGGTGATGTAGACGGAGGAGAGCTTCTCCTCGGACGTCTGGTAGCTCATCAGATGAGTGTTCGGCGTGATGTTGGCGAACAGCGAGCCGCCTGACGTGTAGGTCTCGATCAGATTGCGCACGCCGCCCATGATCATGTCGCCGGAGAACACGGTGGCCTTGGTGCCGTCCGAAAACGTCGCGGTCAGCGTGCCCCAGTCCTCCACGTCAACCGGATTGGCCTTGATGTAGGTGCGCTCCTCCGGCTTGAGGACGGCCGTGACATTGCCGACATCGCCGCTGACGCTGGCAACGCGGATGGTCTCACCGCGCGCCTTGGCCTCGACCTGCTTGAGATACAGCACGGCGGAGAGCGGATGGCAGCCCATCCGGATCAGCGAGCCGCCGCCGGTCATCGCCCATTGCGCGGCATGGGCCGCGTGCGAGCCGGAATGGCTCTCCTCGCCCTTCATGAACAGGATTTTGTCTTTCGTCGCTCTCAGAATCTCCGCGGTCTTGGTCACCGCCGGCGCGTAGATCCAGTCCTCGGCATACATGAAGAGCTTTCCGGTGCGCTCGATCGCGGCACGCGTGGCGTCCATCTCTTCCAGCACACGCTCATACATCAGCGCCTTCGGCACATGTTTGCCGATCGGCTGCTGGTCGCCGTCTCGGCCGAAATAACCGGCGAACGGCTTTTCGCAGATCACATGCTTGCCGGCCTGCATGGCGGCGACGATCATCCCCGCATGAAGATTGGGCGGCGTGCAGATGTCGATGACATCGAGCTCGCGCTCTGCGATCAGCTCGGCGAAGCTGCGATGGACCCGTGGGATCTGGTGGCGCTGTGCAAATTCCATGACGTGGTCGCCACGCGCAGCGACCGCCGCGACCTCGACATCCACGCCATAGACGCGCCGGAACGCGTACATATGCAGCTCCGACACGAAGCCGCAGCCGACGAGTCCCACCCTGATCCTGGCCATAGTGCCCCCTGACCCATGCTTTGGGCAGCACTATAGCGTCCTGGCAGGTCTATTCCACCGAGACCCGCACCACGCCGGCACTCATCATGCCCAGCGCTTTGGCAGCCGGGACCGAGAGATCGACGATCCGGCCGCGGATGAAGGGGCCGCGATCGTTGACGCGGCATTGAATCGAGCGGCTGCCGTAGGACACCCTCAGCACGCTTCCGAAGGGGCGCGTCCGGTGCGCGCAGGTCAGCTCGCCCTTCCCGGCTTTTCCGTATCCGTAATAAGAGGCAAGCCCGCTTTCGGCCTGGGCAAAGGAAACTGCAGAAAGCGAAAAAGTGGCAAGGCAAGAAAATAGCGTGGTCTGCGCTCGCACGGCACCGCTCCGGGTTGGCCCTGCCCCGCCCAGCAACGCTTGTTGGTTCCCGTGGGTTCCTGAGCCGCCGCCGGGCGGCGCCCGGCGGTGCCATCACACATTGTTACTGTTTGTGAAAGACCAGCGTGCGGACTTCGATGCTCTCACGCGGCGCCGCATCCGCCGGCGTCGTCGGATCGACGAACGCGGCCCGAAGCGCGTGCGGCCATCGGTTACGGAATCGTAGCACTTGAGCAGCAGCGCTTCGTCCGTCGTCATCTCGGGGAAATAGAACCAGCGATGGTTCGGATTGTATTTCACCGAATACGTCTCGCCGCGACGGTTCGGATAGATCAGATCGGAGGCGACGAGATCGTCGGGCGCGACCGTCGTTCCGTCAGCCATCGCCAGCGGCGAATCTCGCAAGGGACCGCGGATCGGCCGCCACAGATTGATCACCTGGACGCGGCCCTTCAGCAACTCAGCGGCCTCATAGGGCAGATGCTCGCGCACGCGGTTGGCGCCTGAGACGGCGGTCTGGTCGACGTGGACGCGCGTTGCCGGCTGACGCGGGCCACCGTCGCGCATATCCGCGGCACCCTCGACGCGCCTGCGCACGGTGTGGTCGAAGATGACGACGCGGTCTGCTTTCAGCGTTGCGCGCAGGAAGGCCTCCACGGCGGGATAGTAGACCGCCCTCACCTCTTCGTCGTTGCCGAAGTCCTTTATCCGGGTTGGATGCCGCACCAGCGCAAAGCCTTCGCGGTCGAGCGATAAACTCTGCGCGATCAGTCGCCCATCGAAGATCGGGACCTGATGCGGCTCCGGCAGCGACGTGCTTTTGGGCTCGCCAGGCGGCGGATCGAAGGCGTAGGTGCGCGGTTTGCCCGAAACCGGCGCGAGATAGTTGAGTTCAGCGGTGACGAAAGGAAGCGATTCGATTTTTGTTTCTTGCAGGCCCATGGCCGGTCTCCCGATGTGGTCGTCTGGATGATTTTTGACGGGACCAGGCGTGCTGCAAGGGAGGTCGTGCAAATAGCAATGCGGGTATTGTCGCGAGCGGAAAATGCAGAAGGAACGTATCGATGAAGCGGCTTGGATTGGAATGCGGTCTTTCCGCTTCACGGACGCTTGAGTGTTTGTGAGGTCTCGTGCCCCGGACGCGGCGCATCACGCAGTGGTGCGCCGCAGAGCCGGGGCCCATCTAACCGAGAGCGTGTTCTGTGTGGCATGAGTCCCGGCTCTGCGCAGCAGCGTTGCACGCTGCAGCGCGTCCGGGACACAGCGTGTGCTTGGCGACTACAACCCTGCCTTCGCAATCGCATCCGAGAACGAGCGATCTACGATCTCGGCCGCATCGAGCTTCTGCTTGATCAGGCCCCAGCGGAAATAGAGATCGATCGTGCTCTGCTCGTCCGCGACCACGCCGTCATCGATCGGCGCGATCCGGATTTTTGCGCGCGACAGCCAGTTCTGCGGCACGGCAGTTGGGATGTTCATCAGTCTGCCCCAGGTCGCGGCATAGCTGTCGAGATTGTTCAGCGACCACGCCCGCGCCGCGGTGAGGCGCCGGACGAAGTCGGTCAGCTCCGCGCGCTTGTCGCGGATGGCATCGGGCCGCGCGACCTGAAAGCTCAGCCCCGGTGTCAGGCCTTCCGAGGTGATGACACGGCGCGACTTGAACAGCACCTCTTCCTGGCTGACATAAGGCTCCCAGGTGGACCAAGCGTCGACGGAGCCTTGCGTGTAGGCGATCTTGGCATCGGACGGCGCCAGGAACGCAATCTGCACGTCAGCCGCAGCCCAGCCGTTCTTCTCGAGCGCGGCGAGAATCAGCTGATGCCCGATCGAGCCGCGACCGGTCGCGATCTTCTTGCCGCGCAAATCCGCAAAACTCTTGATCGGCGAATTCTCGGGCACGAGGATGGCAAGCCCCTCGCGCGTCTGCCGGATCGCGGCGATCGCCTTCACCGGCGCGCCGGAGGCGGCGGCGAAGGTGAAGGGTGCGTCGCCGACGAGACCGGTCTCGATCGCGCCAGCGCTGAGCGCTTCCAGCAGCGGCGCAGCCGCGGGAAACTCCTTCCACTCGATCTTGTAGGGAACGTCTTTCAGCACGCCGGCGGCTTCCATCACCGCCTGCGAATTGCCCTTCTGGTCGCCGACTCGCAGGATGGTTTGCGCTGCTGCCAGTTCGAACGAGCCGAACAGCAGCGCACCGGCCAGCATGAGACGGATCATTCCGCCGCCTCGCCGCGAACGGCCTGGCGCTTGGCGATCAGCTCGCGCGTCAGCGGGATCAGCTCGCGGCCGTATTCGATGGCATCGATCAGGGGATCGAAGCCGCGGATCAGGAAATGGTTGACGCTGAGGTCGTAATAGTCGCCGAAGACCTCGGCGACCTGCTCGGGCGTGCCGACCAGCGCGGTGGTGTTGCTGTTGGCGCCGGTGAGCTTTGCGATCTCGGTCCACAGCCGCTTGTCGATGCGGCTGCCTTGGTCGGCGAGCGAGAGCAGGCGCCGCGCGCCGGCGGTGGCATGGCCGTCGGCGGGCTTGCGATAGCCGGTCTTGTCCTGGAGCGCAGTGGCGCGCGCAAGAATCTCTTCCGCCTTTTCCCAGGCCTGCTTCTCGGTCGGGGCGATGATCGGTCGCACCGAGAGGCTGAAGCGCGGCGTCGGACGGCCCTGCCTGACGGCCGCATTGTGAACGCGCGAGGTGACGTCACGCACCTGCGCATAGGATTCGCCCCACAGCGCAAAGGTGTCGGCATGCTTGCCCGCGACGTCGATCGCAGCGTCGGAGCCACCACCGACGAAGGTGTAGATGCCGGCCTTCTGCAGCGGCTTCACCTGCGAAAAACCGTTCTCGACGTTGTAATACTTTCCGCTGTAGTTGAACGGCTTCTCGCTGGTCCATTCCAGCTTCACCACATCGAGAAACTCGCTGGTACGGGCGTAACGCTCGTCCTTGTCGTCGAGCGTGTTGCCGTCCTGCCTGAGCTCGGCTGCATTGCCGCCGGTGATGACGTGCAGCGAGACGCGGCCTCCATAGAGTTGGTCAAGCGTCGCCAGCTGCCGCGCGAGCAGCGTCGGTGCGGTAAAGCCCGGTCGCTGCGCAATCATTACCTTTAACGACTTGGTGATGGTCAGCACATGCTGCGCGACCTGAAGCGCATCCGGCGTGGTCGAATGGAACGCCAGCAGCGCGCGGTCGAAACCCGCGAGCTCATGCGCCTTCGCCACGGTCTCGATATAGGCTGGATCGAGCAGCGGACCCTGGCGCACGATGGTCTCGGACGCATTACTGTTGGCGATAAAGCCGATGAACTCGATCGACATGATGTTCTCCCTGAATGTTTGGCGGCAGGCTAGAGGCCCAATGCGGCACGGCCGAGGCCGGTGCGCGTGGAATCGTCCTGCGGCGTGTGCACGCGGCCGCAGAGGACATCGCGATAGTGCCGCTCCAGCGGATTGGCGCGGGACAGGCCGTGATTGCCGGTCAGCGACAAGGCATCCTCAACCGCGGCGACGGCGTTGTTGGTCACGGTCAACTTGATGACGTTGGACTCGGCCGCGGAAAGCTCGACACCGTCATCGAAATCGCCAGCGAAGGATGCGATCAGCCGCGCATTCACCACAAGCCGAGCTTCGATCGCGCCAAGGATCTCCTGCGCGCGCGGCAAGGTCGCAAGCGGCGCGCCCAGGCCGGCCGGCACCCGCTGCTTCAGGAACCCGACCAGCCAGTCGCGTGCAGCCCGCGCAACGCCGTCATAGATCGCGGCGACGAAAATCGTGTGGACGGTCGCCTGCGCGACATCAGGTACGCGCCAGTCCGCCGGTTTGCGAACGTCGATCTCGGCATCGAGGGGGATCACGACGTCGTCGAAGATGACGTCGTGGCTGCCGCTGGCGCGCAGGCCGTGATGATCCCATGTCTCGACGATGCGCGTGCCCGGCAGTCCCGCCGGCACCAGGAACTGTCCGACGCGCGGCTCGGCTTCGTCCGTCCGAGCCCAGACCAGATACCATTTCAGGATCGGCGATCCCGTCGAATAAATCTTGTGCCCCGAGAGCCGCCAGCCGGTCTCGGTCCGGCGTGCAATGGTCGCGGGCAGGCCGCCGCGCGCAGGCGAGCCCAGTTCGGGCTCGACGCGGAGCGCGTTGACGAGCGCAAGGCCTTCGACACTCTCGCGCGCAAGCTTGCGCGACAGCCTTGCCGGCCAGGTCGGGCTCCGTGCCATCACCAGATGGTTGATGTAGTGCATCGACAGCACCAGCGCGGTCGACGGATCGGCCTTGCCGATGATGCCGAGGACGCGGGCGGCGTATCGTGCGCCTGCCCCGGCGCCGCCATGGGCGGCAGGCACCGTCAGCGACAGCAGACCCGCCTCGGACAGCTCGCGAAAATTCTCGAACGGGAAGCTTCCGGTGCGATCGTATTCGGCCGCACGGGCGGCGAAAGCCTCGGCCAGCGCCTCGGCACGTGCGACGTAGTCGGGCTCGTGATGCGCCGCGCGCCCCTTGGCGATCGAAGTTACCATGTGGCGTCCAATCCGAGCAGGCCAAGAATCTGGCGGCGCAAATCCGCGAGATACGGATCACCGCGATGGCGCGGATAGGGCCGGTCGACACGGATATCGGCCTTCACGCGCGCCGGGCGGTCGCTGAACACGATGACGCGGTTGGCGAGCACCAGCGCCTCCTCGGCGTCATGCGTCACCAGCAGCGTGGTGAAACCCTTGCGCTGCCACAGCGAGACCAGCTCGGCCTGCATGGTGATGCGGGTCAGCGAGTCGAGCTTGCCCAGCGGCTCGTCGAGGATGAGGATTTTTGGATCATTGACCAGCGCACGGGCGAGCGCAACGCGCTGCGCCATGCCGCCCGAGAGCTGGTGCGGATAGGCATTGCGGAAGGACGATAGCCCTACGAGATCAAGCGCGGCATCGACGCGGTGACGCTGGCTCTTCAAAATGCCCTGCGCCTCCAGCCCAAGCGCGACGTTGTCCCAGACCGTGCGCCAGGGAAACAATGTCGGGTCCTGGAACACGACGACGCGCGACGGGTGCGGTCGCGTGATGCGCGCCTCGTCCTCGCGCAGCGTTCCGGACCTGGGCTTGTCGAGGCCTGCGACGAGGCGCAGCAAAGTCGACTTGCCGCAGCCGGAGGGTCCGAGCAGCGCAACGAACTCGCCCGGCCCGACGGAGATGGTGACGTCGCAGAGCACCGGCAGCTCGGCGCCGTCGATGTCGAACGCGTGGCTGACCTGCTCGATATCGAGCGCGGCACCGGCGGCCAGGTGAGCGTCGATTTCAGCCAGTGCGGTTGCGGCTACCATTTGACGGTCCCCTTCTGCCAGACCAGCAGGCGATCGCGGATCGCAAACAGCAGCGTGATCGCGCCGGAGCAGAGCAACGACATCACGATCAGCGCCGCATACATGTTGGCGTAGGCGGCCCAGCCCTGCGCCCATTGCAGGTACCAGCCGAGCC
>NZ_JBVVPC010000104.1:0-7086 GCF_055807355.1 Bradyrhizobium sp. Ken01
AACTGCTTGGGGCGCACCTCGCGCGAAGCCGGCCACAGCCGCGTTCCGGCACCGCCGCACATGATCAGGGGGATAATTTTTTGGGACACGTGTGAGCTACTCAAGAGAGGGGTTTATATGCGGTGATAATTTCGATACCAGTCGACAAAGCGGCCCAAGCCATCCGCCAGCGGCGTCGAGGGCGTGAAGCCGACGTCGCGTTGCAGGGCCGAAATGTCGGCGCGCGTCTCAAGCACGTCGCCGGCCTGCATCGGCAAAAGCGTGCGGATCGCGGGCTTGCCGATGATCTTCTCCAGTGTCTCGACGAACTCGATCAAATTGACCGAGCAATTGTTGCCGATGTTGTAGACGCGATACGGCGCGTCACTCGACGAGTTTTCCGGCTGCTCGGCGTTCCACGCGGGATTCGGTGTCGCGGGGCGATCGAGGGTGCGGATCACGCCCTCGACGATGTCGTCGACGTAAGTGAAATCGCGCCACATATTTCCATGATTGAAAAGCTTGATCGGCTCACCCGCAAAGATCGCGCGCGTGAAGAGCCAGGCGGCCATATCGGGCCGACCCCATGGACCATAGACCGTGAAGAAACGAAGACCGGTCACGGGCAGCTTGTGAACATGCGCGAACGTGTGCGCCATCAGCTCGTTGGCCTTCTTGCTCGCGGCATAGAGGCTGACCGGATGATTGACCGAATGCTCGGTCGAATACGGCAAGGTGCGATTGGCGCCATACACGGAGCTCGACGAGGCGTAGACAAGATGCACCAGACCATGGCGCCGGCCGGCTTCGAGCACGGTGACGAAGCCATCACAATTGGCGCGGATGCTGGCGATGGGATCGTCGATCGACGCGCGCACGCCGGGCTGCGCCGCAAGGTGCACCACGCGGTCGGGCGCGACCTCGTCGAACACACGCGTCACCGCAGCGAAGTCGGCAAGATCGATCTCGTGGAATGTAAAGGCATCATGCTTGAGCATCTCGAGGCGAGCGCGCTTGAGCGCCGTATCATAGTAAGGCGTTACTGCGTCGATGCCGACAACTCGTTCCCCGCGCGCAAGCAAGCGCTCACAGACATGCATGCCGATGAAGCCGGCAGCGCCGGTAACCACCACGGGGGCCAAAATAAACTCCGTTGTTCGTCCTCATATACCGCATTGCCAGACTGAACCGGTAGAGGCAAGGGTTCAGCATTGGAGAACAGCCCCCTCGCATCGGCAAGCTTAATGCCGGGCGCTTCGGATGTCAGCCTCTCCAAGTTAACCAGACTGGGGCGTCCGTTGCCTGACGACGCAACATCAGATGCGCGTCCACAAAAGGCTCCCGCCTGCCCGGAAAGTCCTTCAACAAGTGTTCCCGGAGAGCACCGAACGATCAGCGCCTGACGGCATTCGGCGCAGGACGCGGCCAGGCCCCTCCGTCTGCCAGACGAACTCAGCGCAGTACCTCTGCTTAAGCCAGCACACCTAGGCGCCGTGGGCGTCGATGGTCGCGGTGAGGCGGCCGCTCCAAAGCTCGGTGAATTTCCTCACTCAACTCCCAACCTCGCGGGCGATCCGACCTTTGCACGGATCACATCGGCGGCAACCTATTTCCCTGCAATCAGGGAAATAAACAGCGAAAGGATGGCACATAGTCGGGTGGCTCCAAGCCGAAAGACCGGAAAACCTCAGCAAAACTCGAGAGTGACGATGCTCGCGCGCGAAAGTATCAGGGAATATCAAAACACGTAACAGGGAAAGAACAGAGCATTGAACACGCCCGATAGGCGAGAACAATGAGCAGGAATCTCATACGCAGTTGCGACGCCAAGAGTTCTAAGAACACTAAGCCACCCAACTTTGAGGCCCGCCTTTCTGCGGAGTGCACCCGCTGTCTTGAAGGAAGTAGGCGCCCGGAACCGGTATCGCTCCAAACGATTTCAAGGAGAATAGCAGAAGCGTAGAGGGGCAACGACTGCTGTTAGATCATAAAGCCTGAACTTCCGCGACGAGCGGGAGTTGCGCGAAATGATCGGTCGTGGCTGCCGGCCCGCCGAAGTTACTGCAGTCTTGGATCGAGCACGCCAAGCCGCAGATGCCTACGAGGCCGTAAGTTTTCGATTAGTCCTTCCCTCGTCTCCGGTGCTGTCGCCTACAACCATTTGGTTAGGGCGATTGGCTGGATGCCTTGGCAGCTAGTTCGCTTCCCGCCCGACTGCATTTTGCTTAACATGGTCGATGGCAAGAGCGTATTCGAAGGCGATTCGATCAATTCATTCTGCCGCCATACGCGGTCATTCGCCGTGCGGTAAGAGCCCATGCCGTGACGGGCAGATGCCTTGGTTGCTTGCGGACAAGTGGCGCGCGAGGCACTTTTCGCACCCATCGAGCGACGCAGCCCCTATTGACTGGCCTCAGTCATCTACAAATGCGCACGGACTATTCGCCGGACGACGATCTGAAACTTATCATGTCCCCGAAGCCAGGGGTCGCGACTGAAGGTGTGGTCGGCTCGCTGGGATTATCCGGATCGGCATGACCGCTTCACTGTTGCCGCAGAGACGATCGCGGCAGCATAGCCGGCACGAATAGCCCTTGCCCAGCTCCCTGCAGCCTACAAATTCAGAGGTAAGCCGCATATGCGTGCTTCAAGCCGTCGTGAAGCGGTGTCGTCGCGCGCCAGCCGAGCTCGGCTAGCCGGCTGACGTCGAGCAGCTTGCGCGGCGTTCCGTCGGGCCGCGAGCTATCGAAACTGATTTCGCCGCGGTAACCGACGACAGTGGCCACGACACGCGCGAACTCTGCGATCGTGATGTCCTCGCCAGTACCGATGTTGACCAACTCGGCGCTCGAATATGTCTTCATCAGATGCACGCAGGCATCCGCCATGTCGTCGACATAAAGGAACTCGCGCCGCGGCGTGCCGGTGCCCCACACAATGACGCTCTTCGCGCCCGAAACCTTGGCCTCGTGGAAGCGACGGATCAGGGCGGCGACGACGTGACTATATTCAGGGTGATAATTGTCGCCAGGACCGTAAAGATTGGTAGGCATCACGCTGATGAAGTCGCGTCCGTACTGGCTGCGATAGGCCTCAGCCATCTTGATCCCGGCGATCTTGGCAATAGCATAGGGCTCGTTGGTCGGCTCCAGCGGACCAGTCAGGACAGAATCTTCTCGCAATGGCTGCGGCGCCATTTTCGGATAGATGCAGGACGAGCCCAGAAACATCAGCTTCTCGGCGCCGTTCTGATGCGCGGCCTGGATCACGTTGGTCGCGATCGCGATGTTATCGTAGATGAATTCTGCCCGCAGCGTGCTGTTAGCGACGATGCCGCCGACCTTGGCGGCGGCGAGGAAGATCACCTGCGGCCGCGTCCTCGCGAACCAGTCGAACACCGCCGCCTGGTTGCACAGATCGAGCTCACGCCGGTCCACCGTGACGAGCCTGACGTCCTCCCGTTCGAGCCGGCGCGCAAGCGCGCTGCCAACCATGCCGCGATGGCCGGCGACGTAGACGCTCTTGCCTCTCAGCTCAAACGGTGCGTTTGCCACTCGCCGCGTCCCGTTTTGCGTCCGCCAGATCGCTCGCCATCATCTCTGCGACCAGCTCTGCAAAGCTCCGCTTCGGCGCCCAGCCAAGCACCTCGCGCGCCTTGCTGGCATCGCCAACTAGAAGATCGACCTCGGTGGGGCGGAAATAGGTCGGATCGACCTTCACCGCCGTCTTGCCGGTCTTGATGTCGACGCCGGTCTCCTCGACGCCCTCGCCGCACCATGCGATGCGGCGGCCGACTTGCGCGAACGAGAGTTCGACCATCTCTCGCACCGAGTGCATCTCGCCGGTGGCGAGCACGAAATCGTCGGGCTTGTCGGCCTGCAGGATCTTGTGCATGCCCTCGACATAGTCGCGCGCATGGCCCCAGTCGCGCCTGGCCGAGAGATTGCCAAGATAGAGCGTCTCCTCCAGCCCGACCTCGATGCGGGCGACAGCGCGCGTGATCTTGCGGGTGACGAAGGTTTCGCCGCGGATCGGGCTTTCGTGGTTGAACAGGATGCCATTACTCGCGAACATGCCGTAGGCCTCACGGTAGTTCACCGTGATCCAGTAGCCGTAAAGCTTTGCCACGCCGTAAGGCGAGCGCGGATAGAACGGCGTCGTCTCCTTCTGCGGGATCTCCTGGACGAGACCGTAGAGCTCCGAGGTTGAGGCTTGGTAGAACCGCGTCTCCTTCTCCATGCCGAGGATGCGGATCGCTTCCAGCAGGCGCAGGACGCCGATGCCGTCGGCATTGGCGGTGTATTCTGAGCTTTCGAAGCTGACGGCGACGTGGCTTTGGGCAGCGAGATTGTAGATTTCGGTCGGTCGGATCTGCTGTACCAGACGGATCAGATTGGTCGAATCCGTCATGTCGCCGTAGTGCATCAAAAACGGGACGTTGCCGACATGCGGGTCCTGGTAGAGATGATCGACCCGCGCGGTGTTGAACGAGGAGGAGCGCCGCTTGATGCCGTGCACGACATAGCCGAGCGACAGCAGATATTCGGCGAGATAGGCGCCGTCCTGGCCGGTCACACCGGTGATGAGAGCGATCCGCTCAGCCATGCCTTATGCCTTGGTTCCTGCTAAAGGAAATCAAAGAACGGATAACCACCGTTCGCGTGCCGTGGCAAGGTCCCTGAAGGCGAAAAGCGAGCGAACCGCAGCCTTCCCGGGCAACACGGATGTATCGCCGGCCACCGGTTCAGTCGCCGTGGTGCTTCAGGTTCGATGCGAGGAAGCGGCCGAGGCCGTCCGCGATCACATCGACGGCGCAAAACCGGAGAGTGAAAAGTCGAACCCGTTTCCAGAACGTCGCCGGCCTGATTGGCAGCAGCTTTCGGTCGCGAGCCTGGCGATGGTCTTCTTGAGCATCTTGACCGACGCCGATCTGCTGCGCGAGATGATCGGCTTTGCCGCTCAGCTTCTGATGGAGCCGGAAGTGGGAGGCCAAACCGGGGCGGCTTACGGCGAGATAACTGCCGAACGCCTGACCCAGCGCAAGGGCTGTTGGGAGCGGATCTAGGAGACCCGCGCCGGCGCAGTCGAGCTGCGCATTCCCAAGCGGCCCAACGGCTCTTACTTCCCGGGCTTCCTGAAGCCGCGCGACGTGGCCGAGAAGGCGCTCACCGCGGCGCTCTAGGAAGCCTAAGTGCAGGTCGTTTCAATCAACTCGGTCGACGATAACTTGGAATCCATCGCGCCATCGAACAATGCTCCGATCGTTAGCCTTCCGGCTATCCCCCGCTGATCAGCCCGGCTCTCGCCGGCGAGAACGGTGACCCGCCAGCTACAGCACGCCAGGGCACGCTCTCCCGTTCGATATCCCTGCAAGAACGGAAAGATCTAGGCCTTTGCAACGGAGACCACAATCTGTTCGAAAGCGAATGCCGCAAATTCGACTGCTCGCACTGGATCTAGAACAGAAGTTTGCTAGCCACCGCCCACGTTGCAGCCGCAATTAGATATAGCCAAGCAAGAGATGCTACGGTTACGGCTATCGCCCAGATGACAGCAAATAGGCGCCGACGTCCATGAACTGACCGCGGAAGCTTCTGTTGGCCATCCTCTTCCTCGGCAGAAACATTTAGGTCGCGTGAATCCACTATTGGCATAAGTGCAAGAGAGTTAGCTGCATCGGGGAAGGCAATCTGGACCTCGCATTCGCAAGTACGCAAGCATATTAGAACTATGAGTCTTGACAGAATTTAGACCCTGAACTGAACACAGCAGGATGCCCTTGTGAAATGTAAGTTTTTCAAAGTACAAAGTGAGTGCACGAAGCGTTCGGGATGCTCAGAGCATTCCAGCCTGCGGCTTTTGCATATGCCCTGCGGAGCGGCACCATCGTGGCGACGTGGCAGTCGCAGTCACGATACCTTCCTGTTTCGGCTCTCAGATCGGCCTCTTGAGCGATTTGTCGGCTGTGCTAGGATGTTTCTATTGTCGTGCAACTTTCCGTAACTGTTTCAGCATTTTGGTTGCAGCGGCAGTTGTCCACTAGACTGGCATGATTTTTGCCGTCGTACCTTTGTTTTGTTCTTTTTTTGAGGCGTTGATTGCGAGTGTGTACCTGATGAAGAATCTTGGCGTGCGCAACGGTGCCTTCGGCGCCGACAAATTCGGCTTAAAGAATCTCAAGCAGGTTCACTGGAACCTCGGTGCGCCGCAACTCTATCAACACTCGCTCTCCGCGGGCGAGGCGGTGCTGTCGGCCGATGGCGCGCTCTGCGCCGACACCGGCGAGTTCACCGGCCGCAGCCCCAAGGACAAGTTCACGGTGCGTGACGCCACCACCGACAAGAAGATGTGGTGGGCCGGCAACCAGTCGATCACCGCAGAGCAGTTCGAGACGCTCTACCAAGACTTCCTCAAGCACGCCGAAGGCAAGTCGCTGTTCGCGCAGGACCTCTATGGCGGCGCCGATCCGGCTTATCGCATCAAGACCCGCGTCTTCACCGAACTCGCCTGGCACTCGCTCTTCATCCGCACGCTGCTGATCCGCCCCGAGGCGCTCGAGCTCTCGGCGTTCGTGCCCGAGCTCACCATCATCGACATGCCGAGCTTCCGCGCCGATCCGAAGCGCCATGGCTGCAAGTCGGAGAACGTCGTCGCGATCGATTTCGCCCGCAAGATCGTGCTGATCGGTGGCTCTTATTATGCCGGCGAGATGAAGAAGTCGGTCTTCACCACGTTGAACTACTATCTGCCCGAGCGGGGCGTGATGCCGATGCATTGCTCGGCCAATGTCGGCGCCAAGGGTGATGCTGCGATCTTCTTCGGCCTGTCCGGCACCGGCAAGACCACGCTGTCAGCCGATCCGAACCGCACGCTGATCGGCGACGACGAGCACGGCTGGGGCCCGAACGGCGTCTTCAACTTCGAAGGCGGATGCTATGCCAAGTGCATCAAGCTGTCGCAGGAAGCCGAGCCCGAGATCTACGCCGCCTCGACGCGCTTTGGCGCCGTGCTCGAGAACTGCGTGCTCGATGAAGACACCCGCGTGGTCGACTTCGACGACGGCTCCAAGACCGAGAACACCCGCTCGGCCTATCCGCTCGAATTCAT
>NZ_JBVVPC010000105.1:0-5895 GCF_055807355.1 Bradyrhizobium sp. Ken01
CCACCGGTAATGCACTTGCGGGGAAGTTGCTAACGAAGTTGCCAAGTTCAATTAAGGCTCGCACCAGGGCGCTCCAATAGATCAAGTTGTTTGGGTGAAAAAGGGGCCCCTTTTTAAAAGGGGCTCAACCTATGCTGAAGCGTCCATTCCGCGTCCTTCGCTGGATCTCGAGTATCGTGTGATGTTTCCGCTAGCCTTGGGGGACTTGCGCGTGATTCTGCACGCGCATGCTAAGTCGCGCGCTCATGCGGGCTCTCTTGCAGGAGAGCTGCAGGTTTTCACGAAGTCATCAATCAGGCGACGACAGGCGGGCTCACTGTCGTACATGAATTCTGGGTGCCACTGTATGCCGATCACAAATGGCCGGCGCGGGGCCTCAATCGCTTCAACGACACCATCGTCGGCGCGCGCGCAAACGACGAATTCAGAAGCAAGCTGCTTGATAGCTTGGTGGTGAAGGCTGTTTACTCGGAAGGACGATGACTGCTCTCCACACAGCCTCCATAGTTGCGTGCCCTGTTCCAGGCGAACCTCGTGGACGGTTTGATCCAATGGCGTACCATCACGATGATCGATCACGTTTGTAAGCTCATCCAGGGTGTGCGGGTAAATTGTGCCTCCCGCCACAACGTTAAGAATCTGCATCCCCCGACAGATGCCGAGAATAGGCATAGTCCGATCGAGCGCTGAACGGGTAAGTGCGAATTCGAAATTGTCGCGTTCCGGAATAAATCGCCGAACGGTCGGGTGCGGAGACGCGCCGTAAAGTTCTGTCGGAAAATCCCCGCCGCCAGTAAGCACAAGACCGGAAATCTGGTCGAGAACAGCTTCCACATCATCGGCTTTGACATACGGCAATATGATTGGAAGCGCGCCGGCTTTCTCGATTGCACGTACATAGTGTGCAGGACTGAAGTAGCCGTTCTTCTCCACGTCGAAGTTGCTGACGATACCTATTACGGATCGCGAGAGTTGAGTCATAGTGGATGATCCTTAGGTACGGAAGAAGAGCTTGCGCTCCATCGCGGTTAGGCGTTCCGGCCCTTGTTCTGTAACCAGCACCGTCTCACTGAAGCCCAAACCGGCTGCCATCATGAGCATATGAAACACCATCCCCGGCTGCAGCACCCATTCCACGCCCGGAACGAACTCGCGTATGAACTCACCTGCAGATGGTCGGTGGTTCAGACCGAGGGAATAGCCCGCGCGATTGGTGTAGGAATCGCGTAACCCCGAGGCTAGGAGGGGAGTGCGGCAAGCGCGGTCGATCACGCCGGCCGGCGTACCCGGGCGCATAAGCGCAATAGCCTCGTCTTGGATGCGGATGATTGTGTCGGCTGCCCTTTGCTGCTCAGCGCTCGGCGAACCGACAATGGCGGTGCGCATGATACGGGCCCAGTATCTTTGATGGTACCCATTGAGCTCAAAATAGACAGGGTCGCCTAGTTCCAAGACCCTGTCTGAACCGCCTCCGTGGATGAGTTTCGTCCGCTCCCCAGACGTGATGATGCCGCCATGGGCTGCTCCTCCAGCATTCATCTGAGCGATATACACGGCGCCAGCAACCTCTCGCTCCCTGACGCCAGGCGCGATGGTGTTGATACCGGCTCGCATGGCCGCCTCAGCTTGGAGAGCAGCACCGCGCAAATATTCAATCTCTTGCGGTGATTTGATCAAGCGCAGGTGGTCAACGATACGAGGTTCTGGAACCAATGTTGCCTTCGGCAGCAGCGCCTGCAGCATCTTCCATCGTTCCACCGTCAAGAACCATGAGTGTTCATCCACACCGACGCGCCCACCTGCGAACCCGAGATCATCGAGGGCTCTGCGCGACGCGTCGAGCCAAACGGGCAGAGGATCAGCAGCGTCCGCGTAGACTGTGTGGCTCTTGACCCAGGATGTGCTGTGCGCCGTCGGCACCTCCACGTCCCGCACAATAAGCACAGGGTCGCCCTGGCTGGGAACCGCTAAGGCGTGATATGAAAAGTAACCGATCTGATCGAGACCGCTCAGATAATTGATATTTTCCGGTTGGTGAAGGAGAATAACAGGGAGGTCATGCTTTCGCATTTCCTCCTGAGTGCGCTTAAGGCGCGCTCGGTATTCCTCGGCAGAAAAGTCCAAAGTCAGAGTTGCAGTTTCAGCCACAGTGTTAGTCTCCTTCATTTCTTCACTGCTTCTTGCAGCGTAATGTTTCGGTCCCCCGCTCGGCGCACGAATCCGATCCCGCCGTAAACAATGACGGTGAGCGCGATCAGAAGACTTGAAACCGCAGCAATCGTGGGGGTGATCTCTTCCCGAATTCCCGACCACATCTTGATCGGGAGGGTCATAGTGTTTGGTCCGCTCAGGAACAGGGAGAAAATGAATTCGTCGAATGATCCCAAGAAGGCAAAGAACCCAGCCACGATCAACGCCGGACGAATAAGCGGGAGCACAATCAGCCAAATCGTAACGATGCGTGGAGCCCCCAGACTCGCGGCAGCATGTTCAAGGCGCACGTTTTGGGCCTGTAGGCTCGCGGCGACAATGATCACCACCAGCGGGACGGCGCCGATACTGTGCGCTATGACCAGTCCGGCAGACGTATTGACGAGATGCAGTCGTGCAAAGAGGAAATAGACTGCTAACGCACTAATGATCCCAGGCACGATCATCGGCGCGAGCAAGAGCTGGTAGCCGATGCGGCGCATTCGCGGACTGCCCCGCACGATGGCCATCGCCGCAGCTGTTCCTATGGCGAGGCTAATGAGCGCCGTCGGCACGCCAACAGCTAGGCTTTGCAACGTCGCCGCAGTCCACGATCCGCTGGTTAAATAAGCTTCATACCACTGCAATGAGAAGCCTGGAGGAGGAAAGTCTAGGAAGCGGGAAGAGCTGAACGATATTGGGACGATGATAAGGATCGGACTAATGAGGAACATAGCCACCGCCAATCCGACGCCATAAAACACCGTTTTTCCAGCGGCCGCGCCCACATAATTCCAACCCCTTTGTACCACGGCGGGGACTTGACCGCCGAGAGCGCGTATGACCTTGGTAAGCGCGTCGATGAACTGAACGTAGGCACTTGTTGAACGAGTTGCAGTTGAGCCCGTTGAAAGACCAGCTCCGTGTTGCGAAGCCAGGAGCCGTTCGGTACCGACAAAGTGGTTTGAGATGGTATATAGAACTAGTGTGATCGCGAGCAGCACGGTAGCGGCCGTGGCCGCAAGCGGCCAATTAAGTGTCTCGTTCGCATAAGTGTTAATCTGCATAGGCAGTAAGACTGTATTGGGGCCCCCAAGTAGCGCGGGCGTGAGGTAGAACCCAAGTGCGAACACGAAGACCAGGAGCCCGACCGCGATCACGCCCGGCGCGCTCAAAGGAAGGAAGACACGCAAGAAGTTTTGGGCCGCGGAGGCTCCTAGCGAGGCGGCAGCGCGCGTCAGATTGGACGGGATGCCTCTCATCACGCTGGTGAGCACCAGCACGGTAAACGGCATGAGGATGTAGACCATCGCGACTAGTACGCTGAACTGATTATAGATGAGATTGACAGGTCGTTCGGTCAGGCCAAGCGCCAGTAATAGCTGATTGACGACACCAAATCGTCCGAGGAGTACCATCCAAGCGTAGGTACGCACGAGATAACTCGTAAAAAAGGGCAACACCACTGCAAGCAGTAGCACGCCGGCGATCCACGGACGGGCTGAGACGATCCAATACGCTAGCGGATATCCCAGCAGAAGGCAGATCAGGGTAACTTCGATCGCGAGCGCGAACGTGCGGGAGAGAATGATCCAGTTCGTCGGGTTACCCAAGAACTCATGAAAGTGCGCCAAGGTGGGGCCCGGATCGAACAGGCTGAGAGAGAGGACGCCCGCGAGCGGAACGAAGAAAAATAGCCCGAGCAACAGCGCCGCCGGAGCAAGCAACAACGAAGCTTCGCGATTGTGGAGCGGCCATGCAATGGCCTCTCTTAACCTATGGTACAGAGTACCCATCTAACGCACCAGCCATTTGGTCCAGCGCTCGATGAGCACTTCGGCATTGGTTTTTCCGAATGCCGATTGGGCTCCCCAAAATGCTAGGTTTGTGAAGAATTGTTTCTCCAGGTTCGCAGGCGCCGTGGGCAGCTGGGGAGCGATCTTCGGGTCGATGTACTTGAAGGCAGCTCGATTGAACGGACCGTAAAAGATCAGGTTGTTCAGGCGCGCTTGGGCCTGCGCGGTTGCCTGGTAAGCCACAAACCGCATGGCCGCGGCCCGGTTCTTTGTGCCCTTCGGTACGACCCAGTAGAGCGGGTTAAGCTGCCCTTCGTTCCATTGGTAATCAACACCAGCGCTCTGGTTCTTGAGGACTTGCACGCGGCCATTCCACACCGACGATATCGCGACCTGGCGGTCAGACAGGAGCTGACCTGGTTCGGCCCCGACTGTCCAAAATTTCGTTATGTGCGGTTTGATGCGCTCGAGCGACGCGAATGCTTTGTCAAAGTCGATGGGGTACAGCTCTGCCTTTGGTACCCCGGCAGCCAACAACGCAAATTCAACCGTGGCAGGAGCTGCGCTCTGAAGCGACCGTGGCCCCGGAAACTTGCTGGCATCCCAAAACGCCGCCCATGAGCTCGGGCGGGGCTTGTTGGCTGGGTACTCGGCGGTCGAAAAGCCCATCACGCTGCTGTAGACGTATGACCCCACCGCGTATTTCGTCTTCGCTTCAGGCACAAGATTGTCCAGCGTTTCCTTGTCGAACGCCTCGTAATCAATTTCTTCTACGTACCTGGCCGAATCCGGTCTAAACGCGGGGGACGCCAGCTCCAACACATCCCACTGGACGTTGTTGCTGTCGACCTGAGCCTTTAGTCTCGCCTCGTCGGCTGGAGACACATACGTCACCTTAATGCCCGTCTCGTTCTGGAAAGGCTCAATAACGGCCTTGCGGAAGGCCTCCTCATACGACCCCCCACCGGAAACCACGACTAGCGTTGACGCTTGCGCCTTCAAAATCCCCGGAGAGCCTAGCGTGAACGCTGCCCCACCCGCTGCGGTGCTCAAGCGCTTGAGCGCCTGCCGTCGGGACAACCGACTTGGGTAGTACGTCATGAACTCTCTCCCTTATGAAGGCAGGATTGACATGCGATTTGGAGCCGTGGTGACGGGCGACAGAGCCGGCCGGGCCTCGTGGTCCTCGACAACACCTTGGCTTGCGGATTTCGCCTCCTCGCAAAGAAGTCGCCCATCACGCGCGTCCCACCCAATTCTCACCAGCTCGTTGACTTGTAATCGCGGGGAGCAGGCATGGCGCGGCGCCGCCACAGTGAGAAGCACCGATGGAGCAGCGCGCAAGCGGACACGACATTTGACGACATTTCCGCAGTAGACAGCCTCTTCGACTACGCCATCGAATTCGTTGTCAGCGCGCGCGCCAGCGCCAAGAGGAACAATCTTCTCGGGTCGAATCATGAGGGTCACCGCACCCGGGTCACATTGGAAACCCTGCCACGTCGAACGAACCTGCAGGCCAGCGACATCGAGGACCGCACCTTGCCCCCCTTTTTCAACGAGATGAGCATCGAGGAAATTGGATTCACCAATGAAGCTCGCAACAAAGCGGGTTCGCGGCGTCTCATATATTTCTTCTGGCGTCCCGATCTGTTCGACCCTCCCCTCATTCATCACCACGATCCGATCGGACATTGTGAGCGCTTCGCCCTGGTCGTGCGTGACGAAGACTACTGTTGTCCCGAGAGATTTCTGCAGACGCTTCAATTCGAGCTGCATGTGCTCTCGAAGCTGCTTGTCGAGCGCAGCGAGCGGTTCATCCATAAGAATTACACCTGGACGGAACACAAGCGCACGGGCTAATGCAACGCGCTGCTGCTGGCCACCAGACAGCTCATGAGGCATGCGC
>NZ_JBVVPC010000106.1:0-5710 GCF_055807355.1 Bradyrhizobium sp. Ken01
ACCTCGCCCGGGCTGATATAGCCGTATTCGGTCGCCGGCCGCTCCGGCTTGACGCCGAAGGTGACGATGCGCCCGGCGCTCGCGGCGGTGAGGCCCTGGCGGCACGCCGCGACGAACGCCGCATTGTCCTGCACCACGTGGTCGGCGGCGAGCGCGAGCACGATCGCCTCACTGGCGCGGTTCTGCGCGAACACCGCGCCGGCGGCGATCGCAGGGCCGGAATCCCGCCGCATCGGCTCCAGGATCACGTCGGCCTCGACGCCGATTTCGGCGAGCTGCTCCAGCACCATGAAGCGGTAGGAGGCATTGGTGATGACGATCGGGCGATCGAACAGCGAGGCCTCCGAGACGCGCAACAGCGTGTCCTGGAAGGTCGAGCGCGTGCCGAACAGCGGCAGGAACTGCTTGGGGCGCACCTCGCGCGAAGCCGGCCACAGCCGCGTTCCGGCACCGCCGCACATGATCAGGGGGATAATGCGTTTGTCCATCGTCATTTCAAACCTTCAGGTCGTTCCGATACCAGGTGACAAAATTACGAATTCCGTGCGCGCTCGGCGTTGACGGTGCAAAGCCGGTATCGCGCATCAGATCCTCGACATCCGCGAACGTTTCCAAAAGGTCTCTCGGCAGCGATTCTTTGATCGCCGTCCGACCCAGCTCCGGCTCCAGAACTCCGACGACGTGCATCAGCTCTTCCGGGTGGTGGTGGCCGACATTGTAGGCCTTAGACGGCGCATTTGCGGCAGCCGGATGATCTGCGGTGATCCCTCATCCTGTTCCCAAGGACCGCTTCGCCCGATCCGTCGCTCGATCTTCCGCCCGCGGCGCCTCTTTAGCCTCCGCATCGACGGGGCCGCAATAGCCCCACCACCCTGCATGAGGGCCCTCGATCACTGCTATTGCAAGATCGACGCCAAAACCATACCAAAGCGGCCGAATTCGGCGCCTTGCGTCGGGTTGCTTCAACCCTTGTTCATGCGGGCGAAATGCGCCGAATCCTGCTGTCGACGGCCAAGATCCTGATTTCCGGAGCGCTGCTCTACCTGGCGCTGCGCAAGGTCGATCTGTCCGAACTGTTTTCGCGTTTCACCGTGACCAGCCTGTTCTGGATCGGCTTGGCGATCGCCATCACGTTCCTGCAAATCTTCGTCGGCGTGTTGCGCTGGCGCGAGATCAGCGCCGAATGCGGCGCCCCGCTCGAGCTCGGCCGGGCCATGCGCTACAACGTGATCGGATCGTTCTTCAACCAGACCCTGCCGTCGGCGATCGGCGGCGATGCGGTCCGGCTGTGGCTCGTCGCGCGCGCCGGCGCCGGCTGGCGCGCTGCGACCTACTCGATCTTCGTCGATCGCGCGATCGGTTTGATCGCGCTGGCGATTCTCATCGTCGCGAGCCTGCCCTGGAGCTACAATCTCATCACCGATCCGCACGGGCGCTCGGCGCTGCTGCTGGTCGATCTGGCCGCGCTCGCAGGCGGCCTCGGCTTCCTGGCTTTCGGCGCGCTGAGATGGTCGTGGCTGAAGACTTGGTGGGCCACGCATCACCTTCACGCCTGCGCGGTGATCGCGAACCGCGCGATCTTCAATGCGACGCGCGGACCGATCATTGCGATCCTGTCGTTCGTCGTCCACGTCCTTGCCGTCGTCATCGCCTGGTGCGTGGTGCAGTCGATTGCCGCGCCGGTCAGCTTTGGCCAGATTTTGCTGCTCCTCCCGCCGGTCATGCTGATCACCTTGATGCCGATCTCGATCGCCGGCTGGGGCGTGCGCGAGGCCACGATGGGCCTCGCGTTCGGGTTTGCCGGGCTTGCGGCGAACGAAGGCGTCAACGTCTCGCTTCTGTTCGGCGCGGTCTCGTTCATCGTCGGCGCTTTCGGCGGCCTGGTCTGGATTCTCAGCGCGGAGAAAGCCGCGCAGGGGTCCGCGCCGCTCGGGGTGCTGGAATGAGTCCGGCTACCGACGCTCTCGGCGCCGTGCCGACACTGGTCGCGGTTGGGGCCGCCGCGCTGATCTCGGCGCTCGTCACCTGGACCAGCCGTCCCCTGCTCCAGCGCTATGCGCTGGCGCGGCCGAACGCGCGATCCTCGCATCGCATCCCGACGCCGCAGGGCGCGGGCATCGCGCTGATCGTCGCAACGCTCGTGGTTGCTTCGGTCTGGGCGGTCTGGGCGGGCATCGAAATCCCCCCGCCGCTCATCGGTGCGACGGTCCTGATCGCACTGGTCGGATTCGCCGACGACATCGTTTCGCTGCCGGTGCTCGTGCGGCTCGTGCTGCAAGCTGCCGCGGTCGCCGCAGTCGTGTTCACCGCGCCGGAGACCGCGCGCATCGTGCCGGCGCTGCCGCTTCCGCTGGAGCGCGGCCTCATCCTGCTCGGCGGGGTCTGGTTCGTGAACCTCGTCAACTTCATGGACGGGCTCGACCTGATGACGGCGGCGGAAGTGGTGCCGGTCACCGCGGCGCTGCTGCTGCTGGGAATGAATGGAGACTTGTCTTGGCCCGCGGCACTGATCGCCACCGCCCTTTGCGGCGCAATGCTTGGCTTTGTGCCGTTCAACAGACCCGTCGCAAAGGTGTTCCTGGGCGACGTCGGCAGCCTGCCGATCGGCCTCCTGCTTGGTTGGTGCCTGCTGGAGCTCGCCTGGCGCGGGCAGCCGGCGGCGGCGCTGTTGCTGCCGGCCTACTATCTCGCGGATACCACGCTTACCTTGTTTCGCCGTATCGCCAGGCGCGAACAATTCTGGTCGGCACACCGCTCGCATTTTTACCAGCGCGCCACCGACAATGGTTTTACCGTCCGGCGGGTGATTGGCGAGGTATTCGCCCTCAATCTCGTGCTTGCGCTGCTTGCTGTCGTCACCATTCGTGCCGGTGTGGCGACGATCACGATGCTGGCGCTGCTGGCAGGTGCGATCGCAGTAGGATTCGTGCTGCGACGGTTCTCGCGCCCTCAGCTGTCCTGAGCCAACAGTGCAAGCCGCAGGCCCTCGTCCAGGGTGACCTGCGGCTGCCACCCGGTCGCGATCGCCTTGGAGACGTTGAGCTCGAGCGAGCCGATTAGGCTGTCATGCGTTTCTTGCCGGCGCATCACGATGAGAAGCTTGCTGAGCAGGTCCGGCGGCATGGCGAACAGCCGGGGGTTCTTGCCGGACGCGTTGGCCACGCGCTTGATGAAGTCAGGAGTCGAGACCTGTTCCCTATCAGCCACCAGGAAAACCTCGAAATTGCTGGCGGGGTCAGAATGGGCGAGCCGGCGCAGGATGAACGACGACATGTTCTGCACGGCAAGGAAGGCGCGGTGGTTGCGGATCGCGGCAAAGGGCAGCGGCAGCCCGAGGTTCAATGCACGCGTCAGCAGCGCGAAATTGCCTTTGGCGCCGGCACCATAGACCAGCGGCGGCCTGATCACCGAGATCTTCATGGCGCTGTCGCGCGCCAGCGTCTTCAAGCCCGCTTCGGCCGCGGCCTTGGACATGCCGTAGAGACCGCGCGGCGTCAGGACATCGTCCTCGCTGAACGGCGCGCGGCCGTCATTGCTGCGACCGTGCACGAGAACGGTGCTGATGAAGATGAACTGGCGCACGCCGGCCGTCGCCGCGCTGCGCGCCAGGTGCAGCGTGCCGGCAATGTTGACGTTGCGGTAGAGCTGGACCGCATGCTCCTCGTGCTTGTGATGCACCCGCGCGGCGAGATGAACGACGGCGTCGACGCCCTGAAGCGCGGCCTGCCAGTCTGTTTCGGGGCCGATCGTTTCGATCACGACCTCGTCGTCCATGCCTTCCGGCCGGCGCACCGCGCGGCGGATCGACCAGCCCTCGCGCGCAAGTGCGGGCACGACATGACGGCCGACGAAACCGCTCGCACCCGTCACCAACACGACTGGCTTGCGCTCGTTCATCGTCGCTCCGCCAGTTCGGTGTTGCGCAGCAATTCGTCGATCAGCCCGGCATAGGCGTTCATCGCGGTGACGCGATCGAACTTCGCCGCCGCCTTGACCGCGCGCTCCGCCATCGCGACTGCGTCGGAGCGAGACGCCGCGCGGATCGCCTCGGCCAGTTGGTCGGCACGGCCGGGCGTCACGACCCAGCCTAGCCCGTTCTCCACCACGGTCAACGCAGCCTCGGCCTCCGGTTCGGAGACCAGCACCACGGGACGGCCGACGGCCAGAAGATTGTAGAACCGGCTCGGCACCGACACCCCCGCAACGTCCTTCCGGTACGGAATGATCCACAGATTGGCCGCCGCCAGGAATGCCTCGAGCTCGCCATCCTCGACCCGCCCCACGAAGGAGACATTGGGCAAGTTCGCTTCAGCCTGCAACTGCTTCAACCGCTCGAAGCCGATGCCCCAGCCGGAGAGCAGGAAGTGGATGCCAGGCTCGGCCCTCAAAAGGCGCGCCGCCTCGAACACGATCTCCGGATCGTGGGTGAAGCCGAGATTGCCCGACAGGCCGACAACGAAATCGGCCGAGAGCGCTTTGCGGAACGGATTATCCGCCGTCACCGGCCGGGGTGCGGCCACGAGCGTCGCCCAGTTCGGGATGAATCGGATCTTGTTCCGCGTCATGCCGGAATAGCTCAGCAGCGGCCGTTCCGCATCGCGGCCGATGGTGATGACGGCATTGAGCGCGCGGAACATCAGGCTGTTGGCGGCGCGCATCGTCATGGCCACGATCGAACCGGGCTTCAGCAGGCCCGCCATCACCAGCACGTCGGGGAAGAGGTCGTGCATGATCAGCGCCGAGCGCGCGCCCTTCAGCCTTGCCGCCGCCGCGACCGCGTAAGGCAGCATGAACGGTGCGGTCACGGTGAGCACGACGTCACCTCGCCTCAGCTCCCGTGTCAACGCCAGGAACGTGCGCGCCGCGAACAGCAGTTCGGAGGCGCCGCGCCGCACCAGCGCCGCCTTGCCCGCCATCCTGTTCTTGACGGCGACGACCCGCGGCTTGCCCGGGCCGGTTTGCGAGGCCGGCAACGCGCCCGATGAGCCCGACAGCACCACGACCTCGTGATCCCCCGCGATGCGGCAGGCGATCTCGGCCATGATCGCCGCGGTCGTGCTCGGATCAGGCGGGTAATGCTGGCTCGCCACGACGATCTTGCCTCGAGGCTGCATGATCAGGCCGCGGTCGACCCGAATTCCGGAATCGCGTCCTTCAGGATGGTCCTGATGGTGGCCCGATCGTCGCGCGCGATCGCCTGCTCCAGCGCCGCAATCCATTTGCGCAGCGTCTGCATCGGCGGCTCGTTCGGCTGCGCGGCCATGATCCCGGCGACACCGATCTCGCGGGTCGGCTCCTCGGAGGCGAACAGGATCTCGTGCAGGCGTTCGCCGGGCCGCATGCCCGTGAACACGATTTCGATGTCGTAGCCGGGTTGCAAGCCCGAGAGACGGATCATGCGCTCTGCGAGATCGACGATCTTCACCGGCTGGCCCATGTTGAGCACGTAGACCGACACGTCCGAGCGCTGCGTTCCGAGCGCATGCGTTGCCGCCGTGATGACGAGATCGCACGCCTCGCGGATGGTCATGAAGTAGCGGACCATGTCCGGATGCGTGACCGTCACCGGACCGCCGGCATCGATCTGGGCCTTGAACTTCGGCACCACCGAGCCGTTCGACGCCAGCACGTTACCGAACCGGACCGAGATCAGCCGCATCGACCGCCTGGCGCCGCCGTGACCCGCCGCAAGATCATGGTCGAGCGCCTG
>NZ_JBVVPC010000107.1:0-5305 GCF_055807355.1 Bradyrhizobium sp. Ken01
GCGCGACGCGCGCATCACATAGCGCCGTAGCTAGCGCGGCTTGGCCGCGGAGGCCGACCCGTTACCCCATCTACGGGCTTTCACAGCGACACCGCCAGTGACCTTTTCAGCAGTGTGAGCAGCGCCTGCACCGCGGCGGCATTGCGCCGCCGTTCAGGGATCGCAGCCTTCACCCACAATTCCGGAATCGGAAACTCGCGCAGAACCGGCTTGAGTGCGCCGTTGCGCAAGGCGTCCGCGACGAGATAGTCCGATATCAGCACGATGCCGTTGCCGGCGATGGCGCTGCGCGCCAGCACTTGGCCCTCGTTGCAGGACAGCAGCGGGCTGACTTGGACGCTGATGCGGCCGCGCGGCCCGTCAAAGATCCACTCCGGCCCCGTCGGCAGAAAGCTGAGACAGCGATGCTCGACCAGATCACGCGGATGTCTTGGCGTGCCGTGTTTCTTCAGATAGGCGGGCGAGGCGCAGAGCAGCCGCTTCAGCGGGCACAGGGGCTCGTCGACGACACCGCCAAAGGAATGCGGGAAGGCGCCGATAGCGATGTCAAAGCCTTCGGTGACGGGATCGACCGGACGGTCGAACAGCACGATATCGAGCTTGAGCCGCGGGTTCTGGGTCTGGAAAGCGGTGAAGACATCCGCAAGCCGCGCGACCGTCAGCGAGGTCGGCGCCTTGATGCGTAGGTGATCGACGAGATCATGGCCCTTCTCGCCCATGCGCGAGAGCAGGTCGGTGGCGTCGGTGACGACGGCGCGGGCGCGATGCACGTAGCGCTGGCCGGCCTCGGTCAGCCGCAACTGCCGGGTCGAGCGCTGAAAAAGCGGCGTGCCGATCCGCGCCTCCAGCTGCGTGACTCGCTTGGCCACCACCGACGTAGAGACGCCGAGTTTTCGCCCGGCCGCGGAGAAGCCGGCGGCGTCGGCGGTCGCGAGGAACGCCTGCAAGTTGACGAGGACGTCCATTTTCCACCTTTCTCGATTCGCGAAAGCTGATCGTCTATTTTGGCGGATTGTAGCTCGGTACGCGCTAATTCATAGTCGGGCCCAAGCAAGAGAGTTTCAGGGACAGGACGCGCCATGCAGGCCACCACGATCGAAGAACCGGCACGCCAGGTGCCGCTTTATGGCGAATATGAAGTCGTCGTGCTCGGCGGCGGTCCGGCCGGCATCGTCGCGGCGGCCTCAGCTGCGCGGGCTGGGCGGAAGACGCTCTTGATCGAGCGCTACGGCTTTCTCGGCGGCATGGGCACCGCGGCCGGCGTCACCAACTTTTGTGGTTTGCACGGCAATGTCTATGGCCAGGCGCACCGGCTGGTGCAGGGCATGGCGTCCGAGCTGCTGGCTCGGATCGACCGCTTGAACGGGCTCAACGCGCCGCATCTGATCCTCGGCAAGGTCTTTGCCCAGGCCTACGACACCGCCGCCTACAAGATCGCGGCCGACCAACTGCTCGCCAGTCACAAGGTGCACATCCTTTTCCATGCGCTCGGTGCAGGCGTCGTGATGGGCGATAACAGCCGCATCGATGCCCTGATGGTCGAGACCAAGGCGGGCCGACAGGCGGTGCGATCGGAGATCTTCATCGATTGCTCCGGCGACGGCGATCTCGCGGTCTGGGCCGGCGCGCCGTTCGAATTCGGCGACGAGCACGGCCATCCGATGTATCCCTCGATGATGCTCCGCCTCAACGGCATCGATCCGGCGAAGGCGGGCGATGCCTGGCGCACCATCCCGCAATTGATGGAGCAGGCCACCGCCGCCGGTACCCACACATTCCCGCGCAAGAGCGCGATCGTGCGGCCGCAGAAATCCGGCATCGAATGGCGGGTGAACTTTACGCAAGTCGCGCGCGAGGACGGCCATGCCATCAACGGCATCGAGCCTGACGATCTCACCCGCGGCGAGATCGAGGGCCGCAAGCAGGCGCTCGCCGCGTTCGAATTCCTGCGCACCGTGCCGGGCTTTGAAAAATCCTACATCGTCGACCTGCCGCCGCAGCTCGGCATCCGCGAAACCCGCCGCATCAATGGCGGCTATCAGCTCAGCGGCGAGGACGTGCTCGGCTGCGCGTCGTTCGAGGATTCCATCGGGGTCAATGGCTGGCCGATCGAGGCCCATGTCCCCGGCGACGTCGTCTTCACCTTCCCGCCGATCCCGGAATCGCGTGGCTATAACGAGCTGCCCTACCGCATGCTGGTGCCCGAAGGCGTCGACAATCTGCTGGTCGCCGGCCGCTGCGCCTCGATGACCCATGAGGGCCAGTCGGCGGCCCGGGTCTCCGGTGCCTGTTTCGTGATGGGGGAGGCGGCCGGTTCCGCCGCCGCGCTGGCGCTCTCCGGAAACCGGATCCCGCGTGACATCCCCGTTGAAAAGCTGCAGGAAACGTTGAAACAACAGGGCGCCTTTATCGGACGGGACCAGCCCGTGCCCGAAGGCCTGTAACCGACTGCAAGATATCGACGGCGGAGGAAACGAAATGACCGGGATTGTGCGGCTCGCGCTAGCTGGCCTGATGGCGATCACAGCGATGGGCACCGCCCGAGCCGAGGACGCGCTGAAAGCCAGGATCGGCGTGCTCAGGCTATCCTCCTCCGCGCCCGTCTTCATCGCGCAGGACAAGGGCTATTTCCGAGAGGCCGGCCTCGACGTCGAGCTGAAATTCTTCGATGCGGCGCAGCCGATCGCGGTGGCCACCACCTCCGGCGACATCGATTTCGGCGTCACCGCTTTTACCGCCGGCCTTTACAATCTCGCCGGCAAGGGCGTGCTGAAGGTGATCGGCGGCATGAGCCGCGAGAAGGCCGGCTATCCCCTGATCGGCTATTTCGCCAGCAACAACGCATATGCGAGCGGTCTGAAGACGCCGAAGGACCTCGCGGGCAAGCGCGTGGCGATGACGCAGGTCGGCTCCTCCTTTCACTATTCGCTCGGCCTGCTTGCCGACAAATACGGTTTCAAGCTCGCCGACGTGAAGATCGTGCCGCTGCAATCGCTGTCGAATGCGGCGGCCGCGCTGAAGGGCGAGACGGTGGATGCGGCGCTGCTGCCGATCTCCACCGCGCGAAAGCTGATGGACGACGGCGGTGCGAAGTTCCTCGGCTGGGTCGGCGACGAGACACCCTGGCAATTGGGCGCGGTGTTCGCTTCACCGAAGACGCTGACCAACAAGGTGCTGGTGACGAAGCTGCTCGGCGCTTTGGCAAAGGCCGACCGCGAATATCACGACGTCATCCTTGCCGCGATGAAGGACGGCGTCGCGCCGATCAATGACAAGACAAAGCCGCTGCTGGAGATCATCGCCAAGTATACGAACCTCCCGGTCGAGCAGGTGGTCGGCAATTGCGCCTATATCGATCCCGACGGCAAGCTGGATGTGAAGAACGTCGACAACCAGATCAAATGGCTCCAGGAGCAGGGTTTTGCCGACAAGGGCTTCGACGCGAACGCGATCATCGCCAAGGAATTCGTGAAGGCGGATTGAGATTAGAACGCAACGCATGGACCTGACCGCCAACCACATCACCCATCGCTTCGGCGATCTCGCCGTGCTCGACGACGTCTCGTTCACCGTCAGCGCGGGCGAGGTGGTGGCGATCGTGGGGCCCTCGGGCTGCGGCAAGAGCACGCTGCTGTCGATCCTCGGCGGCCTGTTGCTGCCGACCTCCGGCGCGCCCGAGCTGCGTGGATCGCCGCCGGCGGACAGTCTCAATCCGCTCACCTTCGTGTTCCAGGACTTCGCGCTGCTGCCCTGGGCCAATGTGGAGGAGAACGTCGAATTCCCGCTGCTGCACACCCAGCTCTCGGCCGTACAGCGCCGCGCGCTGGTCGACGACGCCTTGCGCCGCACCGGCCTGACGGATTTTCGCAAGACCTATCCGAAGCAGCTTTCCGGCGGCATGCGCCAGCGCGTCGGCATTTCGCGCGCGCTTGCGGTCAAGCCGGCCATCCTCCTGATGGACGAGCCGTTGTCGGCGCTGGATTCGCAGACCCGCGAACTGCTGATGGAGGATTTCGTCCGGCTGCTCGCCGTCGGCGGCATGGGCGCGGTCTATGTCACGCATAATCTCGAAGAGGCGGCGCGACTTGCCGATCGCATCGTGGTGCTGTCACGGCGTCCTGGCCGCATTCGCGAGGTCGTGGCGGTGCCGATGACGCGCACTGAGCGCGGTGACATTGCAGCCCGTGAAAAGCTGCTCGCGCTTCAGAACCAGATCTGGTCATTGATCCGCAACGAGGCGATCGATGCCGAGCGCGAGGTTCAGCATGCTTGATCGCGCGCCAGTGGGAACATCTGCGAAGGATGAAATCGTCCGGCGCGTCCGCTTTCGCGGCGCCGGTTTCGTGCCGGCGAGCAGCCGTTTCGGCGGCTGGATCGCGCTCGCGCTGGTCATTGCGATCTGGCAGGCGGCGGGCAGCAGCGGCCTCGTCAATCCGCTGTTCCTGCCGCCGCCATCGGCGATCGCGCGTGCGATCTACCAGCTCGCGATCTCTGGCGCGCTGTGGCAGCACCTTTCCGCGTCGCTCCTGCGCATCGGTGTCGGTTGGCTGCTCGGCACGGCGGCCGGTGTCGCGGTTGGCTTTGCCATCGGCCTGTCGCGGCTGGCGCGCAGCGTCGGCATCACCTTCATCTCGGCGCTGTTTCCGATCCCGAAGATCGCGCTGCTGCCGCTGTTGATCCTCTGGCTCGGCATCGGCGAAGAGCCGAAGATCGCAACCATTGCGCTTGGCGTGTTCTTCTCGACCGCAATCTCGGTCTATAGCGGCGTCGACGCGGTGCCGCGCAATCTCATCCGCATGGCGCAGAGCTTCAACGTGCCGTTCGCCACCATCGTGCGCAAGGTGGTGTGGCCGGGCGCGTTGCCCGCGATCCTCGCCGGCTTCCGCATCACGTCGTCGGTGGCGCTGCTGCTCGTCGTCAGCGCCGAGATGATCGGCGCGCAATACGGCATCGGCGCGTTCGTGCTTCAGGCCGGCAATTTGATGCAGACGGATCAGCTGCTCGCGGGCGTGGTGATCCTGTCGGTGTTTGGGTTGGTTGTGGGAAGGGTGATCAACTGGCTGGAGGTCAAATTATTGCACTGGCGGTGAGGTTCACTCCGCCGTCGTCCCGGCGCAGGCCGGGACCCATACCGCGTGATCTATCGAGGGAGCGCGGTGTTCGTACCGAACAACAACTAAGAATCTTCGCCAAACATCTCCTTGTGGTTATGGGTCCCGGCCTTCGCCCTAGGGCATGCACATATCTGGTGCGGCGGATTGACTCAGAGCGGCATCTGGGGATTCCAGAATCGGGAAACCGTGTG
>NZ_JBVVPC010000108.1:0-5266 GCF_055807355.1 Bradyrhizobium sp. Ken01
GAGCTTCCGCCCGGGACGCATACGCTTCAACTCGTGCTGGGCGATGCCAAGCACTATCCGTTCGAGCCGCCCATCGTGTCGGAGAAGATCACCATACGGGTCAGGCAGCCGGCGACAGCGAAGTAACACGTCGCAGACCTAAGGCCGGGCAATGGCAGGTTCTCGATCAAGGCGATCCGATGTGATCTAAAGGCGGTGTGAGCCGGCCGGAAGCCGCCGAGTTGTAGTATATGGCCGTAGCAATTCACCGCCAATTCAGACACTCAGATCGACACAGTTCCAATACCCTCCACCGCGTAGTGCGGAGCAGTGGATATCCGCGGACCACAAGCTATGATAGCTACCGCCCATTCAACCCGGCCAGGAGCCGACTGGTTGGCAATGTTCGCGTTTGAACTCTCCCGGTACTGTGCCTGGATTTCCAATTGCCTGCCCCCGCCGGCCGGATGGTGTCGATGGACAGCTTCGCGGCGGAGTTCAAACCAATCGGACCACCATGTCCTCTAGCTCCAACGCCAGTATCGCCAAGAGAGCGCGCACGAAGGCTGAGGCGGATTTTGCCACCTGGCTCATGATGGCCAAGCTAGGTGGTTTCGATGACCTGCCGTCCAGCGCCCAAAGCTTTCTGACAAATTATCAAGCTCGGCTCGAGACAATGAGCGAGGCCGAGTCCACGGCTCTAGCGGTTCGCGAGGTCTACAGCGTTTATTACAGCGAGATGGGAGGCGTAGGCGCGGCTCCGGAACCAAAGGCTCGTACGCCTACGACAGAGGGCAAACTCGTGCGGTCCCAGAGACCGCCTGGACCTCAACGCGGTCAATCGGCTGCGCGCCATTCGACGAGGCCATTGACCCGAAAATCTCTCCAGGCACTGCTGATTTTCGCGAGCATGGTGGCACTGGTTGTCGCATTCGGATTTCTAGTGGAGTAAGATCGCCAGCGGAATGTGTGCGACGTCTGCTTTTCCTCCGACAGCGACCAAACTAGCGGAGATCGTGCACTTCGCATTTGGGCCACAAGCGCAAGTTGGGGCAACGACAGAGCCAGCCAACTTTCGGCTGTGCGGACGACCAAGTCGGCACGGAAACGAACCTCAACCCAATCAGGAGGGGAGTAGCGGCGTTTGCATGGTTCTTCGTCACGCTGCCTACTCCTTACTCCAAAAGCGAACCAGTTTGATGATATTTTTAGCGCCGTCTACATTGCCTTCGTGATCAGGGAACCTAACATCGTCCTTGGTGCATCATACTTTTGGAGATTTTATGAAATACATTGCCGTTATCACAGCCGCTACGCTGGCAGCAGCCATCGCCGCGCCTGCGCTTGCAGGGAGTGCGACGCAGAACCCCGAGTGGCTCGCGAAGCAGAAGGTTTGCAAGAAGGAGGCTTCTGCGCAGGGGCTACATCTGTCGAAGAAGCGGGCGTATGTAAAGGAATGCATGGCTAAAGGCTAGCATTGACCAGCATGGCATCAACAACCCCGCTTCGGCGGGTTTTTTTGTTCGTGTGCGCTGCCACTATCCTCGCCCGCTTTCATGACCTTCTTTCGCCGTTCGCTCGGACCTCGTCGGCTTCGGGCGCGCGAATGCATTCAGACGGACGAAGCCTAGACAAACGTGAAACGTAAGGGCTAGTCATTCGCATGGATTGGTTTCCGGATTGGCTGCGACGGGCAGATGTCAGGCTGCGGCCTAGGGCCGGCGCGCAGGTCGACTTACAACCGCTGACGGAGCGCGGCGGTCGATGGTTGAAGGCGAACTTGTTTCGCTTCCCGGGCGCGGTGTGGTCGCGGAAGCGTGGCTGTGTGGAGCTGTCAGAAGGCGACGTGATCGCGCTGCATCTTGTTGTCGAGCGGATCACGGAATCCGGGCTGAAGGTGCGGCTGTCGGGGCGCCTTCGCGGCTGGGACGGTGCGTCGCCTGTTTGGACTTTGCTGATGCGCAAGCGTTAGCGGATCCGGCCCTCCTGAAACGCACGGCGACGAATGATGGCTTGAGGTCAGAAGGGGCGGTTTCGCAGGCGCGCGATGGCCCGTCCTCGTTGGGAAGAAATTGCCATACGATCCCAATGACCGAGGTCGGCTGCAGGCCAGGAAGCGCGTCATCGCTGGGTCAACCGATTGTCTCACGACATCGTAAGGCAGCAGAAATTCCCAGTTCAAAGTACGCCCATTCCGGCATCACCCGGCCAAAAACCTGCCGACGAGACTTCATGACTGTATGCCTCGCGGGTCCCTGCCCTCAGACCAAGTCGTAGATGTTTGCGCGCGAAAGAATCGTGACGACCGTGGTTGCCAACCGTAGCTTTCGTCGAGGCGCACAAAAATATGAGCCATTGTAATGAGGTTCGGCGGAGCGGTGATCCTCAGACCGACCACCAAATCAGCGTCACTGGATGACGCTCGCCGGCCTGAGCGCATTCTTGCAGGCCAAGGGCCAATTCCGCCGGCCACCAGGAACGAAGCGAGGCATTCCGGGCGAGCGCGCGCTTCAAAGAGCGGCCGAGCTCGACTGCCACCTCTGGCACTGATCAAAGAGCAAAACTTTTCTGGCTTGCAAAAAACATCTTCTTTGAAACCGTAGGGAACGGCGCGACACGAATAGCGGCCAGCGGGACCCGCTTCATTACATGAGCTGCGGCTCGGCTCGGTCGACGACGCCATTGCATTTTTAGGAGCCTAAGGTTCCAGTCTCAGCAAGAGCATCTGGTCAAGCGCGCCACGTGACAAGAAGAACGTCACGTGAGTGTTTAGCCGCGGCTCGTCCTTAGTCGTGATCATGCCCACATGTCGGGACGGCCCGCACCTGTCAAAAGCGACAGGGTTCTGGTAAGCGGATTACTGGGCGCCCTCCTCACAGCCCCCGCAGCGTGTGTCGTCGTTGACACAACAACGCTCGAGGCATCGCCGCTAGACAGCGTCGTAACACTACCCGGCCAGGTCCGCTGGGCACTTGGTTGACAACCTACCAGAGCCGACTCAATCGGCTTTGAACACGACGCCGATCCGAGTATCACTGGACCAAACGAGACGACAATCTCTGATGATACGGTCTCTTTCCAACATCATCTTGAATGTGGCAGGCATGTGCAGCTTCGTCGATAACTCGATCCCAGCGCCGTCTTCCGAGATGTTGAACACGCGGCAACGTCGGCTGCCACCATCTCCAAAAATGTAAGCGGCTAAGTCGACCTCCGAACGATCGATCTTCCGGCGATCCGACATGATTATCCTTGAGTTGATGCGGCTGTCTCGGGTCCTTCATTGGCCGAAGCTATTTCAAGTAGTCTAAACTGCCTCGCGATCCGTGTTGCCAAGCCCGACCGCTCTTTGGCTAGCTCTCTCTCATAGTCGGATACGTCGTGTCCGTCTCGCTCAAGGACCTCGATCAGAATTGTTTGGCTCTGAACATAGGTCACCTTGTCAGCGATCTCTCGCGTCAAAACAGCCAGCTCGTCATCATTATCTGATGTCACGGCGATCTCCTTGGTCGGACTGATCACGCGCAGAAAGGCGCTATTCTGCATGCCCGATACTTACAGATCGTTACACGGGGGTGCCCCTCTCGTTCAGCCCAGCTTCTAGAGATTGCTCGTCGAGCACGTCCTGAGAGACGCCTGGCGAGTGCTCCTGCTGACGAAAGGGCCCTCTTCCATCCTCCGGCGCTGGCGGGCGATCGCCCAACGGCGGGGTTTGCACCAAGAAGGCCAAGCGCAACGCGCGCAGCGGCCGCAAGCGGGACGACCAGAAAGAAACGGCATCAGAGTACCTGTGGGGGCTCCGCTCGTCCGGGGAGCCCACCTGGACCAAGGCTGCTTTCAGCGCGCGCGCCTTCGGCTCACCACCGCATGCGCACGCTGCGCAAGACCCACAATCTGCCCGTGGTGCAGGAGCCCCGTTTGATCCAGCAACATGCTGGCGCCTGAAGCCGCTGCCGCTTCGCCTCGATGGTGACCGCGTTGTGCGCGTCTACGGCAGGAAGTCGGATGAGGTGCTTGGCTCCATGTCGGTCTCAGAGAAGACCGAGATGGCCGAGGATCTGGTCAAGTATGTTGGCGAGCATGGCATCACCCGCGACCAGCTGGTTAACGAGGCCCGGACGAACATCGCGCTGCATCATCCTGCATTCCAGAAGATGGCGGCCGATGCCTTGCGTTACCAGCGAATGATGAATGGGCCTAAGCCCGTGCCGCATAGGGCCATCCCTTCAGTCCACAAGCCCGGCAATGGTGGCGTGCGCGTGTCGGGCAACGAAGGCAAGCTCGCGGAGCTTTCCGGTCAGTTCGCCGGAGCGACCGGAGACAAACAGGTTCGTATCGCGGCGCAGATCAGCACTCTGCGCCGGAAAGGATAAGACATGGCCGAGGACTACATCGAGGAAGCCCAGCGCGCGGCTCAATTTCGGTTCGGCCGGGAGTTGTCTGCGGACGAGCTGGCAGAGTCCTTCGTGGGGCACAATTTTGAGGCTCGCATTCAGCACCTGAAAAACCTGAAGCCGGGTGACGAGTTGACGATCGATCAGGCCGCAAAGCGCATCACTTACGAGAGCGCTCTACGAGATATTCACGAGGCGATGCGCCGGGCTGGTCGGTACTGGCAAGCCCGGTCGTGCAAGCCCTCATGGAGGCGAAGGTACACGCTCTTATCGAGCCACCTCGATCGTGGGGAGCCCAGGAGAAAGCGGCCTTTCTCAAGCTCCCCCGTGATTTGTAGGTCTTCTATGAGAACCGAGAAGCCCAGCGCGATCGGGAGGTCCGCAAATGCCAGACCGAAGGCGCGGACTGCCTCAAGAAGCTTGCCACTGTGGAAGCTCAGCTTGAGGACGCGCTTCCTGCGCAGATCCGGCAGGACACCATTTCCGCAATGGCTCTGGCCATAGTCCAGCGCAGACTAAAGCCAAGCGACATCCGAAAGCGCGCGAAAGAGTTTGTCTCGGCTCAGTTTGAACGGGCTGGTTGGCACAGTACGCGGTCGCTCGACGCTCACCTGTTCTCTGACGGAAACGCCACGCTGCTAGACCGGCTTTCGACCGAGGCAGACAGCGGCTATTGGGACGTCAACATGATGGCATCCGCTGGCCGCCGAAAATGATCGCGCGCCGGTGGCCGCATTGCCGCCCGGCGAGAGATCGCCGAAGCACACGTAGGCCGAGATATGCCTGAGATGTGAACCGCCCCGGGTTTGCCGGAGGCTGTTTGGTTTAAGTTATGCCGCCATAGCTTGTTGTTCCAGCATGGCGTAGTAGCGTTGCTCGGCTTCGGCTGGTGG
>NZ_JBVVPC010000109.1:0-4969 GCF_055807355.1 Bradyrhizobium sp. Ken01
GGAGACGGTGAACTGTATCGGCTGTTCTTCCGGTGGCGCTCGTCGGAGGCGAAACTTACACGCCGTCAGCGCATTCGCCTGCTCACGCGTCTCAACCGGCTGACTGAAGCTAACCCAATCGAGGCGTTCAGTGACCGGACATCACCTGTGCACACCGAGCTCGTGGCCATTCTCCACCAACTGGCTTCGCCGCCCGCCGCGTCAGCGCACCCCTGATTGCGACATGACGCGACCAGGACCCGGCTTCCTTTTGGGCAGATACCGTCATTTTGCTGAGTTGCGGAGTTTGATTGCTGCGGGGCTTGGCGCACATTGAGTAGCACGACCCGCACTCCACACTGCTGCAACCGCAACCACGGATTTTCTCGCACCAGATACCCTCGATGACTGGCGTCGCGCCGCCCCCCGGTTGCCTTGCCCTCCACAGCACCTGCGCGGATGAGGGGCCACCCCCGGCGGCCATCGACAGCGCCAAGCGCTCGCGCATCATTGTCGACACCTCAACCGCTGATTTGTCCGCCGCGACGACCACGGCAGGCGGCGCGCACCGGCAGCGCCATGAGCGCGCCACCATCACGACGACCGATCAAGACCACGCACACCATCACCGCGACGGGATCGGGGTAACAGCCCGCTACCCCGGTAAGCGCGGCCCCGGCGCGCCGCCTCTCTATCGGGGAGCAGTTGCGGGAGACCCCGGTCGCGGTGCGCCCGGTTCTCGTGCAGGCTGTGGGCATGCTAACGTTAGTTGCTGTGAGGATTAACGGAGCCGGCAAGGGATGGGCCGCATGAGATTATTGATCCGATGGATCGGCTACGGTTTCATCGTTGTTGGCGTTGCACTGTTCATCGCAAGTTACCTCGTAACTTATAACCGAGGAGGCATCTCCGCGATTGCTGAACGCTTCTACCACCCACTCGCGGACGCTTTCCAATTGGCAATGTGTGTCGGACCCGGATTATTGCTTATTGGCATTGCCGATTGGCTCGAAAAAAGAAGGACACGCACAGACCGCTCCGGACAATCGCCGAGCAACGAGGAGCAAGAAGCACCGAGCATCACATTCCTGAGTGCTTTGCCAAATCCAAAAACAAATACGCCCTTGAAGATGGTCGAGCTTAGGGGACTTCTGTTCATGTATTATGAAAACGCACAAACGATAGGTGAGGTAAGTGCGAACGTCCCTGCGTTTTATAAATTTCCGCAGTCCGCCGTAGTAACCAGAGAGCGCCAGCCGCTACTCATAGTTCGCATTGAAGAGAGTTCAGTTGGCTCCATGCTTTGCGCGATTGTGCCATCTGGCGAAATATACAACTTCGGTCCTTTTTCCCGCACTGACCAAAGTGCTTTTCTTACAAAGGCTGCGCAGATAGTCTCAGAAGTTATTTGATGATCGTCTGCAAGCCGGTTAGCTCCAGAATATCGCGGCGGCCGACAGGACGTGGGAGGACATCACGCCACCGCCTCATCGTCCACTACGGCAGGCGACGGGACGGCAGCACGATCACCGACAGCGGACGGCATCTCGTCATCGCGCACCGATGTCATCTCCAGGCTTCCGTAAATTGTCTATCAAGATATGCGCGCTAATCAGAAAGACCCATGCGGGCAATACCACGAAGCTCCACGCAATGTAGTAACTCCCGATAAGTAGCAACAACGCAAATAGGTAGCCGATATAAGCGATCCAACGCGGAGCGATGCTTGTATAGATTACAATAGTTGACGTTGAGACCATGAAGACCGCAGCCATCTTGGTAGCATACACATTGTTGACGATGAATGCGGCTGAGCGGGCATATCGAAATATGCCGGAACTTATCAATTCATTCGGTTCGGTCTTGGAAGCCAAAAGCATGACTGCGCCTATCACAGCAGCTGCGGTAAACAGCATAACCAGAAACAGCATGGCGCTTCCGATAAACACCGTGGCAAAAAAGCGATCCTCCTGATGACCAAGACGATTACGCAGCACCCCAACGAACCACAAGAAGGCGATCCCGGCGAAAGGAACTAAGTTCAACGCAAGTTCAATTGAGTTCGTATCGGCGGCTAACCATGCACCGGGCTCCAAAGGGTCAGTTGGAATGGAACGTCGAAGCAGCCCAAAGATCGTGAACATGAGCAGGGAGAAGATGATCCCTGCTATGGCAGCCGACTTTGGTGTTTTCAGATCGCTGTGCATGACGATATCGTCTCTCACCGGCTGGATCATGAGGCGTTTGCCAAGCCGTGGTCCGGTTGATTTACATCAACAGCCTGTCTACCTGCGTGAGGTGAGATGCTCTCGGGGCGCGGAACCGGGACACGAAAATGGATCAAGGTTCGGAAGCCAAGCAAGTCTGTCGTCGCAGCGCACTCGCTTTCCTTGGATGCGCGGCTGCATTTGGAGGGGTCGCCTCGTCAGCGGTTCTGACCGCGTCGGAGGCGGTAGCCCAAGCCATCGCAACGCCCACCACACCAACAACACCGCCAGCAGATACCCCGAAATCCGGCACCGAGCGGCGACAGGACAGGCGAAGTGGCCGAGCGGAACGCCGTCAGGAACGACGCACAGGACGCACAGAGCGGCGTCAGGAGCGGCGCACGGGGCGAGACGAACGACGGGACGCGCGCGATGGCACCACCACCACCAGCACCGCGAAGTAATCGGTCGCCCGGCTCTACACGACAACGGTCCGCCTCAGGGCGGGCCGCTAGAAACGCTGTACAGCGCGCCGCCAGCGCCGGGCCACCAGACAGCGGCCAGGCCCCTATCGCATCCAACGTCAAAAACGACGTTAGTTCATCTTGCGCCGGAGCTGTTCGAGGAGGGCGCGCAGGTCGTCAATGTGTTCGGCGACTAGCTGTCGCGCCTGCTGTATCCGTGATTGTTTCCGCTCCGGCGCGTCATTGCTCGGAGGGCGGTCGTCAGGATCGTCCATCCCCCTTAGTAGAAGGCGACGGAAAACGGTTTGATCACAACATGCAATAGTGTGCCTTAAATAGAGGCGCTGCGGTCTGCCTTTTCCGCAGTCTCCAGCATCGCAAGTTGGCTCGCGAGGCCGGTAAAACTGCGAGATATATTCTTCAAGATGCTCGCTGTCCGTGCGGCTGTGCCGGGTTCAGCGGCCCTGCATTTGAACGCAACGGCGAATTCCCGGCAATCTGCCGCCGTAGGCATTGCAACAGGTCCGGTGCCGCCGACTGCTGGTCGGCGCAGGAGTTTTTCGGTTGCGACGATCTGTGCGCGTGAGCGTTTTATCTGCTCCTGCACGGCTCCTTTAGCGTGCGGATGCTCGTCGAGTGTGCTGCGGTGGCTCTCTTCGAGGTCCTTGCCGGGGTAATAGCGCATTGGCTGTCCTTTCGCCCTCCGCACGCATAGCATCAACGTTAATAGTTTCACTCCAAATGAACCTCTGCAAGCCGGGTTAGCTCAGAATATGGCGGCGGCCGACAGGACAGGCACGGCGTCACGTGATCGCGTCATCACCACGTCGAGCGCCTCACCATCGCGACGACGGACAGGCGACCGCGAGCGACGGGCAGGCACGCGTCAGGCGCGAAGCCGCACAACGGGCCGTTATCAAACGAGTTGCATCACAAGGTGAATGACCTGCGGCTCCCGGCTGGGCGCAGGCTGGAAACCGAACTTGCTAAACACCTTCCGCATGGCGGTGTTCTCCGGCAGCACTTCCGCGATCAATTCCGTCAACCCGGCGTCGCGCGCAATGCCCGCCAGATGCCGCATCAGATGCGACCCGATGCCTTGCCCCTGATAGCCGTCCATGACCATGAAAGCCACCTCGGCACTGCCGGGTTCAGCAACGATGTAGCGGCCACCGCCGACGATAATAGGGCGGCCATCCTCATCAGCCAACGCAATCAGAGCGACGTGATTGCGGAAGTCGATCCTCATAAAGAAATCGATTTCCTTCTGCGAGAAGCCGCGTTTCGCCACGAAGAAACGCCGCCGTAGCGCCTCCGTGCTGGTGCGCCCGATCGCCGCGAGTATGTCGTCCTCGTCATCCGGCCGAAGCGCCCGGATTTTGATCGGACGCCCATCGCGGAGATGTTCGATGGCGCGATAGCTATCAGGCATGATTAACCCCCTGCAGTCCGCGAAGACTAGAAGCTGCCACGCCAGCGTCGAGCGCGCCACCATCACCCGGCGGCGCAGGCGTCAGCGTCAAGATTCATTAAACAGCGCTACAGCGCGCCGCCAGCGCAGGGCTACCAAACACCCGGCAAGCCGGCCATCGCATCCAGCAGGCCCGCGCCGCGTCCGTTGCGGCTCCCCGCCATCGCTGTCTGCTTCCAGAGGATCGTGCTGCCGACCGTCTTCACAGAGCGGGTCGTCGCCAAACAGTAGATGCTGCTTTGCGGTTAAATGAGAGGCCGCCCGTTGAGGCGGCCTTTAATTTGCGGGGGGGGGGGGGTAAATTGGCGCAGCATAAGTTCAAGCAGCAACCTTTGCTGCTTTGCTGAGGCGATCTGGTCCCGGGTGTTCTCGCGGAGCGAGATTGCGTCTTCTATGGCGCGTTGAGCGCGGTCCAGAAGTTTCCGAGTTTCGGGGCTGATCCGTTCCGGCACAAGAAACGCTCCTGCTTTGAGGCGGGAGCGCTGTGGCGTCTCTCAGTCAACCGACGCCCTGACATCGTGGCCGGTGATGGAGCGTAACGTACCATGCGCGAGGCAGGTTCCTCAGTAAAAAGCGCGATCCGCCGGGCCATCGAGCCCTTCGACGGGGCGTTGCTGTGCGCGGACCTAACTATCGTCCAAACGTGTGAAACTAGGGCCTAATAGGGCCCAGCGGTTTCGGGCCGGACCAAGCGCCGGTCGACTATCCCGGTAAGTTATTCGCCGGACAAGACTTTTTAGCTCCGCCCCTCGTATCGAAATCGCTGGACGACAGGACCACACGGTTTTGCCGTACGCGCATTCGCCATTTCGCCGCAGGGTTCGACGGCCTCGTGCACGTAGCCATCG
>NZ_JBVVPC010000110.1:0-4831 GCF_055807355.1 Bradyrhizobium sp. Ken01
CAGGCGAGCTTCCAGGTGCTGGTCGAGCCGAACGGCACGACGGGCTCCTACATCCTGTTCGACAAGGTCACGCTGCTTCCGATCGCGACGGTCAACCAGGCCGGCCAGATGATCCAGATCAGCGGCGGCAACGTCTCGATCAGCGATGCGCTGATGTCCCCGGACATCCAGAAGCTGATCACGGACGTGTTCATGCTGAAGTTCACCGACAACGGCACCAACACCAAGCTGACCTCCAACTTCACCAACTCGATCACGCAGACCAGCGACGGCCTCTTCATCAAGACAGCTGGGGGCGCTGTTGCGATTCCCACCTTCGTCAAAATCAGTCAAACCGACAATGGAAGCCAAAACCCGACAGAGATACTGGCATGGCACTTCGATGTTCCACCCGTTGTGATCGCTCCTGGTGCTTCCATCGTCGAAGCCGGCACAAAGCCAAGCTCAGCAATCGATACAGTTTCTGGACTCATTAGATTTGCGGACATCAACTTTCTAGACCGCCCGACCGTAAAAGTGACCTTTGGTTCATTTACGCTCTACGACTCGCATCATAACAACCTAACTCCTTCGCTGACGCCGGATCAATTGGCCGCTATCACTACGGTCGCTATCCCTCTTAGTCTGGTGCCCGATCCGAACAACACCAACGACGGGTCAGTAAAATGGACCTATAGCATCCCTGATGCTTCTTTTAAATTTCTTCGCCCGGGTGAGATCTTGACATTAAATTACACTGTCGAGGTCGACACCAATTACCCACTGCACAATACAGCAACATTTTCTACAGTAGTGTTGACCGTTACTGGGCATGACGTCCCAACTATCACGACGACGAACGATTCGTTTTCCGAGCTCTCCGGAAGCAATAATCTCGCGATCGACCATGCTGCCGGGAGTGTCACATTCACCAACGCTAGCCCGCGAGCAGTGAACACTGGATTCGATTCATTCCGATTTCAGGACGCCTCGCATCGTGATATCAGCTCCTCCGTGAGCCCGGCCGAGAAAGCCGCCATTGACCTGGTCGCGATCCCGCTGACGCTAACGCCCGTCGGCAATGGGTCATTGACTTGGTCTTACGACATTGTCGATGCCGCTTTCGATTTCTTAGCAGCAGGCGAGACGCTCACGCTCACGTACCAAGCGTCAGTCAGCGACGACCTCGGCAATTCGGCGAGCCGGCCCATTGCAATAACAGTGACAGGCACGAACGACACACCGACGATCGCCACCACAAGTGGCGGATTCATAGAGCTCTCGGGAACGGGCAACGACACGATCGATCATGCCAACGGTACTATTATCTTTACTGACGTCGATTTATCGGATCGCCCGGTGGTGAACGCTCAATTCTCCTCATTCACTCTGCAGGATGCGTCTCACAACAGCATCACATCGCTGAGCGCTACCCAAACTGCAGCCATTGAAGCTCTCGAAGCGTCACTGTCACTCGCGGCGTCCGGAACAAATGTGAATAGCGGTTCGGTGAACTGGTCATACGCCTTGCCCGATAAGATGTTTGATTTTTTACCTGCTGGCGAGACGCTAACCTTGTACTACACGGCGACGGTTGATGATATGCACGGCGGGGTAGCTTCCAAGCCGCTTGCTGTGACGATTACCGGGGCCAACGATTTACCAGTTGTCCTGGGAGAGACAGATCCGCCAACGGAGGCGGTCGTTGCGGTAAACTCCGGCGGGCCCATCATCCTCGCCCCAGGGGTCAACACCAGCTCACTCGGCTTTAACACCGAGACATTTGATGAGCTGGCCGCCGGCTCCCCAGCGAACAATGGAGCTGGCTTTGGGAATTTCTATAGTGCTGCACTTGACGCCACCTTTTCTGCGGTGGGCAACGCTGGTGTCGTCAACGGATCGTCCGAACTCTCGGTGGCGCCCTTCATGGGACCACTCCCCGGCCATAGTGATACCACCAACTATTTGAGCATCGATTTTGCCACTGAGACGATCACCTTTGCTCACAAGGAAAATTCATTTGGACTGTATTGGGGCTCTGCCGATGGACACAACAGTATCCAGTTCTTCAACGGCTCTACACTGGTAGCTTCCTACTCTGGGGCCGACCTAGCTCCACGTCTTTCGGGCGGCGACCAATCTTCTTTTGATTCTGCGGGCTATGTGGAGTTTTCTGGGTTACCCACGTTCGACAAGGTCGTTCTGCAGTCCAAGCAATCTTTCGAGATTGACAACGTTTCGGCTGGCAATGTCCACACAGAACTCGCGGCTCCGATGACAGGCACTCTAACTGTGAGCGATGCTGATATCGGTGATACATTGACCGCGACCGTGACTGGCGATGCCACCGTCAAGTACAACGGCGTTGCCACGTTGCCGACGAATGTCGACATGAGCGCATTGATCGCGGCCAACGCAATCACGTTCGACAGTATCAAAAGCGACGGCAGTCCTCAGGTGCTAGATTGGATCTACAGGCCAACAAATCCCGATCTCGATTTTCTGAAACCGGGCGACGTTCTGACCCTTAACTACACAGTGCAAATCAGCGATGGACATGGGAGTGTTAGCGATCACCCCCTAACAATTACCATTGTGGGCGCGGCTGCAGGGGCCGATATGTCTGCTTATCAAGTCGTGAGCGGCACAGCCCAAGATGATACCTTCCACAACGTCGGAAATGGCGTGACGATATTCGGGGGTGGCGGCTCGAACACATTCATTTTCGAACCTGGATTTCATAGCGCGAGAATTGCTGATTTCAACGTCGATAGGGACAAGATAGAGATTGAGCATAGCCTGTTCGCGACTGTGTCGGATATTTTGGCAAGCGCAAAACCTGCAAATTCTGGGCTAGATACTGTCCTTAGTGACGCGGCCCACGACGCAATGACTCTAAAGGGCATAACCATTGCCCAACTTATCGCTCACCCCGGCGATTTTCATTTGATTTAGCTCCGCATTTTTCTGTCGGCTTCAGCTCAGCCGCTCGATCTGCTGCTCCATCCAAGTCACTTCCGGCTTGCGCAATTGCCACCCCACGTTCCCAGACCGGATCGCTCGGACCTAGGACTCGCAGACTCGGAACTGCACTTCCGTCTCATTACCGACTGCCGCCGGCTTCATGAAGCAGTTGGGAAGGGCTTTAGTTATTAGCAAACTCTACCCATCGCTGGGAGGCTTGGGTTGGGCGTGGACCATGTCCGCAGGTAGACAACAAGGGGTCGCGCCGCCGATCAAGCTGGATGGCTAAGAAGCGGCGCGCACGCGTGTAAGTCGGCGAGCCGGATCATAAAAGCAACTCGACATGACATATCCCTATATTCCAGCTCGCGATCAAAGCGTGCCGAGATAGGAGCTCGTTTGGCCCTTTGGTCGACGACCAACAGAGAGTCTTGAAATTTCAATAACGCCGCAGGAATTACATAAAACCCACGCCGCCAGCGCAGCTCTCTAGTAACGAACCGATATGACTGGGCCGGACACAGCCGTTACTGGCGTCGCAGTTAAAACGCAGGTGGGTGTCGGCCCGTATCGATAATAGTGGTGCCGGAAGAATGGCCCCCAGTTCGGCGCCGGGAATACGTAAGGAGGATACTGGGGTATGACCGTGCACACCATTGTATCGGCAGCTGCGTCCTCTACCGAAACAAAGGACAGGGCGGCCACGGCAATCACCACGACCCACACAAAGTTCTTGCGTCCAAGTTCCATATGGCTGTTCCCGTTTTTTGCGTTTCAGTAAAAATAGGCGCTCAGATTCTTTGCTTCTGCATCGACCTATTTAAGCCAAGTCTAACTCTTGTCTTCTCTGCCCTCCACTGTGCGGACGTAGATTGGAGAATGTCCGGGGGCCGATTGCTGCTTGAGTCCAGTTCAAGCGGACGTTGCTGCATCTACCACTCACTTGCTTTGAAAAACACTTCATAACCTTATCTTCGCTTCGTGGTATCGGGAATTCCGACGCAAGTCGTAGATCCGTCGCTCTCGCGGGCGAATCGAGCACAGGGGATCGCTTTGACCGACTTTGTCGAGTTATCAGGGCCCAAAACGTTCAGGCCTGGATCGGTATTCACCTGGGGCAGTGGACCCGTGGAGTAAGGAGTTGCGGGGCCAGCAGGCCCATAGGCTCCGATGTATCCACTGTTTGGCGGGTCGCCTGTCGGCCGAATTGTGGGCGGGGATGGTGCATGTGGAGTTGCTAATGAGGGCTCGGACATCGGGGGTGGGCCGGGAAGCGGCGGAGGGTGACCAATTGTTTCGTTTGCCGTACCCTGAGACTGCTGAGCCACGGCGGCGGACCAACCGAGAGCAAAGGACGTAATGACACCGACATAGATCAAACGCATGGAAGCCTGCCTAAGATTTCCCGGTAAACATAAAGTTGTGCCCTCTGCCGGCAAGTCAATCGACGATCTTTCATTCAAAATTTGCATTGCGACGCAACATCGCGATTTGGCGAACTCGTCGCCCGGCGACTTTAGGGAGAGCGGCTCGCCGGGTAACGCTCTCTGTCAAGCTTCAAATTGCAGCATATACTGCACATTCCAACGCGCGAAGGTAAAGCTGAAGTTCAGCTTGGCTTTCCCTAAACGAGACATCTGGATCGCGCGCGTTACATTCGAGCGGAATAAACAAGCTCGGCCAGCTGCAGAAAGGCGCGGTTTCCTCACCATGAGAGAAAAAGCAATATCATGCATCAGCGACTTCCGATGGAAATAAGATGTAGATTAGCAAATTCAGCAGATTCGCGCATAATGAATGAGCTTTGCAGATCGTGGTCGAGTAGCTCAGCCATTTGGCTTTCGCCCTCACAGATCCGGGCAGGCGGCTTTCCCGCACCCGGCTCTTC
>NZ_JBVVPC010000111.1:0-4500 GCF_055807355.1 Bradyrhizobium sp. Ken01
TGAGCACGGGGCCGCTATCGCTGCCTACTGGGGCCAGAAGAAAGTTATCTCCCACCTGTAAAAAGCTGGTCGAGCCAAATGACTCAATGAAATTTGAGTTTCCAGCTGCGTTCGCTGGTAAGGCGTACTTTTGTAGCACCGACATTTGGGGTTTATCGCTGCCCAGTATCGGCTCGACCGAATACATATAGGACCCCCACCACGCGCCAGCCGCCCAGTAAGTCCCGCCTTCCCATGCATCGGTGTGCTGTTGCATGTACGCGAGCATATTGTCCAGCGCTGCTAGGCTCGTCGCGTCTGAAGCAACGCCAAATTCTCCGAGGAATAACTTATTCCCGGTAACTTCAGCCCACGTTGTGATTGCCTGCAGTCGATCTACACCGATCGTGGTCGACACTACGTCGCTGTGCGTTCCCGACCCATCTGAATCCAAGTATTGATGAACTTCAAATGCGAAGTTGTTATTTGGATCGACCACGCCCGAACCGACTATCGCGGCATTGCCGGAACTGACCCAGTTGGAGGCGCTGTCCCAAGATGTGCCCGGTACAAGAATTTGTTGGGACGTCGCTCCCGCTCCGCGAATAGCAGCAATGGCCGCGTTGACCGAGCCGATCCATTGCGCCGCTGGGATATCATTCGGTTCGTTCATAAGCCCGAACAGCACATCCTGGTTTGAGGCGAAGTGTCCAGCGACCTTTCCCCAAAAGTCGGCGAACGCCGAATTCGGTAACGCGGCGCTCCCGATCTGCGCGCCATAAGCGTAACCATAGTCGTGGGGATCAAGCACGACTTTCATGCCCTTGGAATTCGCGTAATTCACGACGTCATCGATGTAGCTGAGCTCGGATGCGCTGAGTGCTCCGTCCATCGTGGGCTGTACTCGCTCCCATAGGAATGGAAGTCGAATGACCGAGTCACCTTTGGAGGCGAAGTAGTCGATTTCCCCGTGCGTCGGGTACGTGTAGTCGTAATTGACGCCCCGTGTGCCGTTAGCGCCAAATTCGGCACCCGACAAATTCACGCCAAAAAGCTGAAACTGCGACATGTGACCTGCATTGCTCGATTGGATTTATGAGCAGTGTCAGGGACCCGAGTTAAAGACGGGTATTATCAACACTAAAATGCTTCGAATACTTCCCTAATTAAGCGTTCCAAGGGAAGGAACAGGCGACGACGAGAGTTGAGGACGCCTATCAAAAATGGAGTGGTAACGACACCCTTCCTGCCAATCGATAAGAACATCAGTTCGAAGGCGCTTCGCCTATCAAGTATCCGGTATGTAGGCACCTAAGCCATCGAGAGGCTTATCGATCGACCTCAGTGCCGCACCAACGAACTTAACGCGCTGGAGACATGGCATAGCTTTGACTGCAGCGACGCCTCGTGCAAATCCGATTGCAAATGCGGCCCCTGCGAGACCGACCATTACCCCCTCGCGCCCACCTAACCACCGCCTAACGTCTTGTAGACTGCGCCAAGCGAACAAGCGTTTATTGCTTTTGGCGTTACGAATCCAAGTCTCGTACGTACCGCTCCAGCCGATTGCATTGATTGCCGCGGCTCCTCTTCCAAGGCCAAAGTTCAAAACAAGAAGGTGCCGTCTGGTCATGCGTTCGGCCGATATACGGTGCGATAATTTGCATTGAGGCAGGTACCATAACTTATATCCTCGCCCCCGAACTCGCTGGACCATCTCAACATCCCCGCCGGACACTAGACTACTACCCGTACGGTCCTCGACCAGAGGCCTGTCCACCCACCCACTCGCTTCCAACGCTTGCCTTTGAAGTACCATTCCTGCGCCGGCCAAGTTGTCGATTTCGCGTGTCTCAGCGCCGTAATCTTGTTCTGCAAAGCACCAGCCAAACTGTTCGAGATAGTCAGGACGGGGCGAACTCCATTCAATAATAATCCTCCCTCCGAACCCGCCGGCCTCGGCGTGCGCCGCTATGGCTTCCGCTAGGGAGTGAATCCAATCAGGCGCAAGCAAATTGTCGTCGTCGACAAATGCGATCCAGGATCCGTTCGTTTCTCGAACACCTCGCCGACGGGCCGCCGTTAATCCCGCTTTCAGCTCGACCACCCTTCGAAGGCCAGGGATACCGCCTCCAATGCGCCAGGCCTCCACGACGCCCGCCGTATCGTCTGTACTGCCGTTGTCGACAACGAGGACCGACCAAAGCAAGCGATCGCTTCCTCGCTGAGTCGCCAAGGCGGCTAGGGCTCGGTCGAGTTCGGATGCTCGATTATAGGTACAAATGATCACGTCGAGTGTAGTCATGGCTGTCCCGTATAGCTTCTGTCCGGCTCCATTCCAGGTGAAAAACCGGTTTGATTATGAATCGCATACTCACATTGGCTCCGGAGGGGCGTGCAGCCGAACCAACGAACTTTGCTTGGCAAAGTCCCCGACTCGCTCTGTGGATTGCGAGCTTGAGGTGGCACGATTCATCCGCTAATCTAGCGTTAACCAAACTCGTTTAACCCTAGCTTGGTGGACCGCGTCCCGATTACCACACAAACCGGTTCGCCATGGTCAAGCCTCTCTTCATTCTGGTCCTTATTGGTGCCGCGCTCTGCGGATGCGCATCGGAGTCTGCTGTAAAGCGCCCGTCATTGGCCTGGGACGGTCTGGGCGCTGATCCGAACGCCTCAGCAACCAAGCGGCAGGTAAAACATACCAGCTTGGCCAAGCTCGATCCAAATTCCGAGCGTGAAAAGGTGTTGACGACCCTTCGTCCATACTCTGAAGCCTGGTGGGCAGTACACGACGAAATTGAAGGGGAACTCGATCGCCAGATGACAATCAAGCTGGTGATCTGCGATGGCTGCAGCCGCTAAGATTCTCAGAATCACTTTTTCTGCGCGGGCTAGTTACTGACCTTCAGTCGGATGCGTCGGCGCGCCTTGTGCAACACGCGCCCGAGCAGTCTGAGCACCCTAACCTGCAAACAGATTAAAAGGCCGGAGCTTTCGGTCAGCCGAGAGCTGAACGCGCCACGGGGAGTCACGAACGCACCTGATGTAAAGTCGGCATTGCGGTAACCCGGATGTAACTCGGTATATGGTCCAAGAAAGAACCATAAGCGCCATCTCTGAAACGAAACATCGCCTCAAATGGGCCCTGTTCGCTGAACAACGTCCGCCGGGAGATTCGAACATCTTCCTGATTATCCTACATGCTGCTCATCGAATATTGGTGCGCATTGTTTTGGCCTTTGCCTCGGAGGGAATGAGCGATGACTGCACTCAATTTGTCCGGCTACACGCTAACGTTCGACGATGAGTTTAACAGTCGGAGCATTTCGCAGACGGGTGCCGGAACGACCTGGGCCGATATCCGGCCTGAGTGGCGCTATGACGCCAACTCGGACATCGGCTTTGGAAGCTCTTCATTTCTCGACCCAGCTTCCGGATATGACCCATTCAGCGTTCAGAATGGAGCCCTTTCAATCACCGCAGTGCCCGACCGAACTCCGTCTGGCTACCCGGGAGCTTGGGAGTCTGGCCTGATCAACACGAAGAGCACGTTCTCGCAAACTTATGGGTACTTCGAGGTTCGCGCAGATTATTCTAATCTCGTAGGAGCCTGGGACGCATTTTGGTTGCTGCCAGAAAACCAAATTCCAGACCCCAATAAAGCCGGACATTGGCAAGAGCTGGATATAGTCGAGCACTACGGCAGTAACGACAGGGGCGTTTACAGCACGATCCATACGACGGATGCCGCTCCTAACTTGAACTGGCAGGCCAATCTTCAGGTCTATAGCGAGCTCGCTCAGCCGAGCGGTTATCACACATATGGGGTGGATTGGGAAAAGGATACGATCAGCTTCTATGTCGACGGGCAGCTCGTGGGGGCGAAGCCAACGCCAAGCGACATGCACGCGCCCATGTATCTTTTAGCCGATCTCGCCACGCAGACGAGCCCGAGCAATAACGCGGACGCAGCGCATGTGCCGATCACGTCGTACATAGACTATATCCGCGCCTACTCCTCTGCCGGGAGCTCATCTACAGGCAATCCATCCCCGACGACCACAATCGGCAGTGGATCTGATCAATTGAAGTTGTCGATCAGCGAGGACGCCTTCAACGGTGACGCGCAGTACACTGTCTCAGTGGATGGCTCGCAGATCGGCGGCATCCAAACGGCTCACGCCGTTCACTCTTCGGGCCAGTCGGGTCTGCTTCTAGTCCAGGGCAATTGGGGGAGTGGATCCCACGACGTGGCCGTCAACTTCCTGAACGATGCCTACAATCCCGGCGTCGGTGACAGGAATTTGTACATTGATGGTGCAAGCTATAATGGCACAACCATCGCCGACGCCCCGCACGCGCTGATGTCGAGCGGGGCATTTCATTTCACGGTCGCCGGGACCGGTACTACTGGACAGGTTGCGAAAACAATCGACGCTTCTGGCTCGACCAGCTTTTTACAGGTGGGAGATAACTTTCTTCTGGCCCCAGTAGGCAGCGATAGCGGCCCCGTGCTCA
>NZ_JBVVPC010000112.1:0-3676 GCF_055807355.1 Bradyrhizobium sp. Ken01
ACACTCGGCCTCCGCGAACATCCACCTTTCGAGGCTCATTCCCGCACCCCGCATGGCTCCTGTCTACACTTCGAACCCCGCGTTGCCGCGACGCCCGCAAGACTCGGTCCCGGCCTGCCTGCTTCGGCTTTGGCCGGATGGGACTTGCACCCACAAGCATTCATCAGCTTGGCATGACGTACTCCCCGGTGGTGGTGTAGCTGGCGGCTCACCGCGTTCGCCGGCGGGAACCGGGTCGGTCAGCTGGCGATAGCCGTGATGCTGACCCTCGGATCATCGCTCAAGGGTGCGATGGTTTCCAGTGTCATGTAGCGGGCACGCTGGACCGCCCACTCATCGTTCTGTTCGAGCAGGATCGCGCCGATGAGGCGAACGATGGCGTCTTCGTTGGGGAAGATGCCGACCACCTCGGTGCGTCGCTTGATCTCGCCGTTGAGACGCTCGACCGGGTTGGTCGAATGCAGCTTGGTGCGATGCTGGGGCGGGAACGTCATGTAGGCCAGCACGTCCGTTTCGGCCTCGTCGAGGAAGCCGGTAAGTTCGGGCAGCTTGGCGCGGAGCTGGTCGGCGCTGTTGCGGCCTCGGCGTCGTCCTGGGGGAAGGCGGTGGCGATGACGGCGGAGACGACACGCCGCCCGCTCTTGCCGGCATGCGCCAGCGCGTTGCGCATGAAGTGGACGCGGCAACGCTGCCAGCTGGCATTGAGCACCTTGGCAACGGTAGCCTTGATGTCCTCGTGAGCGTCGGAGACGACCAGCTTGACGCCACGCATCCCGGCGATGATCGCAACCAGGCCGCGCGCCGCTCGATAGCGATGCCTGCTTATTGCGCGTGCAGATAAACAGTACTACTTCTGTTCGTATGGTGACTCCTCAGTCTTGGCACGAAGTGAAATACGACGCTCGTAGTTGCGTGCCAGCAGCATGAGGCGCTGCTTTCTAAAGGCATCCGCCTTTTCAGCTGATGCCTTGACCACTCGACATGTATTGGCCTGCGGATGGGCTACCTACATGCCCATAAGAAAATTCGTGCCGCTTACCTGGACGAGCAGTGAATTTAGGAAAGTCATTCTGTATCGCCTCGAAAGATCGGTCTTTGTGAGACGGCACCAACGAAACCGATTAGTTTACGCCCAAGACCCCTTAGCACATCTAGCGCGATGTGCGTCGTCGGATCCCACGGCAAAACGACCTGGTACCGGTGCCCCGGTAACGGAAGCAATCAAAGTCTTTTGGCGAGCTTATAAGTGACTGAAACGTCCGCGAGTCCGAGGAGCTTGCGTCTGGCTCGGCGACATCGCGGCATCACCCTTGTACCTAAAACCTCGTGCGATCGTTCGGGTTCGCTGTCGTTTGGTCCGACGTTGAGTCTCTTCGCGGCGCTCATGACGCCATGACGCTGCTAGACCAGACGATTTACGGCTTAGGAAAGACCTGTCGATGATCTCCGGTGGCTCGACACTCGCCGAGGACATCCGATACGCGCTCATCGCTAACAAGGACTGCCCCACTTCCTCAAGGACGCGTCTCGAGTCCGACACGAACCCGGTTGTGAACGCCATCCGGCGAGTCTGCCTGACCAAAACAATGCGCTCTTCGCCGGTCGTGAAGTCGGCGCGGAAAATTGGGTCCTGCTCGCGACTACCCTCACCACCTGCAAGCTCAACGACGCCAACGCCGCCTCCTACATCGCCGAAACCATCCCTAGAGCAGGATCGAAGACCTCATGCCATGGCGATTCCGGAAAACGTCCAGCCAGCATCAATAGGGCAGTTTTCAGCAACTATGAGAGCAGTTCGGAGCAGCGTCGGGACCGAATGACGGTTCTTCCGTTTGGGCGCGCCGAAATCGGGGCCGACCTGCTCTGGACCGCCTTCCGCATAGGCACTGGAGATGGATCTTGGAGAATCGCAATTTCCCCTCTTAAGGCGACCAACAGAAGCTCTGGATAAAATCCAGAAAATTAGCTACCCCTCGACAGCTCGCGAGAGTCTTGGCGACGCTTCGACGCTTCCCCATCGAATTTAACTTTTCGGCGACTTTCTACTCGGCGAAACAGGACTGCAGGTATCTTTTGATGACGCTAAAGTCCGCCGGAGTGTTCGAAAATCTGTACTCGACCTATTGTTGCTTGGGAACGCGCACATCATTCGGTACAACCGCGTGGCTTGAGCCCACAGACCCCCACATCTGATTTCCGCAAAGCACCGCCTTTGCACGTTGTGACAGTTCGGGTGCGTCAGGCCAACCTATCTAAAATTTAACCCTGAAGGATGAAGATAATGCCTAGTTCGGAGACTTTAACTCATATCCCACTTCCTATCGAACAACGCGCCCAAGCCGGCACGCCGCTGTACAATTGGATTTACAACGGTTCCGGGGAAAATAACGCCACCTTCCGAGTAGAATGTGAAGGCTCAGCACGTTCCTCGGGCTATGCGGGCATTACAAGCGTCATTATCACGTTGGGCTCATTCACGGTCAATGCTCAAGCATTCTTCCAATACTACTATCAAATTGGTTACGCGTCGCAAGCAGCGAGTACCCCCCCTCTTTACGCTGAAGGATTCGTTCCCGCTGACAAATTGTCTCGTTTTGTCGCCGAAAACTTGACCTTTCAAGCGGTCGGCTCAGGCCCAATATCTCTTTCGGTCGCACCGAAGAACCGTTAACAATCGCGACCTCCGTCGCAAGCTCGAAGGCCGGATGCCCTCGAAGAGGCGTTTGCCTCCCGGTTGGCTAAGCTAAGATCCGCTCGCCGCAGCAGCAAGGTGTGACCGTCGTATCGGTTGTCGGGCGTTGCGCTCGCGTACAGCACGAGCGCCGGTAACCCGGTGGTCGTCGATGACAATGGAAGTAGGAAGTCTTGACGCTGAAACCAAAAGCGCGCTGGCTTCCTTGCCGAGTTAACCGACCTCACGGGCATGGGCTCACAAGGGATACCGCGACGACAATGCGCAACATCGCATCGCATCTTCATCTCCGGTCAGAAGCGCGGCGCCTTCAGCACGATCAAGCGGGAATTGCGCCGCCGCTCTGTCATCGAGCCCCTCATCAGGTACCCTAAGCCGGAAGATCAATTGGCCGTTTCTCCCTCAAAAGCCGCGTCGGCAATGCCGCCAACCTCTTCCTCTCAGCAGTCGGGCCACAACTTCCGTGAACCGCCCCAGGTTGCCGGAGGCCATTTGGTTTAAGTTATGCCGCCATGGCGGGTTGATCCAACATGGCGTAGTAGCGTTGCTCGGCTTCGGCCGGCGGGATGTTGCCGATGGGCTCCAGGAGCCGTCGGTTGTTGAACCAATCCACCCATTCCAGGGTCGCGAACTCGACGGCCTCGAAGCTGCGTCATGGCCCGCGCGGATGGATCACCTCAGCCTTGTAGAGACCGTTGATGGTTTCGGCGAGAGCATTGTCATAGGAATCTCCGACGCTGCCAACGGCAGGCTCGACACCAGCTTCAGCCAGGCGCTCGTGTACTTAATGGATATGTATTGGCTGCCCCTGTCGCTGTGGTGCACGAGCCCGCCGCGATGGACGGGCCGTCGATCATGCAGTGTCTGCTCCAGCGCATCGAGCACGAAGCCTGCATGCGCGGTGCGCGAAGCGTATCCATTCGGCGTAGGCCGCAGGGCTACCGCCTGAGTAGTCCAGGGTTCTCTTTATAGAACTTGATGAGC
>NZ_JBVVPC010000113.1:0-3570 GCF_055807355.1 Bradyrhizobium sp. Ken01
CTGATCGAGCTCATCAAGTTCTATAAAGAGAACCCTGGACTACTCAGGCGGTAGCCCTGCGGCCTACGCCGAATGGAATACCTTAAAACGAGCCGCAGAACGATTGCAGCCAACCACCACCACGTGGCTGCTAATGGCCTTTCCGTCGGCGTTTGAGGCTGCACCGTCCTTTCAGGCGAGCTCCCAGGAGCAGGAGAATTGCGCGGAGCGTGCCGAGGCTCTTAATCTTTTCTTGAAAGTTTTGAGCAGGCGAAGCGTGTCGCGTGAATCTTTGAGAATTCCATGGGCGCCAAGGCAAGCGAAGGCCGCAGCAGGGGGATACTGCTGCGGCCCAGCGCCGTCAAAAAAATCCGGGTGGAAAAGATCTAAGTCGATACGAAGCCAGCCCTGGTGAATCGATCATACCGGGCCATTGGGCAAGGGAAATATGACCCACATCAAAAATCAAAATAGTTATGAATTTGAACCATCTATGCTGAGGGAGAGCGCCGCCGGGGCTGGCTAGCTGGCGGGCTCTCACCCCGAGCACAAGGCCGCGTATGTCCCCCACGGCCCCGTCCCAAGCGACACGCTACGCAGCCGCCGCTAACAAAGTGTAAACCTAGTTCCGTTCATATTCTTCGGTCGCAATGGTGAACTCGCTGCGACCTTCGGCTGGAAGCCCGCTAGCTAACGCACCTGGCGGGCTTTCTTCCTTTTCGAACCAGTCTGATGAACCATCAAGCATTGCCTGCATGAAGAGAAACGACAAACCCAGAAAGTGGACCGATGCAGAGGTGCAACTCCTGCTCGAGCTGTCGCGCGAAGGCGCTGGCGCGGTTCAAATTGCGAGCGCGTTGGATAGATACATTTCATCAGTGAAGCGTGCAGCGGAAAACTTCGGCCTTCAACTGCGGGCTTAAAGGGCTGGTGACCTAGCATTCCCGGCGCTCTATTCCGCAATTGGATCGGTTGCCGGGAGCACCGGGGCGCTGGAAGCCAAGCGACAACGCTGAAGGACATCGTGTACAGAGCGTTTGCCAATAGAAGCCGTTCTAATTCCACCCAGGGCGCTCACTGTGGGGTAGGTGGCGGAGGACTAGCGGTTTGCGCTACAATACCAGTATTCGAATCCCCCAAATCCTGCACAGCCTTGTTCATCGCAGGATCGGTGACGTAGCCGCTAGCGGGGGAGGACGAGCCGTTGTTCTCATTCCTATCGGGATTGCCCAGCCGATTTCCCGTGGTTTGGTGGTTGAGACCGTTGCTGGTGTAAGGTCCGGGCGAACCACCAGTACCGTTCACCGTGCCACTGCTCGACATAGAGCGGGCCGCTGTGCCCGAGCCTGTACCTCCTCCCGAAACCCACCTGAACCACCTCCGCCACCTTGCGTCAGCGCCGAGGTGCTGGTCAAAATGAACGCCGCCATCCAGGCAAGTCTGAAAGTTCATGCAAAGGAACAACGCCTCAGTTCGATCCCGTTCCAAATAGAATCACCCAAGAAGAACAGGCGCCAAAGCCAGATTGTTTGGGAGGGGGCCACGACTGGATTAGTGCAACTAGCGCAGGCGGCATGCGCTTCCGCCGAGCAGCTAGTACGGCCAGATGCTCTCGTACAGCTGAACTGAGGGTGTCTAACTGGGAGAAGACGAATGCCTCTGATGCGTCACCTCATTGTTGAAGGTTCGAGCTCCAGTGTCGATAACGGCGGGGCAAGGACGATATCGTATCACACCCTCTACCTACCAAACGCTATCCATGAGACCAGTCAGCAATGCTTTGCGACGGATGGTGCACTTCTTGCAGATATGCTAGGCCGACAATCGTCAGTGATCGCGGCATTCAAAGATGCCCAAACATCCTGTTCGTTCAGGCGGGACCAAACGATCTTCGTTCGACTGACGCTTCAGCGTGGCTTGCAGCGTTTGCTGGGTATTGCCGACCATTGTGGCTCCGTCGATCATCGGTCCTTCTACATCGATGACGTCGGTGCAATCTGCTCGGCCGCTGCAGAGCGCATTCTCCGAGCTCGACGTTGCCCAAAACCGATCACTCCGAAATCAGGCGGCGAGGTCTTGAAGCCGAAGCATGCTGCAAAAGGAGAATCTGCGAAAAAAATCTCTAGCCGTCGAGCAGCGAGACCGTTGAATATTATTCCCGTACCCGCAACGGGAGCGCAGGTTGCGGCGCCTGATACAAGACTGTCGTTACTGGAAACACTCAAGAAGCGGCTAGGGCAGATTGCTTTTCAAGCTGAACTGATGACGGGTGCTGGCTATAGGTTATAGGACCTCGGCGATCGCCATTCACGGCGGAGGCGCCCCCGGCTCGATTGACCGTCCCCATAAATAGTCTCTGAAAATGGCATCCGGCAGCAAATCGGCCTGCGGCGTCACCCGGGCGGCTGGAGCAAGCCCGCACAAAAAGCGGCATTAGTCCGAAAGTCGAATAGCATCTCGTCATCCGGCTCGCGGAAGCAGCAAAACCCCGCCCGCTTAGGCCCCCTTATTGGAAGGGTGCCTTGTCGTAGAGCGGCTGAGATAGACGTCGCGATCGGCGGGCACGATCGACGGCCAGGGAATTGCGCCTACTGCAATACTACTGATCGTGGAAAGTGCCCCGGATCGGGCGCTTGGGTTAGCGCGGTGGCCGCTTTAGGTCGTCGGAAAGCCGTTGCAGAATTGCAGAATGCGCTAGGGCGGTTCTCCGTCGTGCTCACAAGGAGGCCTCTGACCGCAGGAACAGTGGAGGGAAGGTAACCCTCGGCCGCAGGTCTCGGCGCCTGAGGTCGCTTTTTGCGAGCCGCCAGCGTCGACCTGATTCACATAGTGAAATGCAGATGCGGGTGAGAATGCGGCAACGTCCAGGTGCCGCGGCCTTGAGGCTGGCAGGTTTCTCCGACGTGCTCCTCCCCGGTGCCGCCGGCTCTTGAAGTTGCGCCCGACGGGACGGCGCCCCGCCGCTTCGGACTGCTGGTTGAGTGGTGCCGTCCCGGACCTGGCGATGGATCTCTCCATCGCAGGCGCGCGCCCTGCGCCAGTATTCATATGGCGCTGGGCAGATCCGGCCAATCCCTCGACCGTCGTTGCCGCCCGCGTCTCTCCGAATCGCTCCGGCCCGCTACGGCTGCACCGGGCTGGTGGGCTCTCGTCCCCCTCAGGATCGGGCACTGCAGCTCCTCAAGCGTTCTCAGTCCACGCGTGACGACATTGACGGCAGCGAGCGCCTGTCCGTCGTGTCAGGCGGAATACACAGTCAGGCCTGGTGAGGCGCACAACTAGAATATCTCGGCTGTTACGAAAATAGGAACGAGGTCTCCGCTTTCACATTCCTTCCGAAGTGAGTTCTGGACCTCGTTTTCTTGAGCTTCACCCTGGATGAGAAGGGTCGCGGGGACGGGCTAGATCAGTCCGCCGCCTTCGAATTGGATTCTCCGTGGAGTGACAGTGCCCGGACGCGCGGGAAAGCTCGCCACACTAAGGTGGCGCCCACCTTCAGGCTCGATGGAATTCCTGAGCTGCTGCCGGTTTGATGGACACCGAGATTGGGTGTTTTATCAAGCCGGAGGTGGTCATGCAGAGACGGAAGTT
>NZ_JBVVPC010000114.1:0-3281 GCF_055807355.1 Bradyrhizobium sp. Ken01
GAGCTCGAGGACGCGATCGACGTCGAGGACGACCATGAGCTGGCCGTCGAGACGGTGGACACCGCCGGCGAGCTTGGCCATGCGGGGGTCGAGATTGACGGGGTTTTCTTCCATGCCGTCCTCGGCGAGCCGCAGCACTTCGCCGATCTGGTCGATCAGGAGGCCGTAGGATTCACCGCGCAGGTCGACGCCGACCGCCATCGGGATCTTGCCGTCCTCGGGCTTGGGCAGGCCGAGCCGGGCGCGCATGTCGACCACGGTGACGATGCGGCCGCGCAGGTTCAGCACGCCCGCGATCTCGCGCGAGGACAGCGGCACGCGGGTGACGCGCTCGGGCATGAACACGTCCTGGACGCGGGAGATCGGCAGGCCGAACAGCTGGCCGCCGATCATCGCGGTGACGTATTCGACCATGGCGCCTTCGCCGGACTGGGTCTTCTTGGTCATGTTAGTTTCTCCTGATCCCGCTGGTTACGCTGCTGCGCGGCTCAGCTCGGAGGCACCGGCGGCGCCCGCGGTCTGTTCCTTCAGCGCCGCGATCAGACCGGGACGGTCGAACTTGGCGACATAGTCGTGGAAGCCGGCCTGACGGCCGCGCTCGATCGCCGCCGGCGACACCAGCGCGGAGAGCCCGATGATCGGCATCGCGCCCAGATTGCTGTCGGAGCGGATGGTCTCGGCAAACTCGAACCCGTTCATGTCGGGCATCTCGATGTCGGTCAGGACCACGTCGAAGGTCTGCGCGCGCAGCGCCGCGAGCCCCTCCTGCGCGGTCGGCGCGGTGCGGACGCGGTAGCCGGCGGCCTTGAGCACCGGAGCCAGCATGTTGCGGAAGAACGCCGAGTCGTCGACCAGCAGCACCGATTGCGAGTGCAGCGACGGCTTCATCTCCTTGCGGGTGAACCAGTCGGAGAACGCCATCGGCAGGAAGTGGCCGACGTCGATCACTTCGGTGGCCTGGCCCTTGATCACAGCCGAGCCGAGAATGCCGGAGGAGGATCCGCCGACCTCGATGTTGAGCCGCTCCTCGACGATGTCGATGATCTCGTCGACGACGAGGCCCATGGAGCGGCCGTCATCGGAGAACACCAGGATCGGCTGGGCGCCCTGGCTCGCAATGGTGACGCTCTCCATGGCAACGAGCGGCATCAGCTGCTCGCGGTACTGCACCATGTAGCGGCCGTTACTGAACTCGATCTTGTCGGCCGGGAGCTCTTCCAGGCGCGTGACGAGCCCGAGCGGGACCGCCTTGGGCTGCGACGAGCCGGCGCGGAACACGAGGAGCGAGGTGGTCTGCTCGCCGCTTCCGATGCTGTGAGTCCCGTTCTCGTTGTTCATGTCATGGGCCGAGGAGCCGGCGGCGCCGAGCGCCTTGGCGATGCCGTTGGGGTCGATGATCATGATGACCGCGCCGTCGCCCAGGATGGTGTTGCCCGAGAACATGTCGATGTGACGCAGTTTCGTCGACATCGGCTTGACCACGATTTCTTCGGTGTGGAACACGCCGTCGACGACGATGCCGAAGGTCTGGCTGCCAACCTGCGTCACCACGATGAAGCCGTTCTCGGGATCGGAGACGGCGCCGTCGTCGATCTTGAGCAGCTTCTTGAGATGGATCAGCGGCAGCAGCTTGTTGCGCAGCCGGAGCACCGCGGTGTCCTTGATGCGCTCGATGCGGTGCTCCGAGTTGGCGCGGGCCCGCACCAGCTCGACCACGGAGAGCTGCGGGATCGCAAAGCGGTCGCCGGCGGCTTCCACGATCAGCGCGGAGACGATGGCCAGCGTCAGCGGGATCTTGATGGTGACGGAGGAGCCTTCACCTGCGACCGACTTGATGTCGATGGTGCCGCCGATCTGGTCGATATTGGTGCGCACCACGTCCATGCCGACGCCGCGCCCCGACACCGAGGTGATGGCGGCAGCAGTCGAGAAGCCCGGCGCGAAGATGAACTTGTGGATCTGGGCTTCGCTCATCTTCTCGAGCTCGGCCTCGGTGGCGAGGCCGGAGGAGATCGCCTTGGCCTTGATCCTGTCGGTGTTCAGACCACGGCCGTTGTCGGCGATGCAGATGATGATGTGGCCGCCCTCGTGATAGGCGGACAGGCGAATGGTGCCCTGCTCGCCCTTGCCGCCGGCGAGACGCTCGGCCGGGGTCTCCAGGCCATGGTCGGCGGAGTTGCGCACCATGTGGGTGAGCGGGTCCTTGATCAGGTCGAGCACCTGGCGGTCGAGCTCGGTGTCGGCGCCGTGCATCTCCAGCTCGATCTGCTTGCCGAGTTCGCTCGAGAGGTCGCGAACGATGCGGGGCAGCTTCTGCCAGGCATTGCCGATCGGCTGCATGCGCGTCTTCATGACGCCTTCCTGCAGCTCGGCGGTGACGTTGGACAGCCGCTGCAACGGCACCTTGAACTCGGTGTCCTCGTTGCGGCGGGAGATCTCCAGCAGCTGGTTGCGGGTCAGCACCAGCTCGGAGACCATGGTCATCAGATGCTCCAGCGTATCCACGTTGACGCGGATCGACTGGTTGGCGATGCTGGCTCCCTCGCCGGCGCCCTCGTCGGCGATCGACTTCTTCGGCGCGGCCTTGTCCTTGGGCGCCTTGGTCTCCTTGGCAGTTTCCTTGTCCCTGGCAACAGGCACTGCCGCTTCAGCGGCAGGCTGGGGCTCGGCCTTGACTTCAGCCTTGGCAACGGGGGCGGGAATCGGCGCTTCGATCGCGGTCTCGCGGAAGGCGCGCTCGAGCTCGTCGAGCGAGACTTCGCCCGGACGCAGCGGACGCTCCAGGCTCTGGTCGGCCAGCACGCCGGAGGTCGGCGCGGCCTCCACCGCAGCCGGCGCTTCCGGCACCAGCGGCGGCGCTTCGGCCACGGGAGCAGCCACGGCACCGGCAGCCATTGCCGCCATGCCCTGCTCAACCATCGCTTCCAGCTTGTCGATGAGATCGCGGTCGGTGCCCTCGGGCTCGGCTTCGGTCGCCTCCAGCCCGCCCAGAATTTCCTTGATGCGGTCGATCGAGGCCAGGATCACCGTCACCGCGCCGGCCGTCACCGGCATCCCGTCACGGAATTTGCTCATCAGCGTCTCGCCGGCATGCGCCAGCGCTTCCAGACGCGGCAATCCGAGGAAGCCGCACGTGCCCTTGATGGTGTGGACCAGCCGGAAGATGTTATCCAGGATCTTGGCGTTGTTCGGCTCCTGCTCGAACTTCACCAGCTGATTGTCCACGGTGTCCAGGCTCTCACTGGTTTCCGTCAAAAACTCCCGCAACAGATCATCCATGA
>NZ_JBVVPC010000115.1:0-3245 GCF_055807355.1 Bradyrhizobium sp. Ken01
CCGCAATAGCGTCGGGGTTCTTCAGAGCCACGGTAGATCCGCTTCGCCCAGCAAAACCATAATGCGGATTCCGCCCCCTTCGTGCAACCGGCACCGATTCGCGGCCAACTATCTCAATGGCTAAATGCCCAGGGCGAGCCGCTCCTGCGAAGCTCGATCAGCGGAGCAGACGGGAAAGCTGCGGCTGGAGACGCTTGAGCCGTTCTCAGGGTCCTCCGACTATGAGGCCTCAACGACAGGCCGTACCTTGAGGGGCGCTCGCCGCTTCACGCTGGCCTGCCGTGCGGCGAAGGCCGCAGCGGGAGGTTAAATCGCTGCGGCCCACGCGTCGTCAAATGAAGCCGGGTTAAAAACACCAAGTGAAATATGCAGCCAGCCCGGTAGCAAAAATTCTGCCGCAGCTTTGTCTCTTTTGCAAACACAATTTCGGCGGAACCGAAATCAATCTAGCGGGCATTCTGTTCCGAGGGCGGAACAATCCTGGTTCTTTACCGCTGCGAAGCGAGAGTGGGCGCGGCACAGCGACCCGGTCATGGTGGGCACGGTTGAGACCCGGTTAGCGGCATTTCGCTGATAGGACCGACTGCGGACGCAAGAGTTGCCTTGAGTTCTCAGCCCCTCGCTGAAATTAAGCTTTCCGGCGGGTTCTTTTTGACTGTGCGGGATTGAGCAGGTTCACTCCATAACGTTGATGGAGACGAGCGTGATCAGTTGGCTGTTAGTCATCATAATCGCGGCCAGCGTTGCGGTCCTGATAGCTCACGCGATTGACGCCATCCGCTCCTGAAGACGAGCGCAGCGGCGGAAAGTGGCACCCAATGTGATGACAATTTGAAGGACGGAGCATCAGTTTGGCTTGCTTATAACGATCCGAAGCGGAGATACTGTTCTAGAATGGATAAGGATTGTCGGCAAATCCTATCAGGCAGCAGTAGTTGCTGCGGCAGATGAGATGGTAGATGCTCGGCTAGAAGCGCCATGTGTGTGCGTTCGGGTCAGTTTAACCTGAGTTAAGCAGGACGGCCGCAGAAGCCGGGCGACCACTAAATAGCTTTCAATGACCAAATTGTTTGTAGCCTCTGCAGGCGGGGCAGGACACGCGTAGGAGTCCTGCATGTTGAAACTAGTCTTTTTCACTTCGCTTATTTTCATTACCGGCTCAATCCCATCTGAAGCGCGTCCCTTCCGCGACCGGAAAATCGCCGAATGCAAAGTTTCGATGCGGTGTGACTTCTCGTCCCTGCAGGCCGATCGCAGCACTGCCGGACGCGGTGGTTGGCTGCAGATGCGTCACCGAGGCATCTCAAGTAAAATTGCGATGAATGCGTTTGCGAGCGCGAGCGAGCCGGAGGGGCGCGTGATCGGTGGTCGTCCGGCCGGACGCCCGTCCTCATAACGCGGTTGTGGCGCCGCGCTCCGCGTGTTCGGTCGGGTCATCCCGGAGCTGAACCTTGCGGCGAATTGGCTCCGTTTCCCCGTACATCGCCTGCACCGGGAATGGTCGCCGCACGCCACGGTCACGTGTTTGTACTGGGCTAGCACGTTGGGCGACATGTGTATGGCGTACGACGCCAACTCTGGCGGGCATGCAACACGGATACATGCTCGCTCATTGCGCGGATATTCAGTCGTGAAATCAATCTGTCGGTTCTGATCGTTCAGCGTGGCTTTGAGCGAAGAGGGCAACACTGTTTGATGCTTGTTCGCGGGAACCTCCTCGGCAGCAACGCACTGGAGTAGGATGATGATTGTGCGATCTGCCCCAATGCTCAAGAGAGTCGACGCTACCGATCTTCATCCAACAGTTCGAGCGTAAATTCCTTCTGCATTGATGGCAAAACGCTGTCGAGCGCGGCCGTAGCCATGTCTCGATCGGATTTACCAAAGCGGAGCCCTTTCACATGCCAATTTGGCTCAGACGTCGATTCGGCCAAGCGTTGCTCGACAACGACGCCTACAAAATCCCGACAGCCTTCATAGGTCTTGATCGCTGCCGTAATTGCTCGTTCCAAGGCGCGCCTTGAGACACGGGTGCGACGGGATAAAGCAAGCTTTCTATTCAAGAAAAATGGCACCGAAACACCGCAACTATCGCCTGGGAATGCCTGCCAATTTAACAGGCGAATGGACCCAGATGCAAACGGGGGATTCAGCACGGCCAAACCTCTGAATTTTCTATCAATTCGCCTTTCTTGGCCAATGAGAGCTAGCTACCGGATCCGGTAAGTCAACTTCTGGAGGCAGACGTAGCGTTGGCAGTTGCACGGAAGCCAAGCCGCCCGAGCGGCGACGGTCGCCATCAGCTCGCCGGAACTCCGGCCCCAAGGTGGAGCGCGGAAGATCGATTTGAACTTTGTCTCCGCAAGGAGATACAGAAAGGTCCAGTGGTGGTGTCAGGCCGGGGCTAAGTCCGCCGTCGTGGCGAACAGAGAGGTTCGAAGCAGATCCAGGGTGGTGAGCTTTCCGGGGCCAGCAAAATGCCGTAGTCTAGCGTCATTTCTTTTGAATTGATCGACCCATAAAATTTGCAGGGGAACGTTTTGATCCGCTATTTTTTCAATATCAGAGAGGGGAAGGAATTGTTCCCCGACGAGGAGGGCACGGAATTCGCCGCGCAGACTGACGCCGAGGCGGAAGCTGCTCGCACATTAGTTCAACTATCGAAAGACACTTCGGGGGCGGAGCACAGAGAGGATATTGCCATCGAAGTCCGGACGGCTACTAGGGCAATCTTCCAAGTTGCACTCGTCTTTGAAACGAACAAGTCGATTTTGCACTAGTGCTAATCGCTAGATACTCTTTCTCAGTTTCATCGATCGTTGTCCAAGCTGCGCGCGTTTCGGACGAAGCACGCATGCACTACCGGATCACGGTTTTTTGTCTCACGTTTCCTTCTCAAAGCTAGCTTCCGCAGGCAAGGGGCCGCCGGCCTACCGTCGCATGGAAAAGGCACAAGGTCAGTAAATTCCCGTTGCGCAACGAATGGGAATTTTCTGGTGCGTTCGCTTCAAGCGATTTGTAAGCTTTTGACTATTTGCGCTGTTGCTCGCAGCCGCGTTGGGCGGGCGCCGCCGCAGGGCGGTGAGAGAGGGGCCGGCTCTGGCACGCCCGCAGAATCCCTTCGGGAGCCTGGCTGGCACCGTCCGACGAGCTCTCGAGGCGGCCCCCGGTTCGAAGTGTAGACAGGAGCCATGCGGGGTGCGGGAATGAGCCTCGAAAGGTGGATGTTCGCGGAGGCCGAGTGT
>NZ_JBVVPC010000116.1:0-3036 GCF_055807355.1 Bradyrhizobium sp. Ken01
AAACTTGTTCGTCGTCTTGCTCGTCATGGCTCCATCCTCTCAGGAGTTGGAGCCTCCGGCAAACCCGGGGCGGTTCACTACATGGGCGTGGCGTTGGTTTCAGTCGCTGGCATGAGCTTGCATCGCTACCTTGCGAGGAGACATCAGTGCTGAAGTCCATAGCATTGATGTCGCTAATTATGTGAAGACAAAGAACCGGCGCGCCCTTTCAGACCTGCCGCTGCATCGGCGCAAGGTGCTGGACGGCATCAGTCCCGCAATCGCAGTCGAGAACGTTCTTGACAAATTGACCGTTATCAGAGCTGGGCTTGAGGAGCTAAGCACCTGCCCGGCTCTTTGCCGCGAGAACGAGTGGCATTAGCGGTCAATTCTGCCACCCTGTCCCGCCGGCGGCCTTAGAGGCATTGTCGTCATACGCTGCTTGTCTACTTCTGATCGTATCTCCGACGATCTGCCGGTAGAACGAAACAGAGATCGCTCGGGCGCGCTCACTTCGGTTGGAGATTGAGTTGATCTGGCGTGTCCTCGCGAGCGTGACGCTGGCCGCAGCTTTTGGCTAAGGCGTAGTGCGCTTCTTTGGCTGCTCCATTAGCGATGGAGGCATAGACCGGGGTCGATCCGCCGTTTTCACCATCCTAACGACAAAATAGCGCGTTGCCGATCGCCCAGATCAGCAACCAAGATGCAACGCTCATTTGGAAGTCCCCCAGCGCAAATGCGCAGGGGCATTTGATGCTTTCGGATGAGACGATTTTAGGTGCGTGCGCCGCAGCGAAATGCGCAAACTGGGCGTGCTACTTTTAACAGCATCCTTGATCTTGGCGGCGTTTTGCATCCCTTTGGCCCTGTACCAGAGGCTGACGGGGGCCACCGTTCAGAGAGAAGCATTACCAAATGGGGGGCTCTGGCCCTGGCTGTTAACTGCTCTAGGAGCCTTTGGCTTTCGATACCGATCTGCCTTTTACCAGCAAAGCGTTTGCTTCGAGAATGGACGAAAGCCCTTCGGCGCAAAGAGCGGAAGAATCGATGCTTTGCAAAGGAGGGACAGCGCGGCGGCTATCCATCGTCGTCGAAAACGGGGAGCAACAGTCCCAATATAGGGGAGGCGACATATTCGACAGCTTAGGGGCGTAACATCTCGATCTGGAATGCGATCCTCTGCAGAATGCGAAGGCTCGTGTTGCAGATCGAAGCGCCGATGGAGTCAGTAGCCCACCAGGCCCCGCCCTTTCGTCGGAGCCACAGCATCAGAAACTGCTCGAGATACGTGCGCCCTTCGTTCGCTAGCTGGATCGCGCTTCGCAATCTTCTCGACTGCATCGGCCAAATAGTCGGGATGGTGATGGCCATAGGTGTTGAGGAGCACCTTAAGCGACATTCCGAGATAACCTGCTGCCTGCCAAGGATCCGCGCCTCTTTGCATGAGCCAAGTCGCTGCAGTATGTCGAAGCGTTTGAGGGGAGATACCCTGACCCAGCCCTGCAAGCCTTACAGCACTCTTGAATGCTGTTTTGACTGAGCTAACACCTTTTCCGTTGTATTCGACGAAATACTTAGCCTCCGGATCAATCCGATGCCAACGTCGCAGGTGAGCAAGCAGGCGCAAGGGTATCGGAACCGTGGGCTGCCGTTTGTTGGTTTTAGCGCAACCCTGTTTTAGGCGGTAATAGTGCCCGCGTTCCAAATCGACATAGGAGCGACTGATCGCTGCAATCGGAGATGCGGCTGCAATAGCTCCCGCACGGGTCCCGCTATAGATGCCCAGCAAAATGAAACGAGCAAGGTGGCGTAGCGGACGCCTACTTGTCGGGACCTTGACCTCGTCCAGTGACCGGCGCGATCCCTTCTGCATTTCGCGATAGCGCCAGCAGGCCCAAATCAATCTGGCCGCGTCGCTACGCGTCAGCCACTTGTCACGCGGTTGCCCCTTCTCAGGCAGCGATACTCTAACAATTCCCCTATGATATCCTTCGACCGCATGGTGACCGATTGCAGCGCGGAGATCTTCAAGGTCTCGGCGCGCGCCTCCCTTCTTGCCACGCTTCCTCGCATACGAGCGACATGCCTCCCCGTTGAGCTCGCCTAGCATCTTTGCTCCCCACCACTCGTTCAGCCGTTCAATTCGCCTCTTGAATTTGCGAATGTCCGAGACAGTATCTTCGCTTTCGCTATCCACATTGAAACGCTCCCGGAGCTTGTCCAGCTGCGCATCCAAATAAATGGAGAGGAGATCCGCGATCGCAATATCGTCGATGTGGCGGACTCGTCGCTTCGGAAAGCATTTAGAGATTATATGATCCTTCAGCTTTTCTTCCGCACCCGCAATCTGAACTGCAGGGCAGCCTGTGCTGACATCCCGGCCGTTGTCTCTGATGATCCACGTTGCCTGGTGAGTGATCCTTCCGCTCTTATCTCGGCGAGCGGCCCTGAGCTGAAGTCTTGCTCCCTTGCTTCGTTGCGGCATAGCTCTCGCATTCGTTCGATATGAGCCAGCGTTGTAAACTCCTTGCCGGCAATTTTTTCAATGACCAATCGGTTACGATCGTGCTCCCGACGCAAACCCGCGACGGTCATGCCACCCAAAGGAAACGCGATCTTCACTGCGTCGCTAAGGCGAAGCGGGGTATAAGGTTCAATATTCGGTCGCGCTCGACGTGTCATCGACGCCCTTGGCGCAGCTGTTAAAGAACGAAACTAGAATAGAGGCGTCTGAGTTGGAGTAAAGTTGTTCCTTTCCCCTATCGCAAGATCGGCGATCTTCTCGCAAAATCGAACAGGCAGACCAATGATCGATAGAGCACGCAGTCCTCTTCTTGTTGCCTGCCGAAGGCCTTGATTGTCATCGCACGCTCGTCCCAAGCCCAGGCTGTTTTCGCGGTCGATCGATCTCACGCTGCAGGGCTAACCCCGCGTCTCCGCATCTTCCTTCTGCGAAAGGTCCTCATTGTGTTTTGGACGTCTGAGCTGCTGCCGGTTTGATGGACACCGAGATTGGGTGTTTTATCAAGCCGGAGGTGGTCATGCAGAGACGGAAGT
>NZ_JBVVPC010000117.1:0-2590 GCF_055807355.1 Bradyrhizobium sp. Ken01
CGCTGCCGCGTCCACCGCAAGCCCGGCTCGCAATCAAGACGACAACGAGATCGCCCCTCAAGGATGAGCCGGGATGAGCGACACATACGCCGTTTCCGAATTTCGGTAAAGTGGAATATTTTTGTGGGGAGGGTTGACGGGGTGGCGAAACAGGGGGCGGCAGCGCCAAAACAGCGCCCGGCATTCTCCGCCGTCAATTGGGAAGGGCTTCTCGATTGCCTGTGCGATGGCCATTTCAGCGGTTTCAACGATATGCGCTTCAACGGCCTCTTTTTCCGACAGGGCAGCAGCAATTGCTTCGAACTAGTCGGACTGTTTTCGTTGAACGCCAGATTAGGCCAGTTCGCTGATTTCCAAGAAGTTACCTCTTATTCTCTTCCGATTTTTGCCTCTAGCCCGATGGGTAGAGCCAGCGAACCCTTTCAACGTGGTATCGACAGAAATGCATGACGGGTTTCGCAAGCACTCACCTATTCGATGGCATGATTACGGCTCTTGATCGAGAATCTTGCTGAGGTGAGAGCAGATTTCATCAGCAAGCTCTTGGATGGCAACCAAATCTCCTTTCAGAAACCCGTCGATAATCACGGCAACACCGCCCCTTGCTTCGACTTTTGCGTTATAGCCGTCGACTTTCTGAATGATCTCACCAACCGCATTTCTCATGTACTTTGTCATGAGCACGAGCACAGCACCCGCTGACCGCAAGTCTGGCGATACACCGATTACTGCTTTGTTGCCGTCAATGTGCGCCAGCCCCGCTGCTGCTCGCGCTCTCGCAGCAGTCCGGAGCCGTGCTATCTCGATGTAGAGGTCAAATGCCGCACCATACTTCCTGCCGTACTCGATTCCCCGCCGCATAAGGTCACGCACATCGTTGTCCCGGATCGGCTCTGATTTGAAATTGAACCGCTTGTAATAGCGATAGTCTGGTGCTTGATGCGGTCCCCGTGACTTCGCTGCCGGTATCTCCAGGACGTAGGCTACGTTGGCAGTTCCTTTGCTCGTGAGCGTTACCGGCTTGATGAGCAAACCCTCGACGGGCGGCAAGATGTTTGACATGAGGACGTTCTCTATCTGCTCCCGCGTCACGACCTTTGGGTCGAGCCCATCATCGGTGCCGTCAGGCTTATTACCGATCTCCTTCATGCCATAGACAATGATGCCGCCAGATGCGTTCGCCATCGCGGACACGTCCTTGAATAGCTCCTTCCTGTGTCCAGGGTCTTTCGTCAGCGCCTCGGCGCGTTTGTATTCAAGTGTGAGGCTTTCCTCGATCTCCCCGTAGTACAGGTCATCGATATCCTTCTCGTCCCACTCGCTGACCGGCCTCATGATTGCTTCTTTATTGCAGTGAAAGGAACAAAGTTCACGTCAGTCGTGTGATTTGTTTGCACTAGGGTTGCATTCGTTGCGGACGGCGACCAACTTGCACCTGTGGGACCGGTCGTTAGGTGGTCTGCTGAGTCTGGCCCCTTGGGTCCGGGCTGTTTCCATTGGGTTTTGAACGGCTCGGGCAGATCATCGGCGAATTTGTCCATGTTGGGCTCGAGCCACTCCATCAACTTGACGGCGTCCCTCAAAGCGATCTTCTTCTCATCATCAGTGGTTCGCATTCCACTCAAATGAAGCACGTGCCAATGAAGATGATCGATCTCGTCCTTTAGGTGGCTAGCCGACGATGGATTAAAGCGCTTGATGTAATTTTTTGCTTTGATCGAATTTTGATCGTCGTCACCATTTAGAAATTTTTGGCAATTACGCCAATAGACTGCAAACTCGGCTAACAACACATTCCACTGGAATTGCTGTTGCGTCTGCTGAAGATCTTGGATGCAGCGCCGCGCCATGTCGAACTCGTACCGAGCGTGCGTTAGACGCTGCTCAGGAGACTCCTTTTCCAACCTCTCCTCCTCACAGATTGCGCCGAGCCGGCAATCGGCCGACGCCGATCCCGCATCAGCCGAGCTGTCCGGCGCGGACGCTGCCAGGCTTCGATGCTGGGATGGAAGGGCAAGAGTTCGCGAGCATCGAGTTTAGTCGCTTCGCTATCAGTCGCGGCAAGCTCGTAAGAGGGACTGCGAAGGCTAGACGTAATGGGCCATAGTGTAGACCCCAGAGCGAGTACCAAGACGAGGTAGCGAAGTGGGCTAGCTACTTGAAATATTTGGTAGCGGGAGAGGGACGCGCTACCACATTCCAAAACTCAACAAATCCTTCGATATTTCAGTGTCTTGCCTGGACCGGAGTAGCGGAAATGAGGGTGTTACATCTCGCCGGGATGTAACACCCTCGCCGCCCCCGGAGAGGCTCATTCCGTGGCCCGTCCTTCCTATCTCGCCCGGCGTGCCGGTGGCCGCTATTTCCTGCAGATCCGGCTGGGGAAACAGGCAGCCGAGCTCTTCCAGCGCCCCCTCCTCCGTGTCAGCCTTCGAACCGCGGATTTTTCGGAGGCCCGGAGGCGCTTAGTGGACAATCTCGGATGGGTACTGGAGCTGATTGAAGCTCCCGACCTAGTGTCCTGAACCAGAAGTTCGGGACATCGGGTCGTGTTTTGCCGGGGCATTGTATCGGCAGAAGCGTTCGATGG
>NZ_JBVVPC010000118.1:0-2494 GCF_055807355.1 Bradyrhizobium sp. Ken01
CCTTTAAAAACGGCCTCGAATACTTCCACGCCGTTGCAGCAGGATGGAGCCTTAGAGATATGTGCATGCCCTAGGGCCTTCGCCGGGACGACACTGAGTATGTGTTAGCACGCCCGGCTCACGCGTTCCCGCGATCCTCCCGGAACAGATCCAGCTTCTGCTGCACGGGGCGATCCGAGAAGCTGAACAGCACCGCATCCATGTCCGCCTCGTGCGTGACCCATTGCCAGCTCGGCACCACGAACAAATCGCGCGGGCCCCATTCGAAGGTCGATTCCCCGATGCGGGTGCGGCCGTGGCCTTCGATCGGACAGAATACCGTTGCGTCCGTCGAACGATAGCGCGCGGTCTTGAAGCCCTTCGGCAGCAACTGGATGAAAGTGCCGATGGTCGGCATCGCGAAGTCGCCGGTCTCGGGGTTGCTGAACTTCAGCTTCAGCCCGTGACAGGCGTCCCACTCCTGGCTCGTGCGGGCTTTCTCCAGTGCTTCGCGCGTGTAGGCATAGGGATAGCTGAAGATCGGCGAGGTCTTCGAGCTCCGCTTCACGTCGACCGGCAGCAGATTGTGGCCGTAGCGCGCGAAGCTGTCGCCGGCCGGTCTCGTGATCTTCTGCTGGTCCTCGTTGGAGCCTTCCGCGAAGGAGCAGTCGAAGAACTGCACCAGCGGAATGTCGAGGCCGTCGAGCCAGAACATCGGCTGATCGGTCTCGTTGGAATGATCGTGCCAGGTCATCGACGGCGTGATGATGAAGTCGCCGGGCTCCATCGCGGTGCGCTCGCCGTCGACCGCGGTGTGGGCGCCCCTGCCTTCGAGCACGAAGCGCAGCGCCGATTGGCTGTGCCGGTGGGCGGGTGCGACGTCGCCCGGCACCACCATCTGCACGCCGGCATAGAGCGACGTGGTGATTTTCGACTGCCCGCGCAGGCCGGGATTTTCCAGCACCAGCACGCGCCGCTCGGCTTCTTTCGCCGTGATCAGTTTGCCGGCTTCGGTCATGTAGTCGCGGATGATGTCGAACTTCCACAGATGCGACCGGCAGGCGCTCTTCGGCTCCGGCGTGATCAAATCGCTCATGACGGTCCAGAGCGCGGTGAGATTCTCGCCGTCGATCTTCTTGTAGAATGCCTCGCGTTCCGGCGTCTTGGTCACGGCTTCCATGGTGCGGCTCCCGTCGTTTTGTTGATTGACAGTATACTTACGATCTAGGTAGCGTCAACGTGCGAACAAGAACGAAACGGGAGGGTTCCGATGAAGCTGCACGGCTATTTCCGCTCCAGCGCCGCCTACCGGGTACGGATCGCGCTGAACCTCAAGGGTCTCGGTGCCGAGCACCTGCCGCATCACCTTCGCAAGGGCGAGCAACGCGCGCCCGCCTATCTCGCCATCAATCCGCAGGGCCTGGTGCCCGCGCTGGAGAACGATGCGGGCGCAGTGCTGACCCAGTCCGTCGCCATCATCGAATGGCTCGACGAAACCCACCCCAACCCACCGCTGCTGCCGAGGGATACGCTGCAGCGCGCCAAGGTCAGGGCGTTCGCGTTGGCGGTCGCCTGCGACACTCACCCCGTACAGAACTTGAAGGTGCTGGCGCGGCTGCGCGAGCTTGGCCTTGCCGAGGAGAAGGTTCAGGACTGGGCGGCGTGGGTCAACCGCGAGGGCCTCGCGGCCTGTGAAACCCTGATCAGGACCGAGCCGGGCCCGTTCTGCTTCGGCGATGCGCCGACGCTCGCCGATCTCTGCCTGGTGCCGCAGCTCGCCAATGCGCGCCGCTTTGGCGTCGACGTCTCCGCCTATCCGCGTCTGCTTAAGGCGGAAGCTGCCGCCAAGGCGCTGCCGGCGTTCGTCAACGCCGCGCCGGAGAAGCAGCCCGATGCCGAGTAAGCCGCCTCCGATCACGATTGACGCGGTCTATGCCGCGCCGGGCTATCTGTTCCGGCGCATGCAGCAGATCGCGGTCTCGATCTTCATGGAGGAATGCAAGGCGTTCGACCTCACGCCGGTGCAATACGCGGCGCTGATCGCGATCCACACCCACCCCGGCATCGATGCGACGCGGCTGTCGGCGGTGATCGCCTTCGACCGCTCCACGCTCGGCAGCGTCATCGAGCGGCTTCAGGCCAAGGATTTCGTCGAGCGCAGGCCGGCGCCGGAAGACAAGCGGATCAAGCTGCTCTATTTGACCAAGTCAGGCGCGGCGATCCTGCGCGACATCATCCCCGCCGTCGAACGCGCCCAGGCGCGGATGCTGGAGCCGCTCAAGCCGGCGGACCGCAAGGCGCTGATGGGGCTCCTGGTGCAGCTCGTCGATCTCAACAACGAGGCGTCGCGGGTGCCGCTACGAGCGGAGGACGCGCTGGAGCATCTGGGGAAGGCGGGGTGAGGTGGCGCCTGACATTCCGGTGTCGTCCCGGCGAAGGCCCTAGGGCATGCACATATCTGGTGCGGCGGATTGACTCAGAGCGGCATCTGGGGATTCCAGAATCGGGAAACCGT
>NZ_JBVVPC010000119.1:0-2444 GCF_055807355.1 Bradyrhizobium sp. Ken01
CTACGCCATGCTGGAACAACAAGCTATGGCGGCATAACTTAAACCAAACCCGCCTCCGGCAAACCCGGGGCGGTTCAGTTTCGTTAGCAAGGCGTTATCTGGAGTCCGCGGGAGGCACGACAAAGGCCGCAGCAGGGGGATACTGCTGCGGCCCGCGCTAGGTCAAAAAATTCCGGGTCAAAAAGATCTAAAAAATATGGAGCCAGCTTCGGTGAGTGATCGTACCGCAGCATTTCCCGCGTGCAATATGATCTATGTCACAATCGGCAAGCAGGCTTAATGTGCATCAAAGGTGTGGGAGGGCCCGCCGGGGCTGGCTGAGTTGGCAGGCCCTCGACCACAAGCACAAGGCCGCGTACGTCCCCCATGGCCCCGTCCCGATGTCAATCCTAAGCCAGCGGACTTAATAATCGGTGTGGCCCGCCGGTTCTCGTTGGCGGGCCTATCGTTCTCAGTAGGCGCTGCTCGAAGATTTGCACTCGTAACCCAATGTCACGGGATTTTGTCCGCACTTCATTTCAGATGTCGAGCGGCTGCTGCTCCCGAACAAATTGACCTGGGATTCGTGCGAGCACTTCAAGTCGCCGTTGATGTCTGTCTTGCAGCCGCCGGAGCTTGTATAGGCAGGCGTTCGCTCAGCAGCATTCGCGGTTTTTGATGGCGGCGGCGCGTTAGCAACGATCATGAAGAGCGAGGCGATCACGCCACAGACCGCCACCATGCGTTTGGGTATCATAAGAAAGCGCAGCGGATAGATCACCGAGATTGCACAAACCAGAAAAAGCAGTACCCCGAAAACAACCATGATTTCCTCCAATGGCTGCATCCTGTCTCTCACAAAATTGCAAAGGCTGCTTCAAACAACCTCTAAAATTTGAGGCGATTGTCCGTTTAGTAGCCGGTCCACGGTGGCAGGCTTTCAAACCGAGTCGCGGCTCCGCCTTTGATCACGATGAAACCATCGGCCATCATCGTGGGATGTGTCGGAGTGTGAGCAGTTCGAATCCTGCCATGCCCGGGGAACACGAGGCCCGGCTCGCATACGAACTCCTCCTGCAGGCGAGCCAGACCAAGTGCGACGTGGTGCGCATGGGACGCCAGCACGTTCGCAAGGGGCTGATGACGATGCGTAGGCAAAAGACCGGCGTACCTTTCAACTTCGAAGTCACGCCGAGGCTGCAGGAAGCGATCGACGCTAGGCCATGAGTAACGGCTCACGTTTCTGATCACCGGGGAGGCAATCCATTCACCGCGGCTGGCTTTGGCAATTGGTTCCGGGATATGTGCCGGAAAGCCAAGCTGCCGGCGCGCTGCACCTCTGCAGTATCGTTTGCAACCTCCCGGATCGGTCTGCTTACTTCTATTCCGTCGTGAAGGTAGGCCGGGGCTAAGTCTGCCATTCTGGCGGACAGCAAGCTCGAGGCAGAACCAGGGCTGGCTAGCTTTCTGGGTGCGCAAAATGCCGTATTCTAGCAATATTTCATCATTCTAGCATCATTCATCGACCCCATGGATCTGAAGGGGTATGTTTTGATCATTATCAGAGAGGGAAAGAAATTGTTCCCAGACCAGGAGCATGGAATTCGCAAGGCAGGCTGACGCCGAGGCGGAGGCTGCTCGCACGTTAGTTCAAATGTCGCAAGATACTTCGGAGTTAGAGCATAGACAGGATATTGCCCTCGAAGTCCGACCGGCTACGAGAGCAATCTTCCAAGTTGCATACTCGTCTTTGATAAATCACGCCATGGCGGGGCGACGTGCATGGAAGCTCCACGAGCGGCCCAGACAGCGATGCATCTTCGCGCTTGGCGACCAAAGATCCACTTCGGTTGCGGGAATGTCATATGCAAGGAAGAGCGTTCGTGGAGTGAGAGTGAAGAGATCGCTGCAAAGGGACGAGATGCGAAGCCTTACTCCGCCGCGAGCTTCACGTCCGGTGCAGCGGCGCGGACCTCGGTGTCGACCTGGGCTTCGAACTTGGCAAAGTTCTTCTGGAACATGCCGACCAGCGTGCGGGCGGTCTTGTCGAACTCGTCCTTGTCCTTCCAGGTGTTGACCGGGTTGAGGATCTCGCTCGGCACGCCGGGCAGCGCGGTCGGGACCGCGAAGCCGAAATATTTGTCGGTACGGAATTCGACATTGCGAAGCGAGCCGTCGAGCGCCGCGGTGAGCAGCGCGCGCGTTACCTTGATTGGCATGCGCGAGCCGGTGCCGTACTTGCCGCCGGTCCACCCGGTGTTGACCAGCCAGCAATCGACATTGTGCTGGGCGATCAGATCGCGCAGCATGTTGCCGTAGACGGATGGATCGAGCGGCAGGAAGGGTGAACCGAAGCAGGTCGAGAATTCCGGCTGCGGTTCGTTGCCAAGACCGCGCTCGGTGCCCGCGACCTTGGCGGTGTAGCCCGACAGGAAGTGATACATCGCCTGCGCCGGCGAGAGCTT
>NZ_JBVVPC010000120.1:0-2240 GCF_055807355.1 Bradyrhizobium sp. Ken01
GTCGAGCCCGACACCGTCATGCCATCGAGCGTCAGCGCGATGCCGTTCCCGACAGTGACCGTGCTCGTGCTCAGCGTGGCGCCGCCATCGATCGTGCTGGCGCCAGTGACGTCGATCGTGCCGAGACCGTCGATCGTACCGCCGCTGATCGTCGCGCCGTTCACCGTCAGCTTGCCGTTAGCATCGATCGTCACGCTGCCGGTGTTGGTAACCGTCGAACCCTGGTCGATCGTCAGCCAGCCATTCGCCAGCACCTTGATCGTGCCGCTGGAGGTGTTGGAGGCGGTCTCGTGGGCGAACTCCGCAGTGCCCTTGACGTTGACCGCGCCTGAATTGTTCAGCGTGCCGTCCTTGAGGACGCTGGTGCCGTCGAGTTCCAGCGTGCCGGCGATGGTGACCGTGCCACCGCTGATGGTGGCGGTGTCGACGATCAGCGTCGTGCCGGCATCGGCCTTCAGCGTGCCGCCGGCATTGTTAATTGCGGCGAGCGTCTTCAGCGTGCCGCCGGACAGCTCAATCGTGCCGGAATTGGTGATCGTGGTACCGCCAGCGAAATCGCCACCGGCCGCAAGCGTCAGATAACCGGCATTGGTGAGTACGCTACTATCCCGGAACTCGGCCTTGCCACCAACCGAAATCGTGCTTGCCGTGAAATTGGTGAGCTTCGAATCGGCCTTGAGGCTGATCTCGCCCGCAATCGTCAGCGCACTCTTGTTGATGACTTCTGGTGCCGTGTGGCCGGCCGTGGTGTCGTAGTCGTTCATCGTGATCGACTTGGCATACGCAGCCGCGTCGATCGTCACCGGATAGGACGGCGTCAGCCCATGCAGCTGGTCGGTGATGACGATGACGTCGTCATTGATGGTCGGGACCGTGCCGGTTGCCCAGTTGGCCGCATCCTTCCAGAAGCCGCCCGAGGGAGCGCCGGGCTTGTCGGTCGCGATCCACACCACGGCGGGAGCGTCGGTGCCGGTGATCGTGACGGTGATGGTCTGCTGGGAGGTGGCGCCTTGCGCGTCCTTGAGCGTCACGGCGTAGACCAGCGTCAGCACCTCACCCTTGGGGATGAAGTCGGCGAGATAGACCGGCAGGTCAGCCAGCGACCAGTTGATGGTGCCGGTTCCGTCTCCGGTGCTGTCGGCGCCCGCCGCGATCGCGACCGACATCGCGCTCTGGAACGCCGCAAGCGGCCCCGGCGGAACGGTGCCATCAGGCAGGGTCGCGCTGGTCAACGCCACCGACACCGTATGCTTGTCGGTGAGATCGACGTCGTCGAAGCTCAGCGTGCCCGTCGTCGGAACATCGCTGGTGAGCGGGCCACCCGGCACGCTGGTGCCGCCTTCGAAGATGATGGTCGGAACGCTGGTGGTGATCACCGGCTTGTCGTTGGTGCCGGTGATCGTGATGGTGATGTCGATGGTCGACGTTTCGGGATTGACCGAGAAATTATTGTTGACGCGGACCTTGTAGGTCAGCGTCAACGTTTCGCCCGCCGCGAGGAAGTCGAAGACGTGGTCGGGAATCGTGTAGGTCCAGACCGCCGAGCCGTTGTTGTTGTTACCGGCGGCTGCGGCGACGCTGATCTGGATCTGCGTTGCCGCGATGTCTTGCTTCTGGAGTGCAGAGAGCGCGCCGGTGACATCCTGCTGGCTGGCGTTCTTGTAGACAAAGTTCGGCGTATCGCCGAGGTCTATGCTCACCGTCGGCAGATCGGCTAGGTTTTGATCGACGAAGGTGATGCGACCGGAGATGGTATCGTAATGAGTTGTGTCGCCGGTCGTGTCCGCGCGCTCGGTAAACCCGAACGCCGTCTTCACATTGCCGTTGAGATCGAGGCTTTGACGAACGGGCGGGCCCGGAATGCGGGTGCTGGTCGACGGATCATGGCCGGACGCCGGCGATCCCGGGTCAGGGAGATGCGTGAAGGTCGCGGTCGCGGTGGCACCGGTATCCGTCTTGATGAAGACAATGTTGCCGGTCTGCGTGATCGAGTCGGTGAAGTTCTGGGTCAGCTTGGTGTTGCTGTTGTTGTCCGTGAACTTCAGCGTGAACACGTCCGTGATCAGCTTCTGGATGTCCGGCGACATCAGGGCATTGGAGATCGAGACGTTGCCGCCGCTGATCTGGATCATCTGGCCGGCCTGGTTGACCGTCGCGATCGGCAGCAGCGTGACCTTGTCGAACAGGATGTAGGAGCCCGTCGTGCCGTTCGGCTCGACCAGCACCTGGAAGCTCGCCTG
>NZ_JBVVPC010000121.1:0-2219 GCF_055807355.1 Bradyrhizobium sp. Ken01
GATACCTCAGCCCTGTTGAGTTCGAGCGCAAGGTGGGATTAGCTTAACCGGGTGTCCATCAAACCGGCAGCAGCTCATCCACCTCCCGCTGTTTCAGAGAAACTCTAGCCGTGAAGCCTGCCTGCAGCCACGCCATCGCCTGCGTGTGCCCAGCTTTGCGCGAACTCTCATTTCCCCACCAAGCACTGAACTTGTAGGCTGACGGCGGTAACGGCCTCCCGAGAATTGCCTCGATTTCCGAGAACGTGAGCCGAATAGTTTGCGCCTTTGTGCGCCCCAGCTCCCGCAATAGCGGATCGTAAACGGACATGACGCTCAGCTCGTCACGTTGGTCTGTCATCGCCGCTCGCAGGGATGTTGAAGCCCCGGGCGGCAAGTTCTAGCTCGAGCTCAGTGATCCGCTCGAAGATGCGAGCAGCAATCGCCTCGGAATCTTCAGCGCTTAACGATCGAATGCCTCTTAGAGATAGCTCGTCCCTGAGAACCTTCGCCACAAGGAATTGAATTGCCATTGGATCAGATCCTAAAAAGACGATCCAACCGCAACCGAAGGGCGAGCGCAAGTGTTTAGGTGGTGCTGCGTGCTTTGGCTAGTTGTCTCTCGGCTCCGAATGCTGAAGCTGCTCCGCTGCTCACACAAGCTTTTCTGCGGCAGCCATTAACAGCAACCCGTGTGCCTCATCGGGGTTCTACCCTGCGTGATCTGTAGCCGATTGGCCGTCTCGCTTTGCTTGAGCACGTGTCGTTAGCCTATCCAGCTTCGATAGCTCTTCGCTCAGACGTCTTTCGACATACTGCCGTTCGAAGTCCGTCAGAGTGGTTTGCAATAAGAGGTGGTAGCGTTGAATATTGTTGCGATGTGCCCGGACCAAATCGTTGTCAATCATCGTTGTCGGCTTTCCGGGAGTGAAACGACAAACAATTCATCGTCATGCGGGATGGGCAGGCGACCGAGCAAGAGCAGGCCGGAGCATTTCCGCCGCTTTCTCCATAGTAGCGAGCTTTTCTTTCCCAATCTGTGAACTATTTCACACGGCCCTGCGTAGCCTAGTTGGCAGTAGACACGGTCCAGTGGTTTAGCAGGCGTGGGTCGGCTGCATCAGCCCGATAGCGGCGGTAGGGATGCCTAGCACAGTCGGGTGCGCCGGCTCATGGAGCTTGGCTGAGGAGACGAGGTGCCAAGTCTATGCGTCTGACGGCTGCGGCGCCAATGGCATGCCGGTTCGATCACTGCATTTTCTGCCCGAGGTCTCTCAGCAGCGTGTGGAGAAAGTCGCTGGCATGGTCGTATTGTGCATTGCCGTTCGTGATCTGACGGACGTGTGGATCCATTACGCGACCAACGGTTTCGGAGCCGAGCAACTCAGCTCTGTCGGACCACTGCTGCAGCAACGTATCGGGTATATCGTCCGCAGATCCGAACATCCGCAAAAGGGAATGTTCGGCCTCGGGCTTGTGGTCGTGATGAGCCTTGGCCGCATAGAAAGCGAATAGTCCCCGAAAGGCATCACGGGAAACGGCAGGTTTTCCCATCGCAATGTCCCTGAAAAAATTACGTTCTCAATAGGGGCAAGTTTGACGCCTCCGTTCGGGAAAAGCTAGAAAAAAACCAAGGTCCTATGCCATTCCGTTTCCGAAGAGTTTGCCGTTGGACGATGAGGGCAATGCCAACCCGTCAATGATCATGACCTATCCTGGTTGGGCATTTGCGGCGCTCTTTGGCTCTTGTCGCTCCCAGCCGCTCCATTTGTGAAGTGCAAATCGGCGGAGGGGCCAGCTTGTAGGACCCAGCGCAGATGTTGCGGCCACCGCGCGGCTTGCACTAAGCTCATTCGATTAGATCCGAGTTGTTTTTGTGGAGTAGCGTCATGTCCAGTGCGATTGAGTTGATTGTGGATAGCTACACAACAGTGAAAGACCGTCAGTCGCTTGAAGAGCTGAGGATCCATCGCCGGCGACTTGCCGGAGACCTGAAAGCCTGGGTGGGCTTTGACTGCAGGTTGTCGATTGCGCAGATGAGCAGGATATCGCGGCAATCGAGGCGGGCCTGGAGATGTTGTCGGGGCCGGTCGGCGGTTAAGCTAAAGGCGCCAACCCGATAGGGCGTGCGCACAACGAGGGCAAGTGCTGCGATCTTTCGTCATGGCTGCCCTCGTACTGGTCTGGGGATCCTCGTCCGCGCTCAGCCTGACGTCGGAGGAGATCATCGCCAAGCTTCG
>NZ_JBVVPC010000122.1:0-2123 GCF_055807355.1 Bradyrhizobium sp. Ken01
TCCACGATATCGAACCCCATCCGCTTGAACGCGTCGCTGATGGCAGCCGCGTCGTTGTCGGGATTAGCCAGCCGCGCGACGCTCTGGTAGTTGGACACGCCAAGGACCAGCGCCACCCGCTTGTCGGCCTGCGCAGTCGAGGCCGCGACCAGCATCCACAACACCGACAGCGCAAGCCGGCAGACCAACCGGCTTGAACGCAACGTCGGGACTGAAGGGCTCAATCGGATCATGATGCGGGCTTCGCTCCACGCGTCAGCAATGTGGCTGCAATCAATATGAATACTATTCGATAGCGGTCCGCCCTCGGGTCTGTGCCATCGATCACACATCAGGCCCGGCCGTCAGGCGAGACGGTTGCCGCCGCGCAGTGTCCACCGGCGACTCCCTGCCGGAAATGATAATGGAAGTGGCATGGCATTGGGAAGCCGTCCTGCAACCTTCCGGAGATACTTGCCTCCCCCAGGCGCTTGAGCTTCTATGTCGGCATAAATCGCTTTTGCTTCATTGGCCACCCGAAGGTTTTCAGACAAGGGTTTCAAAATGATCCGTCCTTTCATGACAGTCGTGTTGTCGCTCGCAACCTCCGCCTTGTTGCTTCTGTCCGACACTGCGAGCGCCGACAAGATGCGCCCGGGCTACAAGAGCTACCAAAACGCTCACGGCCTGAATGCCAACACCGCTTGCCGTCGCCCCGCATTCAACATCTGCCAGGGTTGTAATGTCGTCATCCCGATGCGGGTCGCGCAAGACCGCGGTTGCGGGTTCAACTTCCAGTCGCTGGGTCCGTTCGTGGGCCAGGACGTCGTCGTCTCTCCGGCGAACGGATCCTACAGCCTGGTCAACCCGACAAAGGCTGTGTACCGGCCGAACTCCGGCTTTACCGGCAGCGACCACTTCGAAAGCCGTCTCTACTTCGAGGACGGCACCGGCAAGCGCACGTTCCTGAACCTGAAAGTCAACGTCAACGTCGTTCCCAGCCTGTGAGTCCCGGCACCGTCCCATCGGCGCCGATCTCAATCGCCTTCACAACTGCCGCCGCATGAATCGGCTCCGCCGGACGGACGCGAGCGACCGCGCGGGCTCGGCTCGTGACGCGATACCGCCTTTGACTTCTGCGGCGGCGGATCGGGACGCCGGCGGCACATGCCCTGGGCATCCAGCACGTCGTTACCGTCACAGACGATCTGGACGCAATGATCGCCCTCTACCTTTTGTCCCTTGGCGCACACCAGCGGACAGACACGATTGGGCCTGCCGCGCACCGCATCGAGCGCATCGAGACTTGCAACTTTGACGTCGAATTTGGTGCCGGCGTTTCGGTTGAAATTGTCGAGCGCCTTTTGCGACGGCGTCGTCCAGGCACCGTCGGCCGCACCGGGATCGCAGCCGACGCGCTTCAGATGGGCCTGGAGCAGACGGGCGACGTCCGCCGGATCCATTGCCGGCTTGGCAACCGGCGCAGGGGCAGGCGCCGGCGCAGCCGACGGAGTTAGCGCCGCAAGTGTGGCCTGTCGCTCCCGCTCGCGCTGTTCCTGTTCGCGCCTTGCCGCCTCGATCTGTTGCTGCGCTTCCAGCGCGGCCTGCTTCTTCGCCTGCTCGACCTGAAGGGCCGCGTCCTCGGCCTGCCGGCGCGCCTCCGCAACCTGCCGCCGGGCATCGTCGAGCTCGCGCCTGGCCTGGTCGGCGAGGCGTTGGCGCTCCTTCTCCAGATCGCGCCGGGTCTGTTCCGAGACCTGGAGCTTCGCCTGCTCGGCCTGGCGCGCAGCCTGCTCCTCGATCTGCTTCTTGACGTCCTCGTTCTTCTGCCTGGCCTGCTGTTCGGCTTGCCGCCTCAGCAGGTCTGCCTTTTCACGGGCCTTCTCCGCCGCGTCCAGCTTGTCGAGGGCCGCATGAGCAGACACAGCGTAGGGGCCGCTACCGTGAACGCCGAGAAACGAGGTCCATGCCTCCCTTGTGCCGATCTGAGCCGCAAATTCGTAGTCCCGCCGGGCTTCCGCGTTCGGATCGACGGGCGGCGCAACCTGCGGCACCAGCGCCACGGTGTCGCCACCGAGCGATCCGTAGACGAACGGCTCCTGCCGCCGTCCCGTGCTCTTCAGCACCTCGTCGCGGACCCGGCC
>NZ_JBVVPC010000123.1:0-1890 GCF_055807355.1 Bradyrhizobium sp. Ken01
AGCCAATTTGGCCGCAGTGCCACCGCCGTCCGGTGCCGCGGATCCGACCAGCGAAGCCGACCCACCGCCGAGCGTGGCTGATCCGGACGCAACGGTAGTTCCGCCCGCAGTACCGTCGAACACCACGTTCGAGAGAGCGGTCGTGCTGGTGTAGGTCGTCGTGCCGCGCAGGTCGGAAGCGGTCGCACCGGCGATCGTGGTCGAGACGTTCGACTTGCTGGAGTATCCGACCGTGGTCTGCAGCGCCTGGTTGGCGATCGACTTGGCGGAGTCCAGCAGCTTCGACAGCGAGGTGATGCCGGTGTTGGCGGCCTGGAGCACCTGCACGCCGTTGGCGATGCCATCGAGCAGGTTGTTGATGTCGCTGGCGCGGTTGTCGAGCGACTGCGCCGTGAAGAAGTTGGTGGGGTTGTCGAGCGCCGAGTTCACCTTCTTGCCAGTCGACAAACGGGACTGGGTGGTGGCGAGCAGGTCGGCGGTGGACTGGAGAGAGAGCAGGTTCTGGCGAACCGACGCAGAGAGAACGATACCGGACATAACTCTTACCCTTCTGGTTTACGCGTCTTCGTTCGATCGCTTCGGATCGAGTGACGGGGACAGCGTGCCGCGACATGGCTAACAAAAGGTGAAACCCGTTCCCGCAGCGTAAGCGCCGGTTCACCATAAGGCTGCGGACGCACGCCGAGATCGGCGACGATCGATCTGAAACTCCTCGCCTTTTTGCGGCGTTTGCTCCCCGTTAACCATAACCAACAGTTACTTTTTCGGTGCGGCCAGACCACTCCTCGATCGGACCGCGCAAAAAGAAAACGGCGGGGCCGAAGCCCCGCCGCCATGACTTGATTGCGATGTCAGCCGCTATTAGCGGAGCAGCTGGAGCACGCTCTGCTGCGACTGATTGGCCAGCGACAGCGCGGAGACCGCGATCGACTGACGGGTCGACAGCGCCTGGCTGTTGGCCGCTTCCTCGTTGGTGTCGGCCAGCGTCAGGTTGGACGAACCGGTCTGCAGCACGTTGATCAGGTTCTTGTTGAAGTCCTGACGCACCTGCACGATGGAGAGGTTCGAACCGAGGGTCGAGGCTTCCGACCGCAGCGTGCTGGAAGCCGAGTTCAGGCTGGTCAGCACCTTGTTGGTCGCGGCGTTGTCGATGAAGTCGGTACCCTGCACCAGGCCGGCCAGACCCAGACCCTTCGAGTTGAAGGTCACGCCGGTGATGTTGAGGTTGGACTTGCCGGTCTCGTCGAACACCAGCTTCAGCTGGTCGCCGTTGAGCAGGTTGACGCCGTTGAACGAAGCATCCAGCGAGGTCGTGTCGATCTGCGTCAGGATGTTGTTGTACTGCGACACCAGGTTGGTACGGGTGGCCTGGGCAACAGGATCGGCAACCGGCGAGGTGGGGTTCGACCACGTCAGCGCCGTGGTGATCGTTCCACCGATGGTGCCACCAGCAGCGGCCGAGCCGATCGTCGAAGATGCGTAGTCGTTGGTCGCCGAGACCGTGAGCAGGCCGTTGGCGTCGATCGTAGCGCTCAGGTTGTTGGCCTGAAGAGCCGTGTTGAGCTGATCGAGCGTCTTGACCGTGCCGCCGGTGCCGTCGCCGAAGGTGACGTTGACCGCTGCGCCGCCGTTGAAGGAGGAGAAGGTCAAGGTCTTGCCCGAGACGCCGCCCGACGCCGCGGACCGGCTCGCCGTGAAGGCGGTGCCGGTGCCGGTGGAGCCGGTGAGACCGAGTGCCGACAGCGCATTGCCCGCGCCGGTGATCGACAGATCCGCGTTCACACCGGTCGAGATGTTGAGCGCACCGGCCACGATCGACGAGTTCTTGGCTCCGCTGGTGGTCTGCAAGGCACCGGAGGCGCCGGCAGTCTTGACGGTCTGCACCCCGGT
>NZ_JBVVPC010000124.1:0-1695 GCF_055807355.1 Bradyrhizobium sp. Ken01
CTAAAAAAGCCAATCGTCGCGATCAAGGTCGGTCGTTCCGAACAGGCCAAGCAGGCGACGCTGTCGCATACGGCTTCGCTTGCCGGTTCGGATGCTGCATCCGATGCCTTCCTGAGGCGGCTCGGCATCGCCCGCATTGATTCCATCCCAGGCTTTCTGGAGACGCTGAAGCTCTTGCATAGCACGGGACCGCTGCCCGGCTATCGAATTTCGTCGATGAGTTGCTCGGGCGGCGAAGCCTCCCTGATGGCCGACGCGGCGCAAGGGCGAGACGTGTATTTCCCGAGCCTTACCGACCAGCATCGCGCGTTGATGAGGAAGGCGTTCGGGCCAATGGTCGCGCTAGCCAACCCGCTCGACTACAACACATACATGGACGAACAGTCAGTTATAACTAACGCCTTCACGACTATGGTATCCGGTGGCTTCGATTACAATTTTCTGGTGCTTGACATTCCGCGCCTCGACCGCTGCCCGGACGCTCGCCAGTGGGGGGCTAAGGGTCTAAATGCCTTTGAACTGGCATTGAAGGCCAACATGACACAGGGCGCCATGGTCTCCACCATGCCTGAGAATCTTCCGGAGGAGTACACTGCTGGACTGATGGCGCGGGGTATAGCGCCCCTGTTTGGCATTCCGGAAGCTATGGACGCCGCTCAGGGAGCAGCCTTTATTGGCGAGGTCTGGCGCCAGCCGCAGGCCCATTCCGTCGACACCGCCGCCGCCGGCCCGCTTCGTGGCGAGCGTGTCACGCTCGATGAAGCAGAAGCCAAGGCACGGCTCATCAAAGCCGGCCTTCCGGTCCCGAAGGGCGGTAGCGCCAGCAGTGCTAAGGAGGCCTTCGGCCTGTCGAGGGAGCTTGGCTATCCAGTAGCGCTGAAGGCTCTCGGTGTCGCCCACAAATCGGAAGTCGGCGCGGTGAGGCTGAACCTCAATGACGCCGAAGCTGTCACCCGGGCTGCTCAGGATCTTTTGCCCCTCGGGAGTGGGCTCTATGTCGAACGCATGGTTCGCAACGGCGTCGCCGAGTTGATTGTCGGCTTCACTCGTGACCCAATGTTCGGTGCGGTGATGACGCTGGGTACCGGAGGCGTAATGGTCGAGCTCTTACGCGACAGCGTCACCCTCCTGCTGCCTGCCACGCGGGAAGACATTGAAGAGGCGCTGCACGGCCTGAAACTCTATCCGCTACTCGAAGGCTATCGCGGCAGGCCAAAGGCGGATGTCAATTCAGCGGTCGATGCGATCGCGGGCATCGCGGACTTTGTTGCGAAAAATGCAGGCGAGATCGAGGAACTCGACATCAACCCGCTGATCGTCTGTGCACAAGGGAACGGTGCCTGGATCGCGGACGCGCTGCTGGTCGTTAGACATATGAATGGAGCTAAGAATGGCTGATATCGTCACTACCCGTCGTGAGGGCGCGATCCTCGAGGTCACACTTGACCGACCGAAGGCCAATGCGATCGAGTGGACTACCTCGAAGCTGATGGGCGAAGCATTTAAGGACTTCCGTGATGACCCGAAACTGCGCGTTGCCATTCTCAAAACTGCCGGCGACAAGTTCTTCTGCGCCGGCTGGGATTTAAAGGCCGCCGCCGCTGGCAACGACCGACCCAGCGACTATGGTGTCGGTGGTTTCGGCGGCATACAAGAACTACGCGACCTCAATAAGCCCGTGATCGCCTGCGTTAA
>NZ_JBVVPC010000125.1:0-1646 GCF_055807355.1 Bradyrhizobium sp. Ken01
TTTTGGAACACGACCCCGATATTGCGCCTGTGCACTGGCAGCCCAGTTACGGAACGAGCACCGATAGAGATCTCGCCGAGCGGTTGGGGTCTTGGACCCGTAACCATCATCAATGTCGTCGTTTTTCCGGAGCCGCTCGACCCGACAAAAGAGACGAACTCGCCAGCCCCGGCCTGAACCGAGACATTATCAATCGCTGGCACGCCGCAGTACTCGTTACAGATTCACTCTACGTGTATGAACGCCTTGTAGCCGAGGTATTTCGATGAATTCTGGCAAACGTTCTCCAAGCAATCGCGGCCGAGCCGTCGGAGAGGTTACGACCGTCCAACGCGCGTTGAATTTGCTGAGGGTTGTCGGCGCGAGTGAAAAGCCGATCGGTGTAAATGAGATCGCGCGCCGTCTAGGAAAGCATGCAAGCGCAGTTTCCAGGACACTGGCGACCCTTGAACACAACCGATTTGTCGAGCGCGACGACGAGACTGGCCGCTTTGTGCTCGGAGTTGAGCTTATCGCGCTCGCGAGCAGACTTCTTGGTGAACTCGATGTGGTCAGGGTGGCGCGACCTTACCTGGAAGAACTTGCCGAGCGCGCGAGGGAGTCGGCCTCGCTCAGTCTTTGGAACAAGACGGAGGCGATCAATGTCGAGCATGCACTTGGCCCCGGTTCGATCAAGCACATCGCAGCACCCGGGCGTCGCAACCCGGCCCACTGCACGGCTAGTGGAAAAGCTATGCTGTCGCAAATGGTTGGCTCCACGCTGGATGAGGTTTTGGCACTCGGCCTCGAATGCTACACGGAGCGGACAATCACTGATGCGAGCGCTCTGGAACGCGAGCTGTGCAGCATTCGCGAGAGAGGATACGCGCTCAACGTGGGAGAGTTCATTCCCGAGATTGCCTCGATCGCGGCCGTCGTCCTCGATCGGAGGGGACGAGTTGCGGCCGCAATTGCCATCACGATGCCGGTATTTCATTTTAGTCAGCAAAGTGAACGGCAGCTGGCACCTCTTGTCATGAATGCGGCGGCGACTGTCTCGCGGCGTCTAGGATATCGTGGCGCACAGCCGATATGATCGGCCACATCCGAACTCGTGTAGATGCGCACTACCAATTAAGCAAGGGATGCGCGCAGACGGTCCGCAGCACATCGCTATGGATATCGGCGACCAATCGCTGTCAAGCGACGTCCGGATTTAAGGCGGCATATCAAGGCGAGCACCGCATGGACCGCAGCTATGTCAAAGGCCGCGACAGAGATCGCATCAATGCGGTCCTCGCCAGGATCGGCCAAAACATCGGCCCGCTCCGCGATGGCTAGCAGAACTCTTGCGTGCCATCGTGAGGGCGTTGCCCAAAAACCGTCGCGGCTCAAAATATCGCTCGACCAGTGGTCGCCCGCGGCCTCAGAGGACCCACGAGCCCAATAATGGCTTGATCGTTCGACAGTCGGCGCGCGCTCTCTGAAGATCAGATCAGCGACCGTTTGGCGTTCGGCAGCTGCGACCGCAAGCGGCTACCCAGCCGCGCGACATCATTCAAGTACGGCAGCCGTAATCGAGCCCGGGTGATTGCGGTGAGATCCAGGTTGGCCGAAACGACCTGCTCGCCAAGGCCGGCGCGGGCGAGATCCTCGCCATCCGGACC
>NZ_JBVVPC010000126.1:0-1595 GCF_055807355.1 Bradyrhizobium sp. Ken01
CCATTCTGATGTCCCCAGTCAAGCACACAGCGCACGGTTTCTCATCTCCACGAGGACTCATCGTGAAGTTCTTGTGCCGATGGATCGTGCAGAGGAGAAGGCGGGACTCAAAGACGTCGGTGAACAGGCTCTGATGCGCGGGTTGGATACCGCATTTCCGTTTTTTCGTCTGGGGCTGTCCCTGGTCTAGCGTCGGGCGTCGATCGGATGATCGGCCACATAATGGATTTCAGGATTTCCCCTGCCGTGGTCCCGCCTTCACTTCTGCACGATTAATGTCTGCGACTGCCCCCTGATCTTGATTGCAACAAAGGGGGCTGTGGGCCGGTCGAGCGCACCTCACGACTCGAGCGGTCCACAGCCCCCAACGATGTCACGCCTGTCGAGGTGGCATGAGCTCGCGATTGATCGCCCAAATGAAGGCAGATAGCTCTCGGGCAATCGCCGTGACGATTACGGTTCGCCGCTTGCCCTTCCGCTCGAGTGAGCGGAAGCGTCCGCACAGCCTGGTTTGCGCTTTCCACGCAATCTCGCGCGCGACTCTCGGTGCGGCCTCCACCTTTGGCTGCTTGTCTCGGCTCACGCGCGGCGGATATCGATAGCTCCAGGCCGCCTCTACAAGAATACGTCGCGCCCGCCCATTACCGGCTTTGGTGATGCCGCCTCGCTTGACTTGGTCGCCAGTCGAGTTTTCTGTGGGCACCAGACCCAGATAGCCCATCAACTCGCGCGGATTTTGAAAGCGGGATAGATCACCGATCTCAGCCAGCACCCCCACAGCCGCAATGAGATCAATCCCACGCACCGCCTGCAGGGCCGACACAACCTCGGCGAGCGACCACTCGGGTACTACCTCGCGGATGGCATCTTCCAAACGCTCCAGCCGCTCACTTTCCTGGCGTATCCCCTCAAGTAACTCTTCGAATGCGATGCGCTGCTCGCGATGCTCGAGCTTCTGCGACATGAGCCATCTCATGTGGGCTGGTCCCCACGTTGTCTTGCCCGGATAGATGCGTCCTAGCCGCAGCATCAATGACGAGATCTGTTGACGCTTGCCCTGGAGGTCCTTCTTCACTGCTTGACGGGCGCGCGAGAGATCGCGCATAGCCTCATGGCGCTCGTCCGGCACCCACACCGCCGTGAGCTCGTCCGCGCGCAACAGCTTGGCGAGGCTTACCGCATCGCGCCGGTTCGTCTTCACTCGATTGCCGGCCTTCTTCGGAACGAGCGAGGGGGCCACCACCAGGCAGTCATGGCCGAGGCTCTTGAGCAGTCTGTAGAGACCGTATCCTGTTGGCCCTGCTTCGTAGCAAAACGTCAACTGACAGCATTTCGCTGCAAGCTTTGCCACCAGCTTTCGGATCGCTGCCTCCGTGGCAGGAAACTCCCCGAGATATCGTACCTCGCCGCCACGGCCGCCATCGGCAATGGCTATAGCATTGCGCGATTTTGGCGTATCGATTCCGACAAAGACCTCGGTATGATGACCCACGACTCGCCCTCCTTGTTTGAGGCTCTACCCGGTCCATCCGGGCAACCCTCGTCGCAACATCGAGGGTGAGTCGCCTCATTTTGTGGGGGGACATACAGTCTAG
>NZ_JBVVPC010000127.1:0-1548 GCF_055807355.1 Bradyrhizobium sp. Ken01
GTCCTGATCAGTGCATTGAACACCAAAGGAGCAGGACCAGTCGGAAAGCTAGCCAAGCCACGCGTCAAGACCAAGCAGGTCAACACACCCACCTTCGATGTCAGGACCGCGCTGTATGGCGTGCTTGGCGTCGATTTGACTGAGATCCATGGGTTGGGTCCGTCGCTCGCATTGAAGCTCATCGGCGAGTGCGGCACGGATTTAAGGGCATGGCCGAGCGCCAAACACTTCACTTCCTGGCTCTGCCTCGCACCCGGCAACAAGATCTCCGGCGGCAAGGTGCTGTCCTCGCGCACACGGAGATCCTCAAGTCGCGCAGCTGCGCTGTTGCGGTTGGCAGCAACAACCGTGGGGCGGAGCGAGACAGCGCTTGGAGCATTCTATCGTCGGCTGTCCTCACGCGCGGGTAAATCGAAGGCCGTGACGGCGACCGCTCGCAAGATTGCGGTTTTATTCTACAACACACTCCGGCACGGCATCAGTTACAGGGATCCTGGTGCAGACCAATATGAGCAGCAATATCGTAGCCGTGTCCTCGCCAACCTACAGCGCCGGGCGAAATCGCTAGGCTTCGTGTTGCAGGCCATCCCGGGCGACGCCAATCCGGCTGTTTCTTAGGAAGGCCGCTGCCTACTTCGCGAAAGAAGCGACATGAAGTTCGTCTTCATCGCGAAGCACCGGACCATCTGGCCGGTGGCATGGCTGTGCGAAGCAATGGGCGTATCGCGATCGGGCTTCCATGCCTGGCTGAACCGATCGCCCAGCGCCAGATCCCGAAGCGACGAGAAGGTCGGCCAGCAGGTCAAGGCAAGCTTCCTTGCCAGCGACCGGACCTACGGGGCCCGGCGCGTCTGGAGAGACCTTCTGGCAGACGGCGTCGAGTGCGGTCTGCATCGGATCGAGCGGCTGATGCGCCTGCAGGCCTTGCGGGCGCGGCCACGCCGCCGGCGCCTGCCGAAAGACGAGGGCGACCGCCAGATCGCGAACGTGCCGGCGAACCTTCTGGATCGTCAGTTCGTGGCCGAGCGTCCGAACCAGAAGTGGATCGCCGACTTCACCTATATCTGGACCGCGGAGGGCTGGCTCTATGTGGCGGCCGTGATCGACCTGTTCTCGCGCCGGGTGGTCGGCTGGTCGATGAGCGCCAGCATGACGGCCCAACTGGTTGCGGACGCACTGCTGATGGCCGTCTGGCGGCGTGGCAAGCCGGATGCCCTGATGCATCACTCCGATCGCGGCAGCCAATACGTCAGCGAACAGTTTCAGCGCCTGATGGCCGACAGCGGTATCGTTTGCAGCATGAGCCGGTCCGGCAACGTCTGGGACAACGCGGCGATGGAGAGCTTCTTCTCGTCGTTGAAGACAGAGCGCACAGAGCGCAAGACCTATCGCACCAGGAACGAGGCAAGAGCGGATGTGTTCGACTACATTGAGCGGTTCTACAAAGCCGTCCGCCGTCACTCGACCATCGGATACCTCAGCCCTGTTGAGTTCGAGCGCAAGGTGGGATTAGCTTAACCGGGTGTCCATCAAACCGGCAGCAGCTCA
>NZ_JBVVPC010000128.1:0-1488 GCF_055807355.1 Bradyrhizobium sp. Ken01
CTAGGGCATGCACATATCTGGTGCGGCGGATTGACTCAGAGCGGCATCTGGGGATTCCAGAATCGGGAAACCGTGTGATTTCTATTGCGGCACCTCAGATCGGATTAGGGGTGCGGTGATGTTGTCGCAAATTGACTGGACGCTAGGCCGGTTCGGGGATCGTCGTCTCGATAAAGGGGGGCGGCGCTCGTCGAACGCATGGTCGCGGGCAAAACGGTGTGTCTGCGGCGGCTTTCCAGGGGTAATCGTGCGTTGGAGGTGCGGTTCAACCGCTTTCTCGGTCAGGCCAAGGTGACAGCGGAGCGGATTATCGAAAGCTGGGGCGAAGGCACGGTTGCGGCGGTAGAGGGCCGCCACGTGCTGGCGATCCAGGACACCAGCGAGATCCACTTCAACACCACGGCGCAACGCCGGCGTGGGCTCGGGGAGATCGGCAAAGGCAATAATTACGGTGTGCTGCTGCATCCGCTACTGGCTGTGGATGCCGATGATGGCACCTGTCTTGGACTTTTGAGCGGGCAGATCTGGACGCGCGAGGGCCGTCGCACCACCTCACACGACGACCGGGAATTATCAGACAAGGAATCGCGGCGCTGGACATCCACCGTCGCTGCGTCCAGACCGCTGCTCGCCAAGGCCGCAGCGGTCACCGTGCTGGGTGACCGCGAGAGCGATATCTTTGCCCTTTATGCCAGTTCGACTGAGCAGCACTTCCATGTCATCGCGCGCAGCATGCATGACCGCAAGCTTGCCGATCGCACCGGTTTGTATGAGACCAGCCATGCCATGGCCGTGGTGGATCGGCGTGCGATCGAGCTGCCTGCGCGCGCGGCGCGGCCAGCCCGTCTAGCCCAGATCGAGCTCCGCTTTGGTGCAATCGAGCTTGCCCGCCCACAGAGTAAGTTCCTACGCCATTTGCCGAAAAGCCTGCCGTTGGCAGTGGTCGACGTGCGCGAGATCGATGCCGGGGCCGGCGTAGAGCCGCTGCACTGGCGTCTTCTCACCTCTCACGAGATTGCCAGCGTCAAAGACGCATGGCGTATCGTTCAATGGTACAAGCAGCGCTGGATCATCGAGCAGTTCTTCCGCGTCTTGAAAACGCAAGGCTTCCACCTCGAAGACAGCCAGGTCGGAACATCCGATCGCCTCCTCAAGCTGATTGCTATCGCCGCCAAGGCGGCTGTCATCACGATCCAACTTCTCCAGGCCCGCGATGGCGCTCAGCAGCCGGTTCTTGCTGTCTTCAAGGCCAGCGAGATCGGCGCGCTTGCTGCCCTCAACCAGCAACTCGAAGCCAGCAGCAAGCGACTAAAGAACCCGCATCCACCAGACAGTCTCGCTTGGGCCGGCTGGATCATCGGCCGCCTCGGCGGCTGGGACGGTTACCCATCCTCAAGGCCACCAGGCCCCATCACCTTTAAAAACGGCCTCGAATACTTCCACGCCGTTGCAGCAGGATGGAGCCTTAGAGATATGTGCATGCCCTAG
>NZ_JBVVPC010000129.1:0-1481 GCF_055807355.1 Bradyrhizobium sp. Ken01
CCACGCCAAGATGTTCGGCCACGTGCGCGTTGTGAAGCCATCCAGCGAGCGACGCAAAACAGGCTGAGCGCATCAACGCGTGAAGCACTGCGAGGCCGACCGTATCGGCCTGTCTATAACGGTAGCCTAGCTTTTTAATGACGTACTGGCGCTGGATGTTTTCGTAGGCTCTGCCCATGAGCCGAGCGAGCGAACTTTTCTTCGCCTGCGGCCACGCTGCCGGATACACCGGCAACACCAGAAGCTTGCTCTTAGCGATCACCGTAGCCAACGGATGCAAAAGCTGCATCCAGGCTGGCCAGGACGCTAATTTGGCAAACAATACCGCATGCATCACTGTCGCAACCCCGAAAGAGATCGGAAGCCACACTACCGCAGCCACGATTACAAGCATTGCGGTGTTCGGGGTGAGATGACGACATTTTCGAAATACCCACGCCATACCTTTGGCAAAGGCAACGTGCAGGCTACGCTCGAACGTCCGATAGCTAATTCTGCGCCGGAGCCACGACCAGCGACGGCGCATTGACACCATCCACTTTCGACGCCTCGCCTCGGATAGCGGAAGGATGCCCAGCGCACCGGCGATGACAGCGACGATCAGGTTACCCAGAACCCCGGCCGCGAAAAGCGGAAGCCGGACAATCTCCATGACCAGAGGGAAAGTATAGTCGAGCAATCGCATTAAAACCGCGATAGTGAAACGCAGGATCTTGTTCGCGGCGATCGCTATCAAAGCAACTGGAACGATGATCACGTCGTCCAGTGCACCGCGCACGCGGCGCTCTTCAATCCATGCAGGGCTTTGCTCATTGGCCACGGCACTACCGGTCGAGACGCCTTTTTTCGCCTAATCAGCTACGCTGACCGCGAGACAAACTACTGCTTTATTTGAGCCAGGCGCTAGCAGGTCATTCCGGTCGCACATCTGCGGACGGCTCGACGGGTTTGCCGGACGGTTGTTCGTGCCACGCAAACGCCGTTCACCCGAGTTCTGCCCGCGCCGCAGGCGGCAGCGATTTCCGTGATCATGCTGTCCGGCTGCGCGAGCGCGGGAGCAACGGGCGTGGCTTGCGCCGGCACTGCGAGAGACAGAGCGAACGCGCCAATTGCAATTAACCTGATCATTCTCACCTCCTTGAAGAGCGATGATCGGGCCAAGCTGACGTCGCACTTGCTTCCAGGGCTTGAGATGGATCAACGGTTCTTAACTGACCCGGCTTCTTCAGCGGTGTTGGGATAATTGGTCTCGGCTCCTCAGGCGACCTCCCTATCGATTCAGTTGCAGTCTGCGTGGGGAGCCTTCCATCATCGGGTGCTGAGGCACAAACCGCATAGACCTCCTCTCGTGGCAGTTCCACTATTCTACCCGGTTGGCGTGTACGGGGGGACACTATGATCAGCTTGACCCGCGTTTTTGATGTCGCCGTGCTAGCGTTAGGCACCTTCAACCTCGTGCTGGTGGCACTGCTTATCTCGTC
>NZ_JBVVPC010000130.1:0-1478 GCF_055807355.1 Bradyrhizobium sp. Ken01
CCACGCCAAGATGTTCGGCCACGTGCGCGTTGTGAAGCCATCCAGCGAGCGACGCAAAACAGGCTGAGCGCATCAACCCGTGAAACAGCGCAAGGCCGACCGTATCGGCCTGTCGATAACGGTAGCCTAGCTTTTTAATGACGTACTGACGCTGGACGTTTTCGTAGGCCCTGCCCATGAGCCGAGCGAACGAACTTTTCTTCGCCTGCGGCCACGCTGCCGGATATACCGGCAACACCAGAAGCTTGCTCTTAGCGATCACCGTAGCCAACGGATGCAAAAGCTGCATCCAGGCTGGCCAAGAGGCTATTTTGGCAAACAATACCGCATGCATCACTGTCGCGACCCCGAAAGAGATTGGAAGCCACGCTACCGCAGCCACGATTACAAGCAATGCGGTGTTCGGGGTGAGATGCCGACATTTTCGAAATACCCACGCCATACCTTTGGCAAAGGCAACGTGCAGGGTTCGCTCGAACGCCCGATAGCTAATTCTGCGCCGGAGCCACGACCAGCGACGGCGCATTGACAGCATCCACTTTCGACGCCTCGCCTCGGATAGCGGAAGGATGCCCAGCGCACCGGCGGTGACAGCGACGATCAGGTTACCTAGAACCCTGGCCGCGAAAAGCGGAAGCCGGACAATCTCCATGACCAGAGGGAAAGTATAGTCGAGCAATCGCATCAAAACCGCGATAGTGAAACGCAGGATCTTGTTCGCGGCGATCGCTATCAAAGCAATCGGAACGATGATCACGTCGTCCAGTGCACCGCGCACGCGGCGCTCTTCAATCCATGCAGGGCTCTGCTCATTGGCCACGGCACTACCGGTCGAGACGCGTTTTTCGCCTAATCAGCTACGCTGACCGAGAGAGAAACTACTGCTCTATTTGAGCCTGGCTAGCAGGTCATTCCGGTCGCACATCTGCGGACGGCTCGACGGGTTTGCCGAACGGTTGTTCGTGCCACGCAAACGCCGTTCACCCGAGTTCTGCCAGCGCCGCAGGCAGCAGCGATTTCCGTGATCATGCTGTCCGGCTGCGCGAGCACGGGAGCAACGGGCGTGGCTTGCGCCGACACCGCGAGAGACAGAGCGAGCGCGCCAATTGCAATCAACCTGATCATTCTCACCTCCTCGAAGAGCGATGAACGGCCAAGCTGACGTCGCACTTGCTTCCAACACTTGAGATGGATCAAGGGTTCTTAACTGACCCGGCTTCTTCAGCGGTGGTGGGATAAGTGGCCTCGGCTCCTCAGGCGACCTTCCGTATCCACTCTGTTGCAGTCTGCGTGGAGAGCCTTCCATCATCGGGTGCTGAGGCACAAACCGCATAGACTTCCTCTCGTGGCAGTTCTACTATTTCACCCGGTTGGCGTGTATCGGGGGACACTATGATCAGGTTGACCCGCGTTTTTGATGTCGCCGTGCTAGCGTTAGGCACCTTCAACCTCGTGCTGGTGGCACTGCTTATCTCGTC
>NZ_JBVVPC010000131.1:0-1477 GCF_055807355.1 Bradyrhizobium sp. Ken01
CATCCGGGCTTCTGTAACGGGCCTTGGTTAGTCAATCCCTTTTTGCGGCATCCTCTCGCCGGGAACCTGCTTCTGTACGGGATCGGCGCGGTGGCCGTCACCTGATGGGGTTCTAGAGAGGAGCAGGCCGGCCAATCTACGGAAGCGTGATCGCATCATTGGATGCGTCGACAACCCGGATGACGGCCTGGCCTGATCCATCGTCCCGGCGAAGGGACTTCGCATCGGGAAGGCTGGTGTGGTACCCGCCCGAAAGCCTGTTTGCTCCTGCTTAGACCGCCATGGCACTTGCCTTGGCAGTTGAGTTGAACGGCACGTTGTCCTTGAGCATCCGAAGCATGATGACGGCAAGCTTGCGCGCCAGCGCTACCTTGGCCTTGCTCATGCCGGCACGCTTGGCGATCCGCATCGCCCAGCTTTTGAGCTGGGCACAGCCCCTGATCGGCTTGGTCAGAATGATGTGAGCAGCCTCATAGAGCGCCTCGCGCACGGAAGCGTCCCCATTTTTGCTGATCCGGCCGGAGTAATCGGTCTCGCCTGACTGGTGCTTCTTCGGTGTCAATCCGAACAGCGGCCCCGCCCGCTTCGATGAGGTGAAGCGAGAGGGATCATCGATGGCGCTGGCGTAGGTCAATGAGATGATCGGTCCTACGGCTGGGGTCGACATCAGCAGCTTGGCCTTGGCATCCAGCAGCGACATTGCCCGCACCCGCTTCTCAAAACCGTTGAACTCGCGCAGCAGCACCATATGAACCGCGAGCGTCGCCGCGGCGATCGCCTCAAGGGCCGGATGGCCGGCCACCAGCTCGCCGATCCGTGTCGCAAAGTTGCGTTTTGTCGTCTTGCCGACCTTCAAGCCGAAGCCACGCAAGATACCTCGCAAGCTGTTCTCGATGTCCTGAAGCTTGGCCTGGATCAGCTTGCGCGCCGTCAGCATCGCGCGGGTCTCCTGCGCGCTCATCGATTTGCAATGCACCGGCCGGAACCAGCCGAGCCGCATCAATTGGGCGATGTTGCGGGCGTCGTTGCGATCCGACTTCACCGGCATCGCCTCGAAGGCATTCCTCACGTGGCGTGTCTCCAGAAGCTCGACGGTGAGACCTGCCTGCTTCATGGCCGCGTAAAGCCACTGCGACAGCGGTCCTGCCTCGAGGCCGATCCTGGAAAGCTCGAACCCCAGCGAACGGAACCAGGCGATCAGCGCCTCCGGCTCGCTTGCGGGTTTGGCCTCCCGAACGATCTTCCCGGTCCCATCAACAACGCACACGCTGGAGCATTCCAATGACACATCGATTCCGGCATAATGGTCCATGGTCGTCTCTCCTCGATGCTTGGAGCAAGGCCTGGCCTCGACTCCGCTACACCATCATGTGAGGGACGACCGCCAACCTTCCAGCCAAGCCGCGCGACGCGCGCATCACATAGCGCCGTAGCTAGCGCGGCTTGGCCGCGGAGGCCGACCCGTTACCCCATCTAC
>NZ_JBVVPC010000132.1:0-1456 GCF_055807355.1 Bradyrhizobium sp. Ken01
CTAGAAGTGGTGCCGCGCCAGTGGAAGGTGATCGAGACGGTCCGCGAGAAGTTCTCCTGCCGCGACTGCGAGAAGATCAGCCAGGCGCCAGCGCCGTTCCATGCCGTTGCTCGGGGGTGGGCTGGTCCGAGCCTCTTGGCCATGATTATGTTTGAGAAGTTCGGCCAGCATCAGCCGCTCAACCGCCAGGCGGAGCGCTACGCTCTGGAAGGCGTGCCGATCGCACTGTCGACCATGGCAGATGCCGTTGGGGCGGTCTGTGCCTCGCTGGATCCTCTGCTGCGCTTGGTGGAAGCCCACGTCATGGCGGCCGAGCGCCTTCATGCTGACGATACGACGGTACCGGTCCTGGCCAAGGGCAAGACCGACACCGGACGGTGCTGGATCTACATCCGCGACGATCGGCCATTTGGGGGCACGGACCCGCCGGCGGCGATGTTCTACTACTCGCGCGACCGCAAGGGCGAGCATCCCCAAGCGCATCTGGCCCGGTATGCCGGCATCCTGCAGGCCGACGCCTATGACGGGTACAACCAGCTCTATCTGCCGGGACGCCAGGCCGGGCCAATCCGGGAGGCTGCCTGCTGGTCGCATGGACGGCGCCCGTTCTTCGCGATGGCCGACATCGAAGAGAATGCCCGGCGCAGGGCCATCGGCAAAAAGGAAATCCCGCTCTCGCCGATCGCGATCGAGGTCGTGCGGCGGATCGATGCGCTGTTCGAGATCGAACGGTCCATCAACGGCAAGAGTGCCGAGGAGCGCCTTCGGGTTCGGCAGACGCTGAGCCGGCCTCTGGTCGAGGACCTCCAGGTCTATATGCGGGAGCAGCTTGCCAAGCTGTCTCGGGGGCACGACCTGGCTAAGGCGTTCAACTATATCCTGAAGCGCTGGGCGAGCTTCACCCTATTCCTCGAGGACGGCCGCGTGTGTCTCTCCAACAATGCCGCCGAACGGGGCTTGCGAGGCATCGCTCTTGGGCGGAAGTCCTGGCTGTTCTGCGGATCTGATCGCGGAGGGCGGCGCGCCGCAGCTATGTACAGCCTGATCGTCACAGCCAAAATCAACGGCATCGATCCGCAGGCGTGGCTCACGAATGTCCTCGCCCGCATCGCCGCTCATCCGGCTCATCGGCTGGACGAACTTCTGCCCTGGAATTGGACGTCAGCGTCTGCGCTCTCCGCTCGAGCGGCGGCATGACCACCCAGGTCAACAAGGTCCATAGCGTCACCACCATCACCAAGATCGCCAAAGACCTCGGCGAAGACGAAGATTGGCTGTGGGACATCGCCAACGAGATGGAGATCGAGGATGGCGTCATCTGGGTCTATGGCGTCGGAGAAGACGGCGTTCAGGCGTTCACCGACTTCGGCATCGACAACCTGATCGAGCTCATCAAGTTCTATAAAGAGAACCCTGGACTACTCAGGCGGTAGCCCTGCGGCCTACGCCGAATGGA
>NZ_JBVVPC010000133.1:0-1321 GCF_055807355.1 Bradyrhizobium sp. Ken01
TGAACCGCCCCGGGTTTGCCGGAGGCTCCAACTCCTGAGAGGATGGAGCCATGACAAGCAAGACGACGAACAAGTTTTCACCCGAGGTCCGGTCCCGCGCGGTTCGGATGGTTCTGGATCACGCCAGCGAGCATCCGTCGCGCTGGGCGGCAGTGACATCGATTGCCGCGAAGATCGGCTGCACGGCGCAGACGCTGCATGACTGGGTCAAGAAGGCCGAGATCGATAGCGGGCAGCGGGCCGGCGTTCCGACTGACATGGCCGAGAAGCTGAAGGCCCTGGAGCGGGAGAACCGCGAGCTTCGGCAGGCCAATGAGATCCTGCGCAAGGCAAGCGCGTATTTTGCGATGGCGGAGCTCGACCGCCGGTCCAAGCCATGATCGCCTTCATCGACGATCATCGTGGGGCGCATGGGGTCGAGCCGATCTGCAAGGTGCTGCCGATCGCCCCCTCGACCTACCACGCCCGTGTGGCCAAGCGGCGGGATCCCGCCAGGCTGTCGGCGCGCGCCCGGCAGGATGCTGCGCTGAAGATCGAGGTCCGGCGCGTCTTCGATCAGAACTTCCGCGTCTACGGCGTGCGCAAGGTCTGGCGGCAGCTCAAGCGGGAAGGCTTCGATGTTGCCCGTTGTACAGTGTCGCGGCTGATGCGGGACATGGGTTTACAAGGGGTTATCCGCGGCAAGCCGGTCAAGACCACGATCAGCGACAAGGCCACGCCATGCCCGCTGGATCACGTCAACCGCCAGTTCAAGGCGCCGAGGCCAAACGTCCTCTGGCTCTCCGACTTCACCTACGTCGCAACTTGGACCGGCTTCGTCTACGTCGCCTTCGTCATCGACGCCTATGCCCGCAGGATCGTGGGCTGGCGGGCCTCGCGCACGGCGCATGCGGGCTTCGTGCTCGATGCGCTGGAGCAAGCCCTCCATGATCGACGGCCGGTCCATCGCGGCGGGCTCGTGCACCACAGCGACAGGGGCAGCCAATACGTCTCGATCAAATACACCGAGCGCCTGGCCGAAGCTGGCATCGAACCTTCCGTCGGAAGCGTCGGCGATTCCTATGACAATGCTCTCGCCGAAACCATCAACGGTCTCTACAAGGCCGAAGTGATCCATCGGCGCGGGCCGTGGCGCAGCTTCGAGGCCGTCGAGTTCGCGACCTTGGAATGGGTGGACTGGTTCAACAACCGGCGGCTCCTGGAGCCAATCGGCAACATCCCGCCGGCCGAAGCCGAGCAACGCTACTACGCCATGCTGGAACAACCAGCTATGGCGGCATAACTTAAACCAAATGGCCTCCGGCAAACCCGGGGCGGTTCA
>NZ_JBVVPC010000134.1:0-1298 GCF_055807355.1 Bradyrhizobium sp. Ken01
GCTCTTGTGTCCAGAAAATCTGACAAGATGTGCAAACGGGCGGTTCTCGCAAAACCGCCCGTCGCTGGATCTGAGCCCGTTCGTGCTCAAAGGCCTTGAGCCTGTCGGGGAGCGAGGGACAGATCCGGTGATCTTCCTCAACCCGAACAGTTGCATGGGCTTCGAGCCCGGACGAGCAAGGAAGGGACTGGATGATGGCACAAAACGATCTGGTTGTCGCCGGCATCGACGTGGCCAAAGACAAGGTGGATGTGTGCATTCGCTCATTGTGGCAAAGACAGGCGTTCCCGAGCAGCCCAGAAGGCCGGCGAGCGCTGATCCGCTGGCTTCGCAAGCAAAAAGTCGGCAAGGCAGCCATGGAGGCTTCCGGCGGCTATGAACGGGAGTGGGCCAAGGCGCTACGCGAGGCTGGTATCGAAGCCCTGGTGGTGGATCCGAAGCGGGTGCGCAACTTCGCCAGATCGGCCGGACGGCTTGCCAAGAATGATCCGATTGATGCGCAGATGATTGCTTGGTTCGCCGAGACCTTCATCGAGTCAAGGGGCCAAGCCTACGATGCGGCACGTGAGAAGCTGGTCCAGATCGTGAGTGCGCGCCAAGCTCTGATCGACGTACAGACGAGCTTGCAAAACAGAAGGGAGCATTCCACACCTGACGTCGTGGAGAAGATGCAGGATCGCCTGCTGAAACAGATCGCCGCCGAGATTGCCAAGCTGGAGGCAGCGATCGCAGCCCTGATCAAGACCACACCGCGTTTTGCCGAGCTCGCCGAGATCATCGAGAGCGTACCGGGTCTTGCCCAGGGCACGTCCGCCGGACTGATCGGGGCGATGCCGGAACTCGGCCAGATCAGCAGTAAAGTTGCTGCCGCCTTACTGGGTGCTGCACCTTACGATGACGACAGCGGCAAACGTCGGGGCACGCGCCATATCCAGGGCGGGCGCCGCAAAGTCCGCAATGTCTTTTACATGGCTTGCATGGGAGCCGCGACACGGCACAACCCTGTGCTCAAGGCGTTCTACGATCGCCTGATCGCCAAAGGCAAAGAACCGAAGGTTGCGCTCACAGCCTGCATGCGCAAGCTGATCGTGATCCTCAACGTCATGATCGCGCGTGGTGAGAAATGGGACCCCAACCGGTACCAAGCAAGCGACTCCGCTCGGCTTCTGCCGAGCGCATGCACAGCCTGAAGACCGGTGAGCGGGCGGGGTCAAGGCCGTCAGCCGCCGGAGGCGGTGGCGCGCAAGCGCCAGCCTTGAGGCCGGCCGATCGCCGGGCTACTTCAACACAGTTGCTCC
>NZ_JBVVPC010000135.1:0-1279 GCF_055807355.1 Bradyrhizobium sp. Ken01
GTTTGGTTTAAGTTATGCCGCCATAGCTTGTTGTTCCAGCATGGCGTAGTAGCGTTGCTCGGCTTCGGCTGGTGGGATGTTGCCGATGGGCTCCAGGAGCCTGCGGTTGTTGAACCAGTCCACCCATTCCAGCGTCGCGAACTCGACGGCTTCGAAGCTGCGCCATGGTCCGCGCCGATGGATCACTTCGGCCTTGTAAAGGCCGTTGATGGTTTCGGCGAGAGCATTGTCGTAGGAATCTCCGACACTGCCGACAGAGGGCTCCACACCGGCTTCGGCCAGGCGCTCGGTGTATTTGATCGAGACGTATTGGCTGCCCGCTGTCGCTGTGGTGCACGAGTCCGCCGCGATGGACCGGCCGTCGATCGTGCAGGGCCTGCTCCAGCGCATCGAGCACGAAGCTCGCATGCGCCGTGCGCGAGGCCCGCCAGCCCACGATCCTGCGGGCATAGGCGTCGATGACGAAGGCCACGTAGACGAAGCCGGTCCAGGTCGCGACATAGGTGAAGTCGGAGAGCCAGAGGACGTTCGGCCTCGGCGCCTTGAACTGGCGGTTGACGTGATCCAGCGGGCATGGCGCGGCCTTGTCGCTGATCGTGGTCTTGACGGGCTTGCCGCGGATGACCCCTTGTAGGCCCATGTCCCGCATCAATCGCGACACCGTGCAACGGGCAACATCGAAGCCTTCGCGCTTGAGCTGGCGCCAGACCTTGCGCACGCCATAGACGGAGAAGTTCTCGTCAAAGACGCGTCGAACCGCGATCTTCAGAGCAGCATCCTGCCTGGCGCGCGCCGACAGCCTGGCGGGATCGCGCCGCTTGGCGACATGGGCGTGGTAGGTCGAGGGGGCGATCGGCAGGACCTTGCAGATCGGCTCGACCCTATGCGCCCCACGATGATCGTCGATGAAGGCGATCATGGCTTGGACCGGCGGTCGAGCTCCGCCATCGCAAAATAGGCGCTTGCCTTGCGCAGGATCTCATTGGCCTGCCGAAGCTCGCGGTTCTCCCGCTCGAGGGCCTTCAGCTCTCGGCCATCTCGGTCGGGACGCCGGCCCGCTGCCCGCTATCGATCTCGGCCTTCTTGACCCAGTCATGCAGCGTCTGCGGCGTGCAGCCGATCTTCGCGGCAATCGATGTCACCGCCGCCCAGCGGGACGGATGCTCGCTGGCGTGATCCAGAACCATCCGAACCGCACGGGCCCGGACCTCGGGTGAAAACTTGTTCGTCGTCTTGCTCGTCATGGCTCCATCCTCTCAGGAGTTGGAGCCTCCGGCAA
>NZ_JBVVPC010000136.1:0-1214 GCF_055807355.1 Bradyrhizobium sp. Ken01
CTAGTGTCCTGAACCAGAAGTTCGGGACATCGGGTCGTGTTTTGCCGGGGCATTGTATCGGCAGAAGCGTTCGATGGAAGCAAGGATGTCATCGGCGGACTTAGTCCATCGGAACGGTTTTGGATCGGCGTTGTGTCGTTCGATAAACGAGGCGATGTCCGCCCTGAGGGCGGCGACGCTGCGATAGACGCCGCGCCTGATCTTCTTATCGGTGAGGAGCGCGAAGAAGCGCTCGACCTGGTTGAGCCATGACGAACTGGTCGGGGTCAGGTGCACGTGCCAACGCGGCCGTTTAGCCAGCCATCTCCGGATCATTGGGGTCTTGTGCGTGGCGTAGTTGTCCATCACGAGATGAACGTCGAGTTCACGCGGCACGGCAGCTTCGATCTCGTCGAGGAACTTGCGGAACTCAGCAGCGCGGTGGCGTCCGTAGCACTTGCCTATAACCCGTCCGGTCGCAATATCGAGGGCGGCGAACAGTGATGTGGTGCCGTGCCTGGTGTAGTCATGGCTTCTTCTGGCCGGCTGGCCGGGACGCATCGGCAGCATCGGCTGACTGCGGTCCAGCGCCTGGATTTGGGACTTCTCATCCACACATAAAACGATGGCGTGCTCCGGCGGCGAGACGTAAAGGCCGACGACATCGCGCACTTTGGCCACGAAGTTTGGATCGGTCGAGAGCTTGAACGTCTCCATCCGGTGCGGCTGGAGCCCGAAGGCCCGCCAGATGCGTTGCACCGTCGACACCGATAGGCCGCTGGCCTTCGCCATGTCGCGGGAACTCCAATGGGTGGCGTTCTCGGGGCAACTCTCCAACGTCCTCACGATCACGGCTTCAATGCGGGCATCGTCAACCGTGCGTGGCGCCCCGGAACGCGGCTCGTCGTGCAGCCCGTCCACGCGCCGCTCCACAAAACGTCGTCGCCACTTGCCTACCGTCGATCGGTCCAGGCCCAGCTTGGCCGCCACTTCTTTGTTCTGACCGCCTTCCGCGCAGGTCAGTACGATCCGGGCTCTCAGAGCCAGCGCCTGCGCCGTCTTCCGCCGCATCGTCAGCGACTTCAGTTCGGCACGCTCTTCATCGCTCAACGTCAGGGGCGCAAGTTGCTGGGCCGCCATCAGATCCTCCGTCGCTGCTGCAGCCTCCATCCTTGGCACGGCGACGCGAATCTACTGCGAATCTATGATTGCGAACTTGTGACTCAGGACACTAG
>NZ_JBVVPC010000137.1:0-1177 GCF_055807355.1 Bradyrhizobium sp. Ken01
CCCTTGTAATAGCGCGATCAGTTATCCTGGACACGTTCCGTGAGGAATGGCCTGCCGCGGTTTGCACCCCGCGACAGGCCGCTGGCGATCGGATCGAGCCCACCCAGAGCAGTTTGTGGCTGCCCCGTAGCGTGATCGCGTCAGCACCTTCATCGGACCCGGATGGTTGCCGGAACAACTTGGTTCGCTTCACAAGGCAGGGTCGACGAAGATGACACAGACTAACATAACGACAGCCGGAATCGATACGTCCAAGGCCAAGCTGGACGTCGCGGTCCACGGTCGAACCGAACGCTGGCAGGTCGCCAATGCTTTACCGGGCTGGCGCGCTCTGGCAGCAAACCTGGCCAAGGCCGGCGTCACGCGGGTCGGGATCGAGGCCACTGGCGGCTATGAACGCGGCGTGGTCGAGCATTTGCGATCGGCCGGTTTTACCGTGCTGTTGCTGCAGCCGCTTCAGGTCAAGGCGTTCGCCAAGGTCCATTTACGCCGGGCCAAGAACGATGCGCTCGACGCCGTATTGATCGCCGCCTGTGCTGCGGCGCTCGATCCCCCTGAGATCGCGCCGGATCCGCGATTGACGGAATTGGCCGACTATCTGACCTTTCTTGAGCAGATCGAGGAAGACATCCGGCGCTTCAAGACCCGTCTCGAGCACATCGACGAGCCTGCGTTGCGACGCATCGTCGACAGCGACATCGCCCGGTTGAAGGCACGCAAGGCGGCGCAGATCCGTGACATTGCCAAGCGGCTTCGTGCCTACGACGACCTCGCCAAGCGGCTCAAGCTGGTGCTGAGCGTTCCCGGCATCGGCGAGCGGACGGCACTGGCGATCGTCATCCGCATGCCCGAGCTCGGTCGCGTCAGCCGTGAGCAAGCCGCAGCCCTGGCCGGGTTGGCTCCGTTCGACGCGGATAGCGGACAACAACGCGGACAGCGCAAAATCGCCGGAGGCCGCAGCCGCCTGCGGCGATCCCTGTTCGCCGCCGCCCTTCCGGCCGCCTTCCGTTGGAACAAGGCTCTGATCGCGCTGTACGCCCGCCTCATCGCGAAGGGCAAAGTCCACAACGCAGCACTCGTCGCCTGCGCCCGCAAGCTCCTGATCTACGCCAATACTGTCGTACAACGCGGCACGCCCTGGACCGAAAAAGCCGCCTAGCCTTTAATGGTTGCTACG
>NZ_JBVVPC010000138.1:0-1158 GCF_055807355.1 Bradyrhizobium sp. Ken01
TGAGCGACTATCTCTGTTGTCAAGTTGCATTGGCGTAGGCGGTGCGCGCATCGCGTGCCTTGGCGTTGAGGCGGACCAGGAGTTTGCGGGCGAGCGCGATGCGAATGACCATCTTTTCCTTTCCCGCAGCGACCAACCTCTTGCGGAAGTCGGCGAGGCTTTTGTCGTAGCGGGCGGCGGTGGCCGCGACGAGGAAGAGGATCGAACGGACCCCCTCGCGGCCCCCGCGGGTGGGTCGTTTGCCCTTTCGCTTACCGCTGTCATTTGCGATCGGGGCGAGGCCGGTAAGCTTGGCGATGGCCTTGTTCGACAGGATTCCGATCTCCGGCAGCTCGGCGTGCAGCCGGGCGACGGTCCGCCCTGCAACGCCCTTCACCTCGCGCCAGGACTCGGCGAGCTTTGCCCACAGCGGATCGTCGTCGATCATGGAAGCGATCTCCCCCTCGAGCTTGCGGGATTGGCGCTTCAGCAGGGCGATTACCTCGTCGATGCTCTCGCGCATTTCCGTGTTATCGAGCAGGCTGGCGCGACGCTGCTTCTGCACGATGAGATCGTCGGTAACCTGCCGGAGCCTTGCCACAAGGGCTTTCAGGCGCTGCTGGGCCCGGCTCGGCAGCGGGGTCGGAGCCAGGCTCTTGGCATCGGCGAAGCGGGCAATGACGGAGGAATCGATCCGGTCGGTTTTCTCCAGAATGCCCATCGCCTCGGCGTAGCGGCGGACGCTGCGAGGATTGGTCAACGCGCAGCTTATACCTCTCTCCCAGAGTTCGACGAATGGCCTTCGCTCATATCCGCCGCTGGCCTCCATGACCACCAGCTCCACGGCGTGTTCACGGCAGAACGCGGCCAACTTCGCAATGCCTGCCGTGTCGTTATCAAAGCTCGCGAACCGATGCCCGGGTTCGATGCAGACATCGAGCTTAGCTTTCGAAACGTCCACTCCACAAATCGTCTTCTTCACGGTAACCTGCCTTGTCCATGCGATTGGAACTCAAGCGACTGTTCGGTCGTACGTGACATGGCGAAGATCCCAGAGCTCACCCACGGTTGTAGCCGGAGGGGTAACGGGCGACATCGCCACGCGCCTTGGCCGGTGGCCACCGGCCAAGGCGCTAAGTCACTTCCATCGCACAAATGCTGGCCGTGCAGATACAAGGG
>NZ_JBVVPC010000139.1:0-1145 GCF_055807355.1 Bradyrhizobium sp. Ken01
ATGAACAAGGTCTATCCCGACGCCAAGTCGGCTCTCGAGGGCGTTCTGAAAGACGGCATGATGATCATGTCGGGCGGCTTCGGCCTCTGCGGCATCGCCGAGACGCTGTCGGACGCGATCCGCGACTCCGGCGTCAAGGACCTGACGGTGGTCTCAAACAATGCCGGCGTCGACGGCATTGGCCTCAGCCGCCTGCTCGAAACCCGCCAGATCAAGAAGATGATCTCGTCCTATGTCGGGGAGAACAAGCTGTTCGCCCAGCAATTCCTCGCCGGCGAGCTGGAACTCGAATTCAATCCTCAGGGCACGCTGGCCGAGCGCATCCGCGCGGGCGGCGCCGGCATTCCGGCCTTCTACACCAAGACCGGCGTCGGCACGCTGATCGCCGAAGGCAAGGAAGTGAAAGAATTCGACGGACAGAAATACCTGATGGAGCGCGGCCTGTTCGCCGACCTCGCCATCGTCCACGCCTGGAAGGGCGACACTGCAGGTAACCTCATCTACCGCAAGACCGCGCGCAACTTTAACCCGATGATGGCGACGGCCGCCAAGGTCACGGTGGCCGAGGTCGAGCATCTGGTTCCGGCCGGCGAACTCGATCCCGACCACATCCACACGCCCGGTCTTTTCGTCAAGCGCATCGTCGAGGTCGGAACGGCCAAGAAGCGCATCGAATTCCGCAACACCCGCCCGCGCACGGCAGCTTGAGATCAGGAGACTAAGATGGCCTGGACTCGTGAACAGATGGCTGCGCGCGCCGCGAAGGAACTGCGTGACGGCTATTACGTCAATCTCGGCATCGGCATCCCGACGCTGGTCTCGAACTACATCCCGGACGGCATGGACGTCAGCCTTCAGAGCGAGAACGGCATGCTCGGCATGGGCCCGTTCCCGTACGAGGGCGAAGAGGACGCCGATCTCATCAACGCCGGCAAGCAGACCGTGAGCGAACTGCCGTCGACTTCGTATTTCTCGAGCGCGGATTCCTTCGGCATGATCCGTGGCGGCCACATGGATCTGTCGATCCTCGGCGCCATGCAGGTGGCCCAGAACGGCGATCTCGCCAACTGGATGATCCCCGGCAAGATGGTCAAGGGCATGGGCGGCGCGATGGATCTCGTCGCCGGCGTCAAGCGCGTGGTCGT
>NZ_JBVVPC010000140.1:0-1108 GCF_055807355.1 Bradyrhizobium sp. Ken01
ACGAAGTTGATCTGGCTCAGCACCGCCGTGCCGCGGATGCCCATGGTGGCGACCGGCGTGTCGACCTTCATGTCGCCGTGCTTGGCGGTCTCACCGGCAACGAAGGTGATGGTGCCCGCGACCAGACTGAGCAGCGAAGAATTGTTCGACCCGTTGGGGTCGTAGACCATATCGTTCAGCACCATCCGCGCATTGGAGGAGAGGCCGAACACCGTGCCGTCGATGAACGTGATGCCGAGCGTCGAGTCGCCACCGGTCGAGACCACGTCGCCCTTTTCGACGTTGTCGCCGTTGTTGAGGATGACGGAGACGCCGTTACGGACCGCAGTCGCGCTGCCGGCCAGCTTAGTGACGTGGCCGATGACTTGTGCCGCGGCCGCGCCGGGCCCGGCCTGCGCATATTCAACGTGCCCCGTAAGCGCGTTGACGATGTCGCCGGTCAGGTGGGCACCATCGGGCGAGGCGATCGCCGCGCGCTTGTCGCCCCTGAAATAGTCGTGAACGACGAAATCGCGCCCGTCATGGGATAGCACGAGGTCGAGACCGGCGCGCTTGAAATCGCCATTGAAGATAAGGTTCGGGTCGGGAACGACGAACGCGCCGTCCGGCACGTGACCGTGCCCTTTTGCGATAAAGGGCTTGGCGGTAAAGGAATCGACATGGAAGTAGGAGGCTAACTCTGGCCCGACCCCGTCCCTGGATAGCATGCCTTGAAATTTGGCCGCGTGACTCAAAACTGCACCACAAAAAGGTTAATATTAAAATAAATCTTATCTGGAGGCTTATATACCATTCCAACTTCGTTCGCGCGTATTTCACTGAACAAAAATGCACAATGCTAAGGCATTGAAATCACGGGATTTTAAATAGCCTCAGCGAAACGGCTCGCATATCCAGCTTCATGCGCCAGGCTGAAATGCTGCGAAGACCCGATGTCGCCGCGCAAGGGCCTGGGTACGTGCGGGTTTCAATAAGAAGTAGATCGCGCAACTTTAGATTGTCTATCGGAAGGCACTGTGGTGCATCATCATAGTGAACCGCCCCGGGTTTGCCGGAGGCCATTTGGTTTAAGTTATGCCGCCATAGCTGGTTGTTCCAGCATGGCGTA
>NZ_JBVVPC010000141.1:0-964 GCF_055807355.1 Bradyrhizobium sp. Ken01
ATGAATTCGAGCGGATAGGCCGAGCGGGTGTTCTCGGTCTTGGAGCCGTCGTCGAAGTCGACCACGCGGGTGTCTTCGTCCAGCACGCAATTCTCGAGCACCGCGCCGAAGCGGGTCGAGGCGGCATAGATCTCGGGCTCGGCTTCCTGCGACAGCTTGATGCACTTGGCGTAGCAGCCGCCTTCGAAGTTGAAGACGCCGTTCGGGCCCCAGCCGTGCTCGTCATCACCGATCAGCGTGCGGTTCGGATCGGCGGACAGCGTGGTCTTGCCGGTGCCGGACAGGCCGAAGAAGATCGCGGCATCACCCTTGGCGCCGACATTGGCCGAGCAATGCATCGGCATCACGCCGCGCTCGGGCAGATAGTAGTTCAGCGTGGTGAAGACCGACTTCTTCATCTCGCCGGCATAATAAGACCCACCGATCAGCACGATCTTGCGGGCGAAATCGATCGCGACGACGTTCTCCGACTTGCAGCCATGGCGCTTCGGATCGGCGCGGAAGCTCGGCATGTCGATGATGGTGAGCTCGGGCACGAATGCCGAGAGCTCGACCGCCTCCGGACGGATCAGCAGCGTGCGGATGAACAGCGAGTGCCAGGCGAGCTCGGTGAAGACGCGGGTCTTGATGCGATAAGCCGGATCGGCGCCGCCATACAGGTCCTGTGCGAACAGCGACTTGCCTTCGGCGTGCTTGAGGAAGTCCTGGTAGAGCGTCTCGAACTGCTCTGCGGTGATCGACTGGTTGCCGGCCCACCACATCTTCTTGTCCGTGGTGGCGTCACGCACCGTGAACTTGTCCTTGGGGCTGCGGCCGGTGAACTCGCCGGTATCGGCGCAGAGCGCGCCATCGGCCGACAGCACCGCCTCGCCCGCGGAGAGCGAGTATTGATAGAGTTGCGGCGCACCGAGGTTCCAGTGAACCTGCTTGAGATTCTTTAAGCCGAATTTGTCGGCGCCGAAGG
>NZ_JBVVPC010000142.1:0-934 GCF_055807355.1 Bradyrhizobium sp. Ken01
CGAAAGCTGCCCCGTAACAGGCCATAGGAGTGGAGCTGGCGTAACCAAGCGGCATCGCTGACATCGGTTTTGCGCCCAGGTACATTCTTGGCGTACCGCGCGTTGACCAAAATGACCGCGAACCCGCGCTGTTCTAGGATCTCGTAGACCGGGATCCAATAGACCCCAGTGGATTCCATCGCGACACTGGTCACGCCGCACGCCTTGAACCAGTCCGCCAGCTCATGCAGGTCTTGCGTGAATGTGCCGAATGCACGCACTGGCGTATCGGTGCAGGCCGGGTTCACCGCCGCCATGTGCATCTTTGACCCGATGTCGATGGCGGCCGCGCCAAGGTTGACCGGCTTTAAGTCCGGGCCGCCACCAGTTGTCCTCTTAGGCATCGCAAATCCTCCGTCCGATGATGGGCCGGAGGGTCTGGGCTATGCCAATTTGTCATCTTCCTAATCGGGATCGCCGCCGAAACGGCGTCACCACTCTCAAGTCCGCATGCGCCCATGGACCACGTTTTTTAACGGGGACAGTGCCTCCAATAAGCTAACGGCCGCTACCCTCCGAGCCAAGGGATAGCACAAGGCTGTTTCTACCCCGCACAGGCGCGCCATCCCGCTGGACAGTTTTTTAGGATATCCCGCTCCGCCTTCGGCTTGGTGACCTCGCGCCGTAGCCGCTCGATCTCCAACTGCTCAGGCTTCATCTGCCCGTGGCCAGGGAAAGCCTGCTGAGAATCCGAGCCGAACTCCTTCACCCATTTGCGCAGCACGTTCTCATGGACACCCAGGTCTCGGCCCGCTTGCGCCACCGACACCCCGCGTTCCCTGACAAGCTTGACCGCCTCGACCTTGAACTCTCGGCTGAACTTCCGTCTCTGCATGACCACCTCCGGCTTGATAAAACACCCAATCTCGGTGTCCATCAAACCGGCAGCAGCTCA
>NZ_JBVVPC010000143.1:0-838 GCF_055807355.1 Bradyrhizobium sp. Ken01
GCGCCACCATCCGCAGCAGCCACTCGTGGTCGACCGAGTCGAAGAAGTTGCGTATGTCGGCATCGAGCACCCAGTTGACGCGCTGGCTCATGATCGCCGTGTGCAAGGCGTCAAGCGCCATATGAGGATTCCGCCCCGGCCGGAAGCCGTAGGAGAACCCGAGGAAGTCGACCTCGTAGACGGAGCTCAGCACCTCGGCTACCGCGCTTTGGACAATCTTGTCCTCTAGCGCCGGCACACCGAGAAGCCGCTTACCGCCATCGGCTTTGGGGATGTAGACTCGTCGCACCGGCTGTGGCCGGTAGCGACCCGTGTGGACGCGTCCGCAGAGCTCCCGGAGGTTATCCGTGAGCCTCTCTTCGTACTTCGCCACCGTTATCCCGTCGACCCCCGCGCTGGCCTGCCGCTTTTGTCGTCGAAACGCCCGACGCAGAGCGTCCTCGTTGACGTGGTGCAGCAAGGCCGTGAACCGGGTTTGAGCAGCCTGCTTGGCTGCCGTGTTCACCCATTCGAGGTTCGGCGGCAAGGCAACCCGGCTCTGTGTCCGGACCCTGGCCTTCTCGCGCGGGCTCCCCTCGGGCTGACCCCTTCCCTCCATGCGTCTCGTTTCCTTCGACGACTTCACAGGTACTATGGACCAGTCCGACTCCCGACCTCAGCTCGGACCGCGGCTCTGGCACTGCCTTGCCGCTGCCCCCCGTTGGAGACCAATCCAACGGACCCGGTCGGGCCTCTCATGTTCCGATGATTACCTTCCATGCGTGATCCGGCCATCGACCCCGACGGAGCGGCATCGTCTCGCATAACGACGATGCTCATGCTGCCTTCGTGTTTAGGG
>NZ_JBVVPC010000144.1:0-829 GCF_055807355.1 Bradyrhizobium sp. Ken01
ATCGACGAGTTCTTGGCTCCGCTGGTGGTCTGCAAGGCACCGGAGGCGCCGGCAGTCTTGACGGTCTGCACCCCGGTCGCGAGATCGATGGCGTTCAGAATGTCACTGACCGCGCCGGACTGCAGGTAAACCGTCGAATTGCCGTTACCGTCGGTGACGAGATTGCCGACCAGGGTGGAACCCGTGGTCACGGCGGAGGGCGTCACGGCATTCTTGAACGTGATCGTTTTCCCGTCCACGTTCAGCGTCGAGCCGTCCTGGATCAAAGTGCCGAGTGTGCCCGCGGCGGTTGAGCGCGCCTGGGTTACATTGACAGTACCGCTGCCCGCCGCCCCGCTCAGGCCGAGGGACTTCAGAAGGTCGGCACGGCCAGTGATGCTGAGATCAGCACCGGTACCAGTCGTGAGGGTAAGAACACCACCTGCGGAAATGGAAGCCAAAGTGCCCGAGCCGGCTACGACGGCAGTACCAGCACCGTTGAGCTTCCCAGCACCGGTTGCGAGATCGATCGCGTTAGCCAGATCCTGCACCGTGCCGGTCGGAGCAGTGGCACCCAGGTAAACGGTCGAATTTCCGTTGCCATCCGTGATGAGGTTGCCAACCTTGTTCAAACCTGTGGGCGCAGCGGCCGGAACGTCGGCCGTCTTGAAGGTGATCGTGTGTCCATCGACGGTCAGCGTTTCGCCATCCGAAGGCGCGCCCTTGGCCGCAATGGTTGTCGCTGAGGGGGCGCCGGCGAGCGTAAGGCCCGCAGCCAATTTGGCCGCAGTGCCACCGCCGTCCGGTGCCGCGGATCCGACCAGCGAAGCCGACCCACCGCCGAGCGTGG
>NZ_JBVVPC010000145.1:0-795 GCF_055807355.1 Bradyrhizobium sp. Ken01
ATTGCGGTGAGATCCAGGTTGGCCGAAACGACCTGCTCGCCAAGGCCGGCGCGGGCGAGATCCTCGCCATCCGGACCGACGATGCAACTTGCACCCAGGTAATCCGCGTCGCGCTCGCGGCCGGCGTGGTTGGCATAGATGACGTAGAGTCCGTTTTCGAGTGCCCGCGTCGGGACCATACGCGTCGCCACGCTGCTCCAATTCGAGGTAAGGGCAGTCGGCGCAATTACAGCATGGGCGCCTTGCAGCGCCATCCCCCGCACGACTTCCGGAAACTCGATATCGTAACAGACCAGCAGTGCCAGCTTGAAATGCCCGAACGTGACCACGGTCGCCTCGTCGCCACGCTCGAACGAATGCGTCTCGAAGCCCGGCGGCAAAGCTAATTTGCGATGATTGGCCAGCAGAGCGCCGTCCCGGCAAATCCAAGCCGCGGAATTGTAGATCCGGGGGCCCTCGCGTTCCGGATAGCCGTAGAGGATCGCCGTGCCGTGCTCGCGCGCAAGGCAGGCGATCGACTGGGCGAACGGCCCGTCAACCGGCTCCGCGAGCCGGCCGATATCCTCGCTGACATTGTAGCCGGTCATGAACAACTCAGGACATACTACCAAGTCGGCGCCGGCAGCCTGAGGATCCCGCAGAGCTATCCGCAGCCGGCGCAACCGCTCCTCGCGGCTGCTGCCGCCGAGTGCGCATTGATAGACCGCGATCCTCATGGCCTGCCGGCTATCTCGCGACCACGCGCAAGTCTCGTGGATAATCTGTCAGGTATTCGGACCCGGTCTTGGTGACGAC
>NZ_JBVVPC010000146.1:0-749 GCF_055807355.1 Bradyrhizobium sp. Ken01
GGCTTGAACTCGGCCATCAGGCGCATGATGCGCTCACGGTCGCGGATGTCGGCGATCCGCCCTTCGATCGAAGCAGCAGTGCCGAGCGCCGCGAGCGTTTCGGTGATCGCGTAGAGCGCCGGCTCGGAATTTTCCACGATCAGAAGGCGCGCGGCGCCGAACGCGACGACACGCTCGCAGATCTCGGAACCGATCGAGCCGCCTCCGCCGGTGACGATCACCGCCTTGCCCTCGATCAGGGCCTCGAGCCGCGCATAGTCGATCTTTTCGCTCGGCCGCAGCAGCAGGTCCTCGACGGCGACAGCCGTGAGCCGTGGCGTATCGCCGCTCTCGAGCGAGGGCATGCGGCTCACGATCACGCCGAGCTTGCGCGCCCGCATCAGGATCGATTCGGGATGGGCCTCCGGCTCGAATGCCGTCGGCGTCATCACGACGCGCGCGATCCCCTTGCCGCGCTTGGTGAAGTCGGCGATGACATCCTCGATGTCATCGACGCCGCCCAGAACCGGGACGTTGCGGATGAACTGGCCGCGATCGGAACTCGACGGCGAGAGCACGCCGACCGGCCAGATGCGCTTGATCGCCCCGCTCTCGATTCCGCGCAACAGCACCTCGGCATCCGCGGCGCGGCCGATCAGCAGCGTCGGCGCGGCATCTCCAGTGCGGGCGTGACGCCGAACCCGCGTATAGCGGAAATAGCGGTAGGCCATGCGCAACGCGCTGAGGAAGGAGATCTCGAGGAACCAGTA
>NZ_JBVVPC010000147.1:0-726 GCF_055807355.1 Bradyrhizobium sp. Ken01
TATCTGCGGCGCCAGGACAGCCATGCCGCAATCGCGGCTCTTGTCAGCGACGGTGTGCCGCTCAAGGAGATCGTCCGCCGCACAGGACATAGTCGCAATCTGGTTCGCCAAATTAGTCGCGGCGGCGGTACGGATATCTTCCGCACCCGTCAAAGCACCCTGGATGGGCACTTGCCATTCCTGGACGCGCAGTGGTCAGGCGGCTGTCGTAACGGTGCCGAACTCTGGCGCCGCTTGAGAGGGCAAGGCTTTAAGGGATCGCTGCGCGTGGTGGCGGAATGGGCCACGCGACGGCGACGCGCCTAGACCATCAGCCGTCAACAATTGCAGAGGGTCCCCGCCGCCCGGACGATAGCGCAGTTGATGACGATGAAGCGGGACCACCTAACCAAGGCCGAGACCGTCACGGTTGCCGCTATTGAACAAAGCGTCCCTATGCTGGCCGATGCCAACACTCTCGTTGGCCGCTTCCACGCGATGATCCGAAAGAAGGCCGAGATCGAGCTCGAACCTTGGATAGATGAATCCAAGCGGAGCCTCATTGGCTCGTTCGCGAATGGCATCGCCAACGACAAGGGCGCGGTGCACGCGGCTATCACGCAACCGTGGTCCAATGGCCAAGTGGAAGCTCAGATCACCAAGCTCAAGCTGGTCAAGCGGCAGATGTACGGGCGCGCTAAGCTCGATCTCCTTCAGGCTAGGCTGATTGGCGCGCCATAAAAACAA
>NZ_JBVVPC010000148.1:0-708 GCF_055807355.1 Bradyrhizobium sp. Ken01
CAATGGCGCCGTCGCCGCGCACGCGGTCGCGTTGTGGCCGTTCGCTATGCGGACGACTTCGTCATGGGCTTCGAGAGCAAGGTGGATGCGCAGGAGATGCTCTTGGCCCTCAAGGCGCGGCTGGCCAGCTTTGGCCTGATGCTTCATGAGGGCAAGACGCGGTTGATCGAGTTCGGTCGATTTGCGGCCCTCTCGCGTCAGCGGCGCGGCGAGCGGCGACCCGAGACCTTCGCCTTCCTCGGCTTCACCCACTACTGCGGGCGGACCCGGGACGGCCGGTTTATCGTGAAGCACAAGACGGAAGGGAAACGCCTGACGCGCAAGCTGACGGCGTTGCGCCAGGAGGCCTGGCGGCTCATGCACGAGTCACTGGCCACCCAGCACGAGTGGTTCGCCGCAGTGCTGCGTGGACACTACGGCTACTACGGCAGGCCGCACAATTATCCAGCGCTTAACGGCTTCTACCGCGAAGTGCGTCGGATCTGGCTGCACTGTCTGAGACGGCGCAGTCAGAAAAGTCGGCGCATGGGCTGGTCGGAGTTCGAGGCCCTGACGGCACGCTTCCGTCTGCCCGTTCCACGCATCACTCGCACTTGGGCGCAGGCGCGGATATGACGCGGGTTACCCTCGGGAAGAGCCGGGTGCGGGAAAGCCGCCTGCCCGGATCTGTGAGGGCGAAAGCCAAATGGCTGAGCTACTCGACCACGA
>NZ_JBVVPC010000149.1:0-629 GCF_055807355.1 Bradyrhizobium sp. Ken01
TCGCCACCGAGCGATCCGTAGACGAACGGCTCCTGCCGCCGTCCCGTGCTCTTCAGCACCTCGTCGCGGACCCGGCCAAGCGTCAGGCGAAGGTCGAGGCCGGGCGTCGCCAAATGATTGAGGAGCGCGGTCGCAAACGGGCTGTGCGCACCGTCGCCGTCGCCGGCGACCGCGCCGGCCTTGGCGGCGAACGCAATCAGCGTATCCGCCGTCGCAGGCTCGATCTTGGCAAGGCCGCGGCCCATCGAACGCGTGGCCACACTGCGTGTCATCCGCTCCGCAAACGGATTGTCGCGGCAGGCATCGAGGATGACGAGCCGCAGCCGCTTCGCCGGATTTATCGCCTGGAGAATCCGGTCCAGCGGGACCGCCTCGTCCTCGACGTCGAAATCGCTTTGCAGCCTGGCATCTGCCGGAATCAGGAAGTTCGCGCCGTTCACCTCGATGCCGTGACCGGCGTAGTAGACCACGGCCATGTCGGAATCTGCAGCAACCGCAGCAAAATCGCGCACCGCCCGCCGCATCTCGACGACGCCGAGATCGCGGCGCAGCTCCACGATATCGAACCCCATCCGCTTGAACGCGTCGCTGATGGCAGCCGCGTCGTTGTCGGGATTAGCCAGCCGCGC
>NZ_JBVVPC010000150.1:0-586 GCF_055807355.1 Bradyrhizobium sp. Ken01
ATGGCTGCCCTCGTACTGGTCTGGGGATCCTCGTCCGCGCTCAGCCTGACGTCGGAGGAGATCATCGCCAAGCTTCGCGCCGCCGGCTATTCCCACATCCAGGAACTACCAGCCGGAAAGATAAAGACCTACAAGGCCGTCAAGGAAGGCACCGCGCGCTCGCTAATCGTCGACAGCACCGGCCACATCGCAGAGGTGGCGAGGTAGCTAGACGGGCAGACGAAGCCAGACGTCTTTACTGGACAGTGTGCCGGTCGGGGTCGCAATCTCCATATCGACAACACGAAACGAGCCATGACTTTCGTAAACGTAGCGAAGGTGCCAGACGGGGCCGGGTTCCGGCGAGATGGCGAAGTCGTCCAAGGCAGACGCAACGTATCGAACGGCATCGCGTCGCTCAACCGAGGCGGAGAACATCGCCTCTATCAGCGCGGCCAGGCTCATGCCGCCGACCAGCATGGCTCGTGCCGTTTCGTCGCCGTAAGTAAGCCGCAGCGCAGTCACGACTGCCGCAATAGCGTCGGGGTTCTTCAGAGCCACGGTAGATCCGCTTCGCCCAGCAAAACCATAATGCGGATTCCGCCCC
>NZ_JBVVPC010000151.1:0-537 GCF_055807355.1 Bradyrhizobium sp. Ken01
CGGCACGATCATGCGCGAGGGCGCGTTGCAGGACTGGCCGGAGTTGTTGAACATGTGCATCACGCCGCCGGTCACCGCCTTCGTGAGGTCGGCGCCTTCGAGGATGACGTTCGGCGACTTGCCGCCGAGCTCCTGGCTCACGCGCTTCACGGTCGGTGCCGCGCGCTTGGCCACGTCGATACCGGCGCGGGTCGAGCCGGTGAACGAGATCATGTCGATGTCGGGGTGCTCGCTCATGGCGGCGCCGACCTCGGGGCCGAGACCGTTGACGAGGTTGAACACGCCCTTCGGCACGCCGGCTTCATGGAGGATTTCCGCAAAGATCAAGGCCGAGGTCGGGGTGAACTCCGACGGCTTCAGGATCATGGTGCAGCCGGCGGCGAGCGCGGGCGCGACCTTGCAGGCAATCTGGTTGAGCGGCCAGTTCCAGGGCGTGATCATGCCGACTACGCCGACCGGCTCGCGCAGCACCATGGCGGTGCCGACCGGTTCCTCGAAATGATAGTTCTTGAGCACGTCGAGCGTGGTCATGAGGTG
>NZ_JBVVPC010000152.1:0-521 GCF_055807355.1 Bradyrhizobium sp. Ken01
GGGCGCAAAACCGATGTCAGCGATGCCGCTTGGTTACGCCAGCTCCACTCCTATGGCCTGTTACGGGGCAGCTTTCGACCCGATGCCGAGATCGCAACCTTGCGAGCCTATCTGCGCCAGCGCGAGCGGCTCGTGGAATATGCTGCCGCCCATATCCAACATATGCAGAAGGCCCTGATGGAGATGAACCTGCAGCTCCATCATGTTGTCTCGGATATCACCGGCGCGACCGGCATGCGGATTATCCGAGCCATTGTCGCAGGCGAACGCAATCCCGACGTCCTAGCAACCTATCGGGACGTGCGCTGCCATTCATCGATCGAGACGATCCGCGCAGCACTCGTAGGCAATGACCGCCACGAACATGTCTTCGCGTTGACTCAATCGCTGGAGCTCTACGACGCTTATCAAGCAAAGATGCTCGACTGTGATCGCAAGCTCGAAGTCCTGATCAGTGCATTGAACACCAAAGGAGCAGGACCAGTCGGAAAGCTAGCCAAGCCACGCGTCAAGACCAAGCA
>NZ_JBVVPC010000153.1:0-502 GCF_055807355.1 Bradyrhizobium sp. Ken01
AGGGCCTTGTTGGTCGCATCCTTGAGCGACGCATTGTCGTGTTCGGCAATCAGAAGCGTCGTCATCAGAGCACCCCGGCTTCGTTCTTGAGTTTCGACACCAGCTCGGCGACGTCCTTGACCTTGACGCCCGCCTTGCGGCCCGCCGGCTCGGTCGTGTTGAGAACCTCTAGGCGGGGGGTGGGGTCGACGCCGTAATCGGCCACGGTCTTGTCCGCAATCGGCTTCTTTTTGGCCTTCATGATGTTCGGCAGCGAGGCGTAGCGCGGCTCGTTGAGACGGAGATCGGTGGTGACGATCGCCGGTCCCTTCAGCTTCACGGTCTGCAAGCCGCCGTCGACTTCGCGGGTGACCTTGAAGTCGCTGCCTTCGACCTCGAGCTTCGAGGCGAAGGTCGCCTGCGACCAGCCGAGCAGCGCGGCCAGCATCTGGCCGGTCTGATTGCTGTCGTCGTCGATCGCCTGCTTGCCGAGAATGATCAGGCCCGGCTGCTCTTCGTCCGC
>NZ_JBVVPC010000154.1:0-488 GCF_055807355.1 Bradyrhizobium sp. Ken01
CTTCCGCCGACAATCTTCTTCTTCGTCGGCTTCAACCTGATCCTGTACACTAAACGCCTGATCCTGCAGGAGCACGGCATTGAGTTCAGCGGCTTCTTCACCTCGCTGGTAGCGGCGTTGCTAGTCGGAAAAGCCGTTTTGGTAACCGACAACATGCGTTTCATGCGTCGCTTCGACGGCGCGCCAATGCTCCAGCCTATCCTGTTCAAGAGCGCTATCTACTGGCTATGCGTCCTGATTGTGCGGCTGGCAGAGGAACTCGTCCATTTTGTCGCCGCGGGCGGCGCTATCACTGATTTCGGAGATCACTTCGCTGGTCAATTTCCGTTGGCGAGATTTTTGTCAATTCAGATATGGTTGATGGTCCTTTTTCTTGTCTACGTCACGATGCACGAGCTCAACGAGCTGTTCGGAGACGGTGAACTGTATCGGCTGTTCTTCCGGTGGCGCTCGTCGGAGGCGAAACTTACACGCCGTCAGCGCATTCG
>NZ_JBVVPC010000155.1:0-478 GCF_055807355.1 Bradyrhizobium sp. Ken01
ACGCGCTTGGCGTCCTCGACGGACGCACCCGTGACGTAGCCGGCAAGCCCATAGGGCGTGTCGTTGGCGATGTGCACGGCTTCGGCTTCGTCCTTGGCGCCGATGATGGTCAGCACCGGTCCGAAGATCTCTTCACGCGCAATCGTCATGTCGGGGGTGACGTCGGCGAAGATGGTCGGACGGACATAGAAGCCTTTGTTGACGCCCTCGGGCAGGCCCGGGCCGCCGGCGACGAGCGTTGCGCCCTCGTCGATGCCCTTCTTGATCAGGCCCTGGATCTTGTCCCACTGGCCGCGGTTGACGACCGGGCCGATGGTGGTGCCTTCGGCGCGCGGATCGCCGGCCTTGGTCTTGTCGGCGACGGCCTTCGCGATCGCGGCGACTTCCTTCATCTTCGAGGCCGGCACGATCATGCGCGAGGGCGCGTTGCAGGACTGGCCGGAGTTGTTGAACATGTGCATCACGCCGCCGGTCACCG
>NZ_JBVVPC010000156.1:0-478 GCF_055807355.1 Bradyrhizobium sp. Ken01
ACGCGCTTGGCGTCCTCGACGGACGCACCCGTGACGTAGCCGGCAAGCCCATAGGGCGTGTCGTTGGCGATGTGCACCGCCTCGGCTTCGTCCTTGGCGCCGATGATGGTCAGCACCGGTCCGAAGATCTCTTCGCGCGCGATCGTCATGTCAGGGGTGACGTCGGCGAAGATGGTCGGACGGACATAGAAGCCCTTGTTGACGCCCTCGGGCAGGCCCGGGCCGCCCGAGACGAGCGTTGCGCCCTCGTCGATGCCCTTCTTGATCAGGCCCTGGATCTTGTCCCACTGGCCGCGGTTGACGACGGGGCCGATGGTGGTGCCTTCGGCGCGCGGATCGCCCGCCTTGGTCTTGTCGGCGACAGCCTTCGCGATCGCGGCGACTTCCTTCATCTTCGAGAGCGGCACGATCATGCGCGAGGGCGCGTTGCAGGACTGGCCGGAGTTGTTGAACATGTGCATCACGCCGCCGGTCACCG
>NZ_JBVVPC010000157.1:0-446 GCF_055807355.1 Bradyrhizobium sp. Ken01
GAAATTCGGCTTTAGCGTATTCATCCCGCCACCTCATCCCGGTCAGAGGGGCGTATCGCGATCGTCACGAACGTGGGATGGGCTGCGGTGGACGCTGGTCACATCGGCGCGAAGGGTGTCGCAGGGCGGGAAACCGTGAGCGAAGACGTCGCGCACACGACCGATGCTGACAGCGTACGGCAAAACCGTGTCGTCCTGACGCCCGGGGTCTGTGCGTCAAGTCTTGTGGTGATGTGGGCTGCCCGACCGGGCAGGCGCATCAGCCATCCGCAAGGCGACGGGGGCAATAGTGCATCGCTCCCCGGGGAGAGCTCGGCATAAGCCGTCAAACCACTGCGCAGGGAAGGCCGTGTGTTGGGCTTCACCTGTATGCCGCTGTGCAGCCTCTTGTAGCGCAACCTTCGCACAGTGGACCGTGGGTGCCAGCCGGCACCCGGTCTTCCCTG
>NZ_JBVVPC010000158.1:0-429 GCF_055807355.1 Bradyrhizobium sp. Ken01
AGCCAATTTGGCCGCAGTGCCACCGCCGTCCGGTGCCGCGGATCCGACCAGCGAAGCCGACCCACCGCCGAGCGTGGTCGTTCCGGACGCAACGGTAGTTCCGCCCGCAGTACCGTCGAACACCACGTTCGAGAGAGCGGTCGTGCTGGAATAGGTCGTGGTGCCACGGAGATCGGAGGAAGTCGCGCCGGCAACCGTGGTCGAGACGTTCGACTTGGTCGAATAGCCGACCGTGGTCTGCAGCGCCTGGTTGGCGATCGACTTCGCGGAGTCGAGCAGCTTCTGCAGCGAGGTGATGCCGGTGTTGGCGGCCTGCAGCACCTGCACGCCGTTGGCGATGCCATCGAGCAGATTGTTGATGTCGCTGGCGCGGTTGTCGAGCGACTGCGCCGTGAAGAAGTTGGTGGGGTTGTCGAGCGCCGAGTTCAC
>NZ_JBVVPC010000159.1:0-418 GCF_055807355.1 Bradyrhizobium sp. Ken01
CAAAGGTCAGGTGAAAAACAAGTAGCCCGCCTCGCGCATCGGAATGCGGATCAGCCAAAGTGCGGCAAGATGCAGCGGGTAGTACGTGTAAAAGGCCCAGCGCAGGCGCGGGACACGAAGATCGACGCCGGCGGCGACGATCACCAGGGGCACAACAGCAAGCGCCCAAAGGTTGCCATTGATGTACCACAGGGACGCGCAAGACAGCAGCGCCATCAACGCGGACGCCCACGTCGGGCGCTTGAGGTACAACCAGACAGAGGCGGCCAGCAGCAGCGCCGGCCAACAGAACTCGACCAGGCCGCCGGCCACGACGAACAGCGCTATAGGAGCGACCGAGCGGCCGCGCTCGACCAGGTAGAGCATCGCGGTTGCGGCCAACAGCGTGAACATGACGTTCAGCGGCCACCATCCGCCC
>NZ_JBVVPC010000160.1:0-414 GCF_055807355.1 Bradyrhizobium sp. Ken01
GCGATTTCGTATCCGAGTGCGATCGCAGCCATTGTTTCGGAAACAGAAGCGTTAACGGCCTGAGCCACCGCCAAGGCAGCGGGAATAACACCTGCACCAGGGTGCCCTCCCGATCCGCGGTGACCATCATCGATGTCGAGCGCGCTGGCCGCAGCGCTGTTCGCCATCGCGGCGCCCGCAATACTCGACTGTTTGTCGGTCAACCAGATGGTGATGGGACCCTCGCCGTAAGCTTTTAGGGCTGACGTTCTGGCTGCATCAGCCAACGGCGATTGCAGGCCCGCAGCGGTCGCACCGATGAGATCTAGCACAAGCAGCGAGATAGTCTGCCGTGCAGCCACCGGTAATGCACTTGCGGGGAAGTTGCTAACGAAGTTGCCAAGTTCAATTAAGGCTCGCACCAGGGCGCTCCAA
>NZ_JBVVPC010000161.1:0-407 GCF_055807355.1 Bradyrhizobium sp. Ken01
CCGATAATCGGTCCGAACTGCTACGGCTTGATCAACTATGCAGACGGCGCTCTTCTGTGGCCGGACCATCATGGCGGCGAAAGGCTGCCCGACGGAGGGCGTGGTGTTGCCATTGTCACACAATCCTCCAGCATCGCGATCAACCTCTCGATGCAGAAACGTGGCTTGCCGATCGCTTTTCTTATGACTGCCGGTAATCAGGCGCAGATCGGTCTTTCCGAAATAGCGCTTGCCATGATCGAGGACGGCCGCGTCACCGCGCTCGGTCTACACATCGAAGGGTTCGATTCTGTATCCGGTTTCGAAAAACTCGCGGCACGGGCAAGGGAACTAAAAAAGCCAATCGTCGCGATCAAGGTCGGTCGTTCCGAACAGGCCAAGCAGGCGACGCTGTCGCATACGGCTTC
>NZ_JBVVPC010000162.1:0-407 GCF_055807355.1 Bradyrhizobium sp. Ken01
CCGATAATCGGTCCGAACTGCTACGGCTTGATCAACTATGCAGACGGCGCTCTTCTGTGGCCGGACCATCATGGCGGGGAAAGGCTGCCCGACGGAGGGCGTGGTGTTGCCATTGTCACACAATCCTCCAGCATCGCGATCAACCTTTCGATGCAGAAACGTGGCTTGCCGATCGCTTTTCTTATGGCTGCCGGTAATCAGGCGCAGATCGGTCTTTCCGAAATTGCGCTTGCCATGATCGAGGACGGCCGCGTCACCGCGCTCGGTCTACACATCGAAGGGTTCGACTCTGTATCCGGTTTCGAAAAACTCGCGGCACGGGCAAGGGAGCTAAAAAAGCCAATCGTCGCGATCAAGGTCGGTCGTTCCGAACAGGCCAAGCAGGCGACGCTGTCGCATACGGCTTC
>NZ_JBVVPC010000163.1:0-397 GCF_055807355.1 Bradyrhizobium sp. Ken01
GTTGATGCGCTCAGCCTGTTTTGCGTCGCTCGCTGGATGGCTTCACAACGCGCACGTGGCCGAACATCTTGGCGTGGAAGGACCCACGCAGAAATTGCGTTCGTTCTTCTCCCGGTGGTCGATCAAGTTTTCGGCCGAATACTACGAAGCACAGGAACGGCAAGCTTCGAATGTCCCGCGATAGCAGCAAGTCAACAGTGACAGGATAAGAGCCGGTAAGTCCATTGGATCAACGTCTCCAGAGCCACTGGCACCCAAGTGAGACTTGGCTTGACACAGACGTCGGAGGAAACGCCAGTTCAACTCGCATTGCGGGAGGGGATGTGATGACCGAAACAGTACTAGGGAGCGCAAGGTTCTTCCGGCGAACTGGCCCGCATTCCCTCGCGCTCGTCGC
>NZ_JBVVPC010000164.1:0-387 GCF_055807355.1 Bradyrhizobium sp. Ken01
CGTCTCCGGCTTGAACAGGATGCGGCCGCCGAAGCGCTTGTTCAGCTCCTGCGATTCGATCAACGGGGTTTCGACGATCAGGCCGGCGAGACGCGCGGCGGCGGCGTGGATGTCGGCGATGCCGGGAGGGGTGGTGGCGGTCATGTGAGGTCCAGTGGACAGGGGTCTTTCCATGATGCCCGCAAAGGGAGGCGGCGCACCATGGGAAAAATGTGACCGTTACAAGGTTTAGCGAGGCGGTCGCCAACGCCTCGGCTGCACGCCCCCCTCTGGCCTGCCGGACATCTCCCCACGGGTGGGGAGATCGGCTGAGTATCCGCTTTCGCCAATTTCCAACGATGAAGAAGGGGCACACCTAATGAAGCTGACAATCTCCCCCTCGTAGGG
>NZ_JBVVPC010000165.1:0-383 GCF_055807355.1 Bradyrhizobium sp. Ken01
CGCAGCCTGACGGCGTGCCTTCTCGCCAGGCGGTTGAGCCCCTTGATAGCCGCATGAAGCAGCTTGGCATCGGTCGGGAAGGTGATGGCGTTCGGCTGCACCGTGGTGTCGACCGTGACGCGCTTGAGATCCTGGCCGCGTAACGCGCCGGCCTCGTGCGCCACCCACAGGCTCTCGGCCAGCAACGACTCCAGCTTGCGCCGAGCCGCTTGCGCCAATGGCTCAGGTCCGAGCGCTCTTGCGGGAAGGCGTGCTGAAAGAACTCTTCGCCGGTGAAGAACTGGAATACGGGTCGTGAACCCAGCACTCGCAAACGCCCTCATCGGACAGCCCGTAAGTGTGCGATCATGAACCGGGTCTCGATCCCGGGCCGGCCATTCTCG
>NZ_JBVVPC010000166.1:0-368 GCF_055807355.1 Bradyrhizobium sp. Ken01
GCTGCTTCGATCGAAGGGCGGATCGCCGACATCCGCGACCGTGAGCGCATCATGCGCCTGATGGCCGAGTTCAAGCCGGACATCGTGTTCCATGCCGCCGCGCTCAAGCACGTGCCGATCCTCGAGCGCGACTGGAGCGAGGGCGTCAAGACCAACATCTTCGGCTCGATCAACGTTGCCGATGCCGCTCACAGCGCCGGCGCCGAAGCCATGGTGATGATCTCGACCGACAAGGCGATCGAGCCGGTGTCGATGCTCGGCCTCACCAAGCGCTTCGCCGAGATGTATTGCCAGGCGCTCGACCATGATCTTGCGGCGGGTCACGGCGGCGCCAGGCGGTCGATGCGGCTGATCTCGGTCCGGTTCGG
>NZ_JBVVPC010000167.1:0-363 GCF_055807355.1 Bradyrhizobium sp. Ken01
GCCACCGTTTGCTTAACTTCCAGTCAGCGCGGGTGACTTATTTTGTTAACGCATCGCTGTTTATCTATCTGGTTCACCACCCGTTAACGCTGTTTTTCGGCGCATACATTACACCGCACATCACCTCCAACTGGCTTGGTTTCGTACATCCAGGCATCGCCACTGCCATAGCGCTGGTTGAGTAAATAAGCGACAAACGCCAATGCTACTGCAAGGGTACAGCCACGAGACGGCGTGGTAAACAAGGCTTTAAGATGAGGGAAAATGAAAGCCAGTGCGCCGAGGATAAAGAACGGCAAATAAAACAGCGTTTGCATGACAATAAAATTGAACATGCCATTACTCAGAATGGGCGGATACACA
>NZ_JBVVPC010000168.1:0-333 GCF_055807355.1 Bradyrhizobium sp. Ken01
GGCGATTCGCCCGTACAACAACCCTGTGCGACGTCACCGTCCGAATCACGGTTTGCGAAGCCCAATCCGCGCCCCGCATCATTTTTCCTCCACGAATGCATTCCATGATAGAGGGAGCTACGGTCGCCTTTGGGCAGCCGTTTCCTGGATTGCCTGAGAGACCAAAGACGGCCAAGAACCAAAAGCCGGCAGCAAGCCGCCACCTGAAGACGTCAAGGACCGGTCGAACGCATCAAGGCAGCGTGATCGGGTTGCACTCGGCAAGGCTTGATGATTTGTTGCCGCTATACGGAGAACGAATGATGCGAGAGCCTGCCGGTCAAGACGAATACG
>NZ_JBVVPC010000169.1:0-327 GCF_055807355.1 Bradyrhizobium sp. Ken01
GCCTTGGCGGTGGCTCAGGCCGTTAACGCTTCTGTTTCCGAAACAATGGCTGCGATCGCACTCGGATACGAAATCGCCCTCAGGATCGCGTGCTCTCGTCCTTTCTCAACAATCGAGACGTATGCGACTGGACGCTGGGTCGGCTACGGGGCTGCGGCCGCTGTTTCTCGTCTCTTGGGCTTGAATGCAACAGAAACTGCTCATGCCTTGGCGATCGCCGGGTCCGAAGGACCGATCGTGTTCTTAGACGCAACCGCCAAGTTCGAGGGCAGCACGATCAAGGAAGGGATTCCCCCAGCCGTGGTCGCGGGTATCACGGCTGCCTAC
>NZ_JBVVPC010000170.1:0-327 GCF_055807355.1 Bradyrhizobium sp. Ken01
GCCTTGGCGGTGGCTCAGGCCGTTAACGCTTCTGTTTCCGAAACAATGGCTGCGATCGCACTCGGATACGAAATCGCTCTCAGGATCGCGTGCTCTCGTCCTATCTCAACAATCGAGACGTATGCGACTGGACGCTGGGTCGGCTACGGGGCTGCGGCCGCTGTTTCTCGTCTCTTGAGCTTGAATGCAACAGAAACTGCTCATGCCTTGGCGATCGCCGGGTCCGAAGGACCGATCGTGTTCTTAGAGCCAACCGCCAAGTTCGAGGGCAGCACGATCAAGGAAGGGATTCCCCCAGCCGTGGTCGCGGGTATCACGGCTGCCTAC
>NZ_JBVVPC010000171.1:0-325 GCF_055807355.1 Bradyrhizobium sp. Ken01
CCGCCATGATGGTCCGGCCACAGAAGAGCGCCGTCTGCATAGTTGATCAAGCCGTAGCAGTTCGGACCGATTATCGGCATCTGGCCGGCGGCAGCAATAAGCTCGGACTGCAGTCTCGAGCCTTCCTGATCATAGGCTCCGGTTTCGAGGAAGCCGCCGGCGTAGCAGACAGCGCCGCCGGCACCGCGCTCAGCCAGGGCGTTGATCACCTCTATGGTGAGATGCCGGTTGACGCCAACCCATGCAGCGTCAGGCGCCTCGGGCAGATCGGCCACCGAGCGGAATGCCCTGCGGCCAGCGACTTCCTCTTTAGTGGGATGCACCG
>NZ_JBVVPC010000172.1:0-325 GCF_055807355.1 Bradyrhizobium sp. Ken01
CTCTCGAAGCCCATGACGAAGTCGTCCGCATAGCGAACGGCCACAACGCGACCGCGTGCGCGGCGACGGCGCCATTGATGGGTCCAGAGATCGAGGATGTAGTGCAGAAAGATGTTGGCGAGGAGCGGACTGATGCCCGCCCCCTGCGGGGTACCCCCTATCCGTTTCTTGCTTCTCGCCGCTCTCAAGAACGCCGGCCCGCAGCCACAGCTCTATGAGCCGCAATATGCGAGGATCGGCGATCCTGCGCGCCACCATCCGCAGCAGCCACTCGTGGTCGACCGAGTCGAAGAAGTTGCGTATGTCGGCATCGAGCACCCAGTTG
>NZ_JBVVPC010000173.1:0-325 GCF_055807355.1 Bradyrhizobium sp. Ken01
GTGCGCATTAACAGCTACGTGCCCTTCGGGGTGCATCGGCTGGTCCCGCTTCAAATTTCTATATCGTGCAAGGCGATCCGGGCGCAGGCAAGACGACGGCGGCGTTGCAATTCCTGCGCGCTGGTGTGGCAGCCGGTGAACGCTGCATCTATGTCAGCCTTTCGCAAACCGCCGCCGAACTGCAAGCGATTGCGTCCTCACACGGCTGGACGCTTGATGGCATCCGCGTTGAGGAATTGTCCGCTTCGGAGACCCTGAGCGGAGCGGCCGATCAGACGATTTTCCAGACTGCGGACCTTCGATTGGATGAGACGCGCAAGGCGAT
>NZ_JBVVPC010000174.1:0-324 GCF_055807355.1 Bradyrhizobium sp. Ken01
CTCTCGAAGCCCATGACGAAGTCGTCCGCATAGCGAACGGCCACAACGCGACCGCGTGCGCGGCGACGGCGCCATTGGTGGACTCAGAGATCGAGGATGTAGTGCAGAAAGATGTTGGCGAGGAGCGGACTGATGCCCGCCCCCTGCGGGGTACCCCTGTCCGTTTCTTGCTTCTCGCCGCTCTCAAGAATGCCGGCCCGCAGCCACAGCTCTATGAGCCGCAATATGCGAGGATCGGCGATCCTGTGCGCCACCATCCGCAGCAGCCACTCGTGGTCGACCGAGTCGAAGAAGTTGCGTATGTCGGCATCGAGCACCCAGTTG
>NZ_JBVVPC010000175.1:0-320 GCF_055807355.1 Bradyrhizobium sp. Ken01
TCGAACTGCGACACGGCCTTACCCATGGTGAAGCCAGCGAACTGGATGAAGGCGTAGTACACACCGAGCGAACCGGCAGAAGTATTTCCGTCGTTGCCGCTGATCGCACCGCCGCCCGATCCAAAGAGCGACGTGGTGGTCGCACCAGGCGTCGTGGCAGTAGCCAGCGTACCGCTGTAGGCGGTGGTGCCGGTGGCCGAACCGGTGCCGACGTAGTTGCCGGAGGTCCAGGAGAACACGCCGTCGAAGAAGGTACGGACAACGCCGTACTCAGTCGCGGTGCGCGTGTCGATGTTGAGATCTTCACGAGCGCGCATGGT
>NZ_JBVVPC010000176.1:0-320 GCF_055807355.1 Bradyrhizobium sp. Ken01
ACCATGCGCGCTCGTGAAGATCTCAACATCGACACGCGCACCGCGACTGAGTACGGCGTTGTCCGTACCTTCTTCGATGGCGTGTTCTCCTGGACGTCCGGCAACTACGTCGGCACCGGTTCGGCCACCGGCACCACCGCCTACAGCGGTACGCTGGCTGCGGCCACCAACCCCGGCGCGACCACCACGGGTCTGTTCGGTTCGGGTGGCGGCTCGGTCAACGGCACCGACGGCAACACTTCGGCCGGTTCGCTCGGTGTGTACTACGCCTTCATCCAGTTCGCTGGCTTCACCATGGGTAAGGCCGTGTCGCAGTTCGA
>NZ_JBVVPC010000177.1:0-308 GCF_055807355.1 Bradyrhizobium sp. Ken01
GTCATGCGGCGGGGCCGTCGAGCAGTCCGTTGCATCTCCCGACGGCTCAGACGCGGCGGCCATGTTCCGCGCGGTGAATGACCGGGCGCTGGCGAACCTTGCCGCCTGGGTGCCGCATCTCGGGGCGCAGCGCTGCTATCGGGCCGGTGGTGGTTTCAAGGCCGTCGCCGAGTGGCGGCCGTCCAGCACCGGTCGGGCGCTTCATTTGCGCGCCCCGAATCTGTCGTTCAAGTCGGACGGCATCCGCGGCTTCGGCGACGGGCGCGGTTACTCCCCTATTGATGTCGTCATGGAGGCACGCCGCGTGT
>NZ_JBVVPC010000178.1:0-304 GCF_055807355.1 Bradyrhizobium sp. Ken01
GCTTGGTCGAACGTCTCGATGCGTAGCTTCCGGATCTCGTCCCCTTGCCGACGCATGGAAAGGATCGCGTCGATAGCTCCATGCATGTACCGGCAACATGCGTATGGTTTTAGATAGCATTTCTGAACTTCCCACGATGAACCGAGATTGCCTGTCAAGAGATCGCGGGTAAAACGATCACCGTCATCTAGAAGATCAAGAGGGCCAGTCGCTCCTGCCTGCGCGCGGTAGGCAGCCGTGATACCCGCGACCACGGCTGGGGGAATCCCTTCCTTGATCGTGCTGCCCTCGAACTTGGCGGTTG
>NZ_JBVVPC010000179.1:0-304 GCF_055807355.1 Bradyrhizobium sp. Ken01
GGGGCGGCAAGCCCACAGACCCTAGAAGCTGATCTGGGTAATACCAGCGGAGCGAGGCGGGCGATGTTTTCAGGCGCACAGATTTCCCTATATCCCATGACCGACGATTTCGTCGGTGTCATCCTTGGCGCGCTCGGTGCGCTCGATCCCTGGCGCGACAAACTCAGGATCGAGACCGACGACATCTCGACCTTGCTGGTCGGGCCGCCCGAAGTGCTGTTTCCTGCCATGCGCGACCTCTTCGTGGCGGCGGCACGCAGCGGCAAACATTGCGTGTTGTCGGCCACCATCTCGCGCGGCTGCC
>NZ_JBVVPC010000180.1:0-299 GCF_055807355.1 Bradyrhizobium sp. Ken01
TCGAAGAAGGTACGGACAACGCCGTACTCAGTCGCGGTGCGCGTGTCGATGTTGAGATCTTCACGAGCGCGCATGGTGTAGTAGTTCGTCAGACGGTTGCGTGCACCGTTGGCGCCCTGGGTCGACGTGTTGAGACCGCCACCGAAGTCCGAGTTGGTGCCCAGCGCGACTTCAGCGCGCAGGTAACCACCCAGCTTGATGCAGGTGTCGGTGCCGGGGATGTAGTAGAAACCCGCACCGTACAGGGAGCAGATCTTCACGTATTCGACCGCTTTGGCCTTCACGGGGAGATCGGCTGC
>NZ_JBVVPC010000181.1:0-297 GCF_055807355.1 Bradyrhizobium sp. Ken01
TTGACCCGCGTTTTTGATGTCGCCGTGCTAGCGTTAGGCACCTTCAACCTCGTGCTGGTGGCACTGCTTATCTCGTCGCTCTGAGGTGCTCCCCAGGCCAACGGGGATCGCCGTGCATATGCGGCGCTGTCTGCGCCTCAATTTCACCATCCGACTCAGGCTGTGGTTGTATTCGTTGCCGGTGTCTCGTCTGCGAGGGTTCTCGATCCCGAACCGGCGTGCGACGAAGCGGAGCCAGAGGCCCGGAGAGAACCCCATCAAACCGGGCCTTTGCGCTGTCCCTTGAGCGAAGCGCAT
>NZ_JBVVPC010000182.1:0-293 GCF_055807355.1 Bradyrhizobium sp. Ken01
TGTTTCCTCTTTTGACAGCTTGATGGCAAACCCATCAGGCCATCAAAAGAATTCAAGCCGCTGGCCGAACCTTTATTCCGCTGCTACCCCTTTGACTTCCAGATAGCTCTCCATGGAATCGTCCAGCGCCTGCAGCCATGGCGTATGATGCAGCGGCGCCATGGTGCCGGTCATCAGCGAGCGGTAGGCGTGATCGCGGAAGCTCATAATGTCTTCGCCCTTGTGGTGCTCCCACTCCATGAAGGTCTGGTTGACCGCCTCGACGTCGAAGCCGGGATAGTCGGTCTGGTCCA
>NZ_JBVVPC010000183.1:0-290 GCF_055807355.1 Bradyrhizobium sp. Ken01
GCGAGAGATAACACCGCGAGGGAGATCAAAAATTTGTCACGGACTACGTGAAATTGGGAAAAATCGCTATTCGTGACATCCATTAAATTGCGATTACGGGTGTAGTGCCAGAGGATCAGCGCCACGATGGCGAGAATGCCAATCGAAATCCAGAATAACATGCCCGCCTGGTGCCAGTTGTGTTTGATAGCCAACGCCATCAACGCGCCGTAGCCCAGCATGGTACGAAACCACGCCAGTGATGTGCGCTCCGGCTGCAGTCCTGGGTCGGCAATGCGTCTGGCTTTGCG
>NZ_JBVVPC010000184.1:0-289 GCF_055807355.1 Bradyrhizobium sp. Ken01
CACCTGGACGGAACACAAGCGCACGGGCTAATGCAACGCGCTGCTGCTGGCCACCAGACAGCTCATGAGGCATGCGCCCCTCGTAATGACTGAGCTGAACAAGATTGAGCGCTTCGGCGACACCGGCACGAAGCTCGGAGCCGGACAATCCGCGCATTTTCAGGGCAAATGCCACGTTTTCGAAAACGGAGAGATGGGGAAACAAGGCGTAGTTTTGGAACACGACCCCGATATTGCGCCTGTGCACTGGCAGCCCAGTTACGGAACGAGCACCGATAGAGATCTCGCC
>NZ_JBVVPC010000185.1:0-289 GCF_055807355.1 Bradyrhizobium sp. Ken01
CCGGCCCAAGGAAGAGGGGCGTATCGCGATCGTCACGAACGCGGGCCGGACGGCGGTGGACGTTGGTCACATCGGCGCGAAGGGTTTCGCAGGGCGGGCAACCGTGAGCGAAAGCGTCGCGCACACGACCGGTGTGACCGGCGTACGGCAAAATCGTGTGGTCCTGACGCCCGGGGTCTGTGCGTCAAGTCTTGTGGTGATGTGGTTGCCCAACCGGGCACACGCATCAGCCATCCGCAAGGCGACGGGGGCAATAGTGCATCGCTCCCCGGGGAGATCACGACATAAG
>NZ_JBVVPC010000186.1:0-289 GCF_055807355.1 Bradyrhizobium sp. Ken01
CCCCAGACGATGGTAGAACTGATCGCCCCTGGCCCCGCCATCAACGGCAACGCCAGTGGCACCACACCAATGCTTTCACGTACCGCGGTTTCTGATTTTTCTTGCTTGTTCTGTTTATCCTCGCCAAGCTTGCCGCTGATCATCGACATCGCTATTGTCACCACCAGGATACCCCCGGCGATACGGAACGAATCAATTGATATACCAAAAAGTTGTAGAATCGTGTCGCCGAGAAAAAGCGAGATCCACAAGATAATGGCCACAGACAGGTTGGCTGTAAGGTTAGTTT
>NZ_JBVVPC010000187.1:0-287 GCF_055807355.1 Bradyrhizobium sp. Ken01
TTCGGCGGCTACAAGCAGTCCGGCAACGGCCGCGAGTGGGGCAAGTACGGCCTCGAGGACTTCCTCGAAGTGAAGGCCGTCGCAGGCTTCAACGCGGCGTAGGTTTCGTCGCCTGAACGAACAAAGCGCCGGGGCAGGAAACCGCTCCGGCGTTTTGTTTTTTCGTAGCCCGCATGGAGCGAAGCGGAATGCGGGGAATGTCCCGGATTGCGCTTCGCTCCATCCGGGCTTCTGTAACGGGCCTTGGTTAGTCAATCCCTTTTTGCGGCATCCTCTCGCCGGGAACC
>NZ_JBVVPC010000188.1:0-286 GCF_055807355.1 Bradyrhizobium sp. Ken01
AGGTGAGGTCCGGCTGCGTGATGCAGAGAAATTCGGCGGTCTGGAAAACCAGCTGGTAGCTGCCGCTGTCATAATAGGTGACGGGATCGATGGCGCCGCCCGGCGTCGCCACGCCGGCGCGCACCGTGCCGCCCGGCTTGCCCTCCGCGCGTGCTTGCTGCGTGCCGAGGCCGGCGGCCGCGACAAGGCTGCCCAGGAACGGCAGTGAGAGACCAAGCACGCTGCCATGGCGCAGGAAGTCGCGGCGGTCCATCCTGCCGGCCAGCAATTCGTCGACAGCGGAATT
>NZ_JBVVPC010000189.1:0-284 GCF_055807355.1 Bradyrhizobium sp. Ken01
AGCTTTGGCGATGACTTCGTGCAGCATCATCTCCACACCCTTGTCGATCTGCCGGATGCTCAGGCGAAATAATCATGAGGCGGCTCATGGTCGGTAGCAATACGCGCCTCGCGCGGGGCTTTTCTGAGGTTCATGGGGAGGGTGGTCTTGCGCTATCTCCGCTCACGCCCGCTGCCGGTGCAGGGGCTCTATTTCGCACCGCCACCCGGCGCGGCGCAAGGCCGTCCGGAGCTCCGCACCTGAACGTCTGGTGTCGTGAACCATTGCACGTCGATCTGGGCTGT
>NZ_JBVVPC010000190.1:0-281 GCF_055807355.1 Bradyrhizobium sp. Ken01
TTCCCATAGCGATACCTTTTTCTTGTCCAATACGTTGTAGGGGAGAGTTTGCAGTCATTTAAAAGGTAACATGACAATGCATGATGAATATAACAACATATGATGTTATGTAATGTGGAGGAAGATCACAAAATTTCGCACAGGATCGCGCTGTGGCTAATGGATGTAGTTATCAAATTGAATTTAAAGTGAAAATATTTTTACGGGCGGGGGCAAGAAGGACATAGAAACAAATACGCCCTCGGAAAATCCAGAGGGCGTCGGGCAATTAAACCGGTGTT
>NZ_JBVVPC010000191.1:0-281 GCF_055807355.1 Bradyrhizobium sp. Ken01
GTGCAAATTCGCCTGCAAGTGCTGCGCGACAGTAACGACGGTTTTGTGATTGCGCAAAAAGATCTGGAGATTCGCGGCCCTGGCGAATTGTTAGGCACGCGTCAGACGGGTAATGCTGAATTTAAAGTGGCGGATTTACTGCGCGATCAGGCGATGATCCCGGAAGTTCAGCGCCTGGCACGCCATATTCACGAACGTTACCCACAACAGGCAAAAGCCCTGATAGAACGCTGGATGCCGGAGACGGAACGTTACTCGAATGCGTAAAAGGCGGCAGTGAG
>NZ_JBVVPC010000192.1:0-280 GCF_055807355.1 Bradyrhizobium sp. Ken01
CGCTGTTCTTTGCCGCAACCGGGCTGGCTTCGGTCGCGCTTTTCTGGGCACTGCATCCTTACGGTGAGGCGCCGCTGGTCGGGGCTTCCGGTGCGATATCAGGCATGATGGGGGCTGCGGCGCGTTTTGGCTTCCGCACCGATCGTTCGGCCGGCAAAGCCGCCTTCGCCGGCCCGGTGCTGCCGATCGCATTCGTGTTGCGCTTACGCGGTGTCGTGATTTTCCTTGCCATGTGGATGGTCATCAATCTCGCCACCGGCCTGCTCGGTTTTGCCCCGGG
>NZ_JBVVPC010000193.1:0-279 GCF_055807355.1 Bradyrhizobium sp. Ken01
GCCAGAAGAAAGTTATCTCCCACCTGTAAAAAGCTGGTCGAGCCAGAAGCGTCGATTGTTTTCGCAACCTGTCCAGTCGTGCCAGTTGTAGTCGTGCCAGTCGTAGTCGTGCCAGTCGTAGTAATCGAGCCAATCCTTCCGTCGCCATTGAGGTCTTGGTGGAAAACAGTCTCAAAGGCTTGCAGCGATGTGCTGGTTGGGCTTGCTCCCGAGAGCAGGTCTTTAATGTAGTTGCCGTTGGTATCAGTGCTCCAGATGTTGTAGAGGCCTGAAGCGGTA
>NZ_JBVVPC010000194.1:0-279 GCF_055807355.1 Bradyrhizobium sp. Ken01
GCTCAACGAGCAACAGGTAGATGAACTGGCGAACCGGATGGTGGTGCAACAAATTTCTATCGCCTCGACGGTGCCGATTGGCACGCTGCATATGCCGCTCAAACAGTTGCACGACAAAGGCGTAAAAGTGATGACTGGCACTGACAGCGTTATCGACCACTGGTCGCCTTATGGTCTGGGCGACATGCTGGAAAAAGCCAATCTGTACGCGCAGCTCTATATTCGTCCTAACGAACAGAACCTCTCACGCTCGCCTTTTTCATTCAGCGGCAATACATC
>NZ_JBVVPC010000195.1:0-279 GCF_055807355.1 Bradyrhizobium sp. Ken01
GGGTGGCACAGCAACCATACTGTGCCGTCCACCTGCGCCACGGCCGGGTGGATCAACCGCGCCGCCAGCCCCTGGCCGCGATAGGCCGGGTCGACGAACACACCCGTCAGCCACTGCCCACCGACCACGGGTGTCAGGCACAACCCGGCAACGATGGCCGTGTCCCTTGCAACCCCCAGCTGCCCGCCCTTGAGCGCCTTCATCGACGAGTTGTGGCTGCGGTAAAACTTGTTCAGCAGCGGCCATAGCGGCGCGGCCAGCAGTTCGATGTGCATGTTC
>NZ_JBVVPC010000196.1:0-278 GCF_055807355.1 Bradyrhizobium sp. Ken01
CTCGCCGCCGGGATGGACCCGCGACTCCAGCAATTGCATGACCTCAGCGATATAGGCGGGAAGCGGCATCGCGCGCGTATCGCTCGCCTGTTGCGAGCCGGTGAGTTCGGTCCGCACATAGGGCGGTGCGAGCTCCAGCACTTCGACGGGGATCTTGCGAAGCTGACGCCGCAGCGACTGAAGCCAGGAGTGCAGGAACGTCTTGCTGGCACAGTAGGCCGGGAAGTCAGCGCGGGCACGAAGGCGAGGTTCGAGCTGGTCGCCATGATCGTCGCGTT
>NZ_JBVVPC010000197.1:0-278 GCF_055807355.1 Bradyrhizobium sp. Ken01
GCAAATCGCCGATCGTGCCAGCAAGCTGTACGACAAGATGCGTTTGTTCATCGATGACATGTCCGCGATTGGTCAAAGTCTCGACAAAGCGCAGGATAATTATCGGCAGGCAATGAAAAAACTCTCTTCAGGGCGCGGAAATGTGCTGGCGCAGGCAGAAGCGTTTCGCGGTTTAGGAGTAGAAATTAAACGCGAGATTAATCCGGATTTGGCTGAACAGGCGGTGAGCCAGGATGAAGAGTATCGACTTCGGTCGGTTCCGGAGCAGCCGAATGATG
>NZ_JBVVPC010000198.1:0-278 GCF_055807355.1 Bradyrhizobium sp. Ken01
TCCACCAACATACCTCCTAACTGGGCGGGCGTTCCCTGATTAATGTAGTAAGAGCGGCACTCCGGTTTAGTATCAGAGTCCCAGGTCAGCACTCTCACACCACGTTGCATGGCGCGTTTCAGTGCCGGACACAAGCCATCAGGCGAAACCGCAGAAACGATAATGGCGTTATAACCTTGATTGACGAAGTTATTAATCAACTGTACCTGACCAGAAACACTGGGTTCTGTCGGCCCGTCGTAGGTCACATCAACGCCCAGCTCTTTACCCGCTTGTTG
>NZ_JBVVPC010000199.1:0-278 GCF_055807355.1 Bradyrhizobium sp. Ken01
CTTCCTGCTTTACTCCACGACTTTAATATTTCAAGGCCATGTGAAGAACATATTTCTTGCACTGCGAGTTCATCGAGTAAAGCAGGAAGTTCATATGTCACTGTTGGGAGTTGTAATGCAATATAATACGATAATAATTCCCTAGGTTAAACAGTCTCAGTACTAAAGATGTATGTGAAGGGGCCGCGCTCGCTGCCTTTTTTACATTACGCATGTACCTGTACGCTAAGGTGATTGGACCCAATGCCTGTTGGCTGTCCCCTGGCGAGTCCCGGGTG
>NZ_JBVVPC010000200.1:0-277 GCF_055807355.1 Bradyrhizobium sp. Ken01
TTCGGCGTACAACCGTACCTCGATCGCATGGCCCCTCAGCGGCACCTGCGCCTGGGTGATCGGCAGCGCCTCGCCCTGGGCCACGCGGATCTGCCAGGCCACCAGGTCGAGGCCGGTAATCGCCGAAGACCCGGCCAATGATTTCCTGCCGGCGACCGGGCGGCTGGCGGTGTATCGCGAGTCCAACCCAGGTCCGGGTCGACGCGTGGACAGCGGCGTCGAGCAAGGGGACAGCGTTTCGCCCTTCTACGACCCGATGCTGGGCAAGCTGATCGCC
>NZ_JBVVPC010000201.1:0-277 GCF_055807355.1 Bradyrhizobium sp. Ken01
GTCGCCGGTCTTTTCGAGCTTGGCGACCCTGGCCATGCGGTCGCTGTAAGGCGGGCGGCCTTTGTCGGTGTAGACATCATAACTGAACAGCACGTCCTCCGGCGTCACCGGCTGACCGTCCGACCATTTGGCCCTCGGATTGAGATGGAACTCGATGCTCTTGCGCTCCGGATCCATGTCGGCGCTGTCGGCCAACAAACCGTAGAGCGTGAAAGCCTCGTCGGCATTGCGCTGCATCAACGGCTCGAAGACCAGATTGCCGAAGATCGTATCCATC
>NZ_JBVVPC010000202.1:0-276 GCF_055807355.1 Bradyrhizobium sp. Ken01
CTCTTGGGGGCTTACCGAACAGATGACGTACATACGCCCGTTCAATTTTCCATTACTTATTGGAATGAACACCTGTAACCAATTTGTGCGGCATGTTAATCCATTAAAATATCTTACTGATTGGCAAATCATCTTCAATGACAGCTCATCATAGTTTTATATTCTATCCCTTACCTTTAAAACTTGTTTTTTTACTAGTCCATCACACAGCGCATTAAGACTATTCCTAACACTTCAGGGCAAAGTTCCTGACCAATATAAAATGCAAGTAAGAAT
>NZ_JBVVPC010000203.1:0-275 GCF_055807355.1 Bradyrhizobium sp. Ken01
GTAGGCTTGACTTGCTTCACTGTAGCGGCAAGGTACGAGCCAATCGTGGAGAAAAAAAGGAGTTAATGTAAATTATCATGCCCTTTTATACTGAACCTTAAGTGCAAGTATTCTTTGGTCAGTAGGAGGCATTACATTAACTGACTTTCCTCACCCTCCGCATTGAGGGAAATGCTGGATACGTTACAAAATCAAACCAGCGCCAAACTGACCCTCGACTGCCGTCTGCCAACCCTGGTACTGGATGCGCAAATGCAGGTGCATTTGTTGCAAAT
>NZ_JBVVPC010000204.1:0-275 GCF_055807355.1 Bradyrhizobium sp. Ken01
CGTTTCTCTGCTATGGCCGCTTTTGTGACGTCGCATATGGCGATTGCAGCTTGAACGTCGACACCAATGGTTGCGCCGCTGGCACAACGCGGGCCGATTCAAGAACCCGCGCCATTCTAGAACACGTCGAACGAGACGCCACAGGGATATGGTGGCACCGAGGCTCCCTGAGAAAGCGGCTGGATATCGCGCGGCTTGATGACCAAGGCTTGGCGTCTCACATCCCGCAGCATCGCCAAGAAACGGGACGCAGGCTCTGGCTTCTCGATATCTCG
>NZ_JBVVPC010000205.1:0-273 GCF_055807355.1 Bradyrhizobium sp. Ken01
GGCGACGGGGGCAATAGTGCATCGCTCCCCGGGGAGATCACGACATAAGCCGTAAAGCCACTGCGCAGGGAAGGCCGTGTGTTGGGCTTCACCTGTATGCCGCTGTGCATTGTTCTTACGACAATCTCGCACAGTGGACCGCGGGTGCCAGCCGGCACCCGGTCTTCCCTGCGCCCTCTTCAATTGAGGGTGAGGCGACGAAGCAAAGCTCGGGCGAAATGCGCCGCGAGGCTGCGATCCCATGTCGGTTGTCCAACAACGGTCTCGTGCCCC
>NZ_JBVVPC010000206.1:0-272 GCF_055807355.1 Bradyrhizobium sp. Ken01
CGAGTATCACCGCCGCCGCGTTGAAGTGCAGAGCACGTTTGACCACCTCCCGGGGATGCACCTCGGTGCGGTTAATCGTGCCGGTGAAGAGCGTTTCATGGGCAATCAACTGATTCTGGTTGTCCAGATACAACACCCGGAACTCTTCCCGCTCAAGCGCGGCCATATGCAGTCGCAGCCATTCACGTACGGCGTGGGTAGAGGTGAAGGCTACGCCGGGCTCATGCAGGTGGCGGTCCAGAGCCCTGAGCGCCCGCTGAATGAGACGCCGG
>NZ_JBVVPC010000207.1:0-272 GCF_055807355.1 Bradyrhizobium sp. Ken01
GCTGCGTAAGCCTGTCTCTGCCTTGAAGTTGGATTCGCCGCCATTACAGGATTTGCACCCAACGCGCTTCACTGGTAAAAGATTTTGACCAGTCAAGCGAAATGAGGCTGCTGATGTCCGGCCTGGCCATGCCGAAACCAGACGATGCCACGATGCGCCGGCGCGACGAGATCGTCGCCGACATGCGCATCATCGTGCCGGGTGAGGGCGTTGTCGACGCCGCCAATTCCATGCGCGCTTTCGAGAGCGACGGCCTGACCGCCTATCGGCAG
>NZ_JBVVPC010000208.1:0-272 GCF_055807355.1 Bradyrhizobium sp. Ken01
TGCTGCCACCCGCAGCCAGCCCGTGACACCGCCGCAGTTGGAGGCGTCTGGTTGGATGTAGGCGAGCCTCGACCAAGCAAAGGCGTGCCCGAGTCCTCAAGACATGCAGGTTTTCTCCCATTGCCAGAGGCCTACAGGCCTGCAGGTGCCTTGGCGATGCTGGCGCAGCGTTCATAGGTGCCGGCACAATGGTAACACGATCTCGGCCGCGGATATTGCGCCAGCGACACGGACAGACGGCAACCTTGCATCGGCGCACGCGGCTGCGCAAT
>NZ_JBVVPC010000209.1:0-271 GCF_055807355.1 Bradyrhizobium sp. Ken01
GTTTTTGCCTGGCCCGGAATGGGTGCATGGGTAGTAACATCAATACAGGCGCTCGACTTCCCGGCAGTGATGGGCTTTGCCGTCGTGGTTTCGGTGAGCACTGCGCCATACAACAAATCGCCCAGCGCCAAACCCAATACGGTAATCGATGGGATCAACGCATTGGGTAGCGCATAACATAAAACGATATACCAGCCGGGCAAGCCGCTGGCCCGGGCGGTACGAATGTAGTCTTCACTCAATTGTTCCAGCATCGCTGAGCGGATCTGGC
>NZ_JBVVPC010000210.1:0-271 GCF_055807355.1 Bradyrhizobium sp. Ken01
TGAGCGAATCCGCACCCAGGCGTCGCCCCCTCGATCTCAACATCAGTTGGACCGATATCGGGCCTTTTCTTGCGCTGGCAGCTCTGCTGGTGGTCGGTTACCTCATCAACCCCGATTTCCTGTCCGCCACCAACCTCGCCAACGTCATCACCCGCAGCGCCTTCATTGCTATTATCGCGGTCGGCGCGACATTTGTGATCTCGTCGGGGGGGCTCGATCTTTCCGTCGGCTCGATGGCCGCCTTCATCACCGGCATCACCATCATGTTCAT
>NZ_JBVVPC010000211.1:0-270 GCF_055807355.1 Bradyrhizobium sp. Ken01
GACAAGGTCGATGACGACGGCCTCCTGGCCGCGATCGCCCGCACCGCGCCGGCTGCAAGTGCAGCGCACGGAGCGACATCCGGCCTCGCCAAGGCCCTGCGCTTCCAGCATCTACCGGGCATTGCGGCAGTGCTGCATCAGGCCGACTGGATTGCCGGAAACTTCTCCGGCCGCTTCGACGTCAGCGACGAGAACAATGCCCTGAAGACAGGTTATGATGTCGAGGCCCGCCGCTGGCCGGAATGGATCGCGGCGACCGGAATGCGCATG
>NZ_JBVVPC010000212.1:0-269 GCF_055807355.1 Bradyrhizobium sp. Ken01
TCTCGCTCTGCGCGGCGATCTTGGTCTTGCCCTTGGCATCCTTGAACACCGGCAACGGCACGACATACTCATGCGCCAGTTTGAGGTGGGCGAGGTCGGACGCGTCATAGACCAGCGCACGCGTGTTCTGGCGCGTCGCGGGCGAATCGCCGCCATCCTGCCGGGGCGCCGATTGCAGCACCGCGATCAGGAACTTGCCGTCCGGCGTCATCGCCATTCCCTCCAGGCCCTGGTTGTTCTGGCGGCCGGTCTCGGGGTCCTTCGGATCG
>NZ_JBVVPC010000213.1:0-269 GCF_055807355.1 Bradyrhizobium sp. Ken01
CTCAAGGCCGGCGTTTTCCCAAATCTGATGTTCCCCCCGCAAGCAGTTGGTTCCCTCGTTAGTCGTCGTCGAGAAATCGGCGACACGCGTGACGGGAGTGACCATGGTTGGGGTGATACCGTGTACGAGTCGATGGGGCCGTGACGCAGGCTTAGGCGTAGAACAACGCCTGAATTACCCGCAGTTGGCCAACAGCACGGATTACCCAGCGATTGATGGGTATTCCTCGGTGTCCTTTGGACGCCTCACTCACCTGGGCGAAGACAACT
>NZ_JBVVPC010000214.1:0-269 GCF_055807355.1 Bradyrhizobium sp. Ken01
GTCATCCGCCAGTGGCGCGAATGCCCGGGTCAACAGGGCGGTGTGGCTGGCGTCAATAACAATCTCACCAAAAGTCATCACCCCCAGCATCTTACGTCGGGCTTGCTCCTCTTCGACCAGTGCAAGCCAATCTTCGTATTCCGTCAGTGGGCAGCGGAAGGCGACATTCAGACAATCAATCACGCCAACGTGATGGCCGATAGCTAGCGAGTAATACATTACCTGAGAGCTGTGTTCCGGCATCTCGTCGCTACTGGCGACAAACTTTT
>NZ_JBVVPC010000215.1:0-269 GCF_055807355.1 Bradyrhizobium sp. Ken01
CGAGCTTCGGTACCTGCTAATACCAATAAATTACCGCCATTTTCCAGCAACATATTGGTCGCTAAATTGCCGGAAATGGAAAAAGTACCGTACTGGTGAGTACCGCTGATTTCAATACCGTTAGCCGTGCTCGTCTGGAGAGCGGCACCGCTGTTCTGGACGATATCTGTCGCTTTGCCATTATCGTTGACTGTCAGCGTACCGCCTTCATTGATCTTTGTTTTTATTGCCTCTCCGTTAGCTGAAACTGTTTGTATTCCGCCGTCGTT
>NZ_JBVVPC010000216.1:0-269 GCF_055807355.1 Bradyrhizobium sp. Ken01
TGTTCACGCCATCATCGGCAAACATCGACTCAAGCGTTGCGGAAAGCTTGCGTCGCCAGTTTTTATACTGGTAACTGGTGCCAGGAATATTCACCGGTTCGGCCATATCCAGCCAGTCTTCCGGCTGTAGTCCTAACAGAGCACTGTTACTGTCGGCAATGTAGCGCTGCAAACCACGGTTCAGCGTCGGCGTCATCGACATCAACGATGCCTTATGCCCGGCACGTTTCGGCAGACAACCATATTTATGCAGTGCATCCAGCAGCCCT
>NZ_JBVVPC010000217.1:0-268 GCF_055807355.1 Bradyrhizobium sp. Ken01
GCAATCAAGACGACAACGAGATCGCCCCTCAAGGATGAGCCGGGATGGCCGACACATACGCCGTTTCCGAATTTCGGCAAAGTGGAATATTTTGGCGAAGATGGATTGACAGCAGAGCGACACAGGCGGAGTCCCGTAGCCCGGATGGAGCGCAAGCGTAATCCGGGAAGGTGCCGAACGCCGGGCGAGCGGCCCCGGATTGCGCTGCGCTCCATCCGGGCTTCTGTAACGGGCCTTGGTTAGTCAATCCCTTTTTGCGGCATCCTCT
>NZ_JBVVPC010000218.1:0-268 GCF_055807355.1 Bradyrhizobium sp. Ken01
GTGGGTTAATGCCAACTTTAAAGAAACACAACTCACGGATGTACGGATTGGTCAATCGGTCAATATTATCAGCGATCTTTATGGTGAAAATGTTGTGTTTCATGGTCGGGTGACAGGGATCAATATGGGAACCGGCAATGCGTTCTCCTTATTACCTGCACAAAATGCGACAGGGAACTGGATCAAAATCGTTCAGCGTGTACCGGTTGAAGTTTCCCTTGATCCAAAAGAACTCATGGAACACCCCTTGCGTATTGGTTTATCGATG
>NZ_JBVVPC010000219.1:0-267 GCF_055807355.1 Bradyrhizobium sp. Ken01
CCTGCGCGCGGGTGTGTCCGACAAACTGCCAGACGCACGCGTCACGGGCTTGAAGCGACGTTCTCCGGTATCAATAGGGCTGCTTTGCCAGAGACGAAGGCAAGTCGGGAGATCCGGTATCGAGCCGACGACATCTACGGTGCGATGTTCAAATATCGAAGCCCAGCCGGAGATTCATTTGCTATTCACCAACGTGCGACATCCAACCTGCTCTGTTGGCGCCAACCCAGCTTTCCTGAGCTGACCGTGCCCGAACATGGATTGTTG
>NZ_JBVVPC010000220.1:0-266 GCF_055807355.1 Bradyrhizobium sp. Ken01
CTCTCGGCCTTCAGCGCCGCGATCCCGGCCGCAGCATCCGGCCGCGGCTCGTCGCGCATGGCAATCAGCCCGGCCACCACGCCATCGGCGACGAGCACTGACACCGTCTTGCCCTGGCCGTTGAAGCTGTCGACGGCGAGGCGCTGCGCTTGCGTCATGTCGGCGCGTTCGCCCGCCGCCTGGCCGGAGCCGAGGAAGACGGCGACGCCGCCAACGCTGCCCTCGACACCCTTGCCCGAGATTGCCTTCGCTGCGAGAGCCGGCGG
>NZ_JBVVPC010000221.1:0-265 GCF_055807355.1 Bradyrhizobium sp. Ken01
GACGCGATGTCGGTGTCGAAGGTGGTTTCGGCCGATACGCTCTTGGCGTCCTGATCGGGATCGACGCGGCGGACATCCTCGCCGCGCGAAAGGTGGTAGAGCCGGTCGCCCATCGTGCCATAGCGGCGCATGAGGTCGCCGCGATCCATCTGCTGCAGCTGGCCGATGGTGCGGATGCCGTCACGCTCCAGCGTTGCGTTGAACGCCTTGCCGACACCCCAGATCATGGTCACCGGCTGCGCCGCCAGGAAGCCGACCGCCTCGG
>NZ_JBVVPC010000222.1:0-265 GCF_055807355.1 Bradyrhizobium sp. Ken01
GCGCTGTTCCGGCGTTTCTTTGAACTGGCGAAGTTCCCGTTTGTCAGCCACATCGGCTATCCATTGCTCCAGTTGTTGATTAACATGAGTGAAGCTGTCGAACCTGCGGTACCGAACGAAGAAGTTCTCCTTGAGGTATTTCACCATCCGCTCAACCTGACCTTTTGTTCTGGCCCTGCGTGGACGGCATGCCCGTGGCAGGAAGTTATAGTGGTCGGCCAGCAACAGGAATCCGGAGTTGAACACGACTTTCCCGTTGTTATTC
>NZ_JBVVPC010000223.1:0-265 GCF_055807355.1 Bradyrhizobium sp. Ken01
TGCGAGCAATGCGGAGCTAGAGCCAAGAGAAATCGCGACAGCGGTAGTGAGGACGGAAAAGGACTTCGCAAGCTCATGCATGTCTCCTTCGTTGAGGTTGAGTACGAGTGCAACGGCATCTCGTCAGGTTGCGTTCCGATGAGCCTTTTGGAGGGCAAGCGTCAGAGGGTCGCAGTTGCGCTGTCGACAGGTCTGGCAGGAGTCTCAGCCGACAATATCTGGTGCGCTACCGTACAAAAGGGGAGCACGCGCCAGCCTAGTCGCC
>NZ_JBVVPC010000224.1:0-265 GCF_055807355.1 Bradyrhizobium sp. Ken01
TGCGCGGTGTTCCTCAGTGAGGCCAGGGAAGCGCACGACGCGACCTTCCGCGGTGTCGGCGATTATTGAAGCTTCGCCCCCGGAGTAACTCATCGACGATAGTCGATATCCCGGCAATGGTCCGGTGACATGCAACAGTTTTAGCGTCTCAATGAAAGTGGGAAGGGAATCGACCCGGGCGATTCCGAGCCGTTTCAGGAACGCACCGGATGCAGCGTCGGAACCAGCAAGCGAAGCCGTATGCGAGATTGTCGCCTGCCGGGCC
>NZ_JBVVPC010000225.1:0-265 GCF_055807355.1 Bradyrhizobium sp. Ken01
GTTCAGCTATCCGCTGGAACGCCATCATGACGGTGCTGCGTGCGTCGAAAAAAGACCTCGAACTGGGCGGCCATATGGCGTCCTTCCAGTCTTCCGCAACCATTTATGATGTGTGCTTTAACCACTTCTTCCGTGCACGCAACGAGCAGGATGGCGGCGACCTGGTTTACTTCCAGGGCCACATCTCCCCGGGCGTGTACGCTCGTGCTTTCCTGGAAGGTCGTCTGACTCAGGAGCAGCTGGATAACTTCCTGACGGAAGTTAT
>NZ_JBVVPC010000226.1:0-265 GCF_055807355.1 Bradyrhizobium sp. Ken01
CCACGCCTTAAACATCTACTACTGACCAGAACACCCGCCGCACTTCTTCCTTGAAATGGCGTTAGTCATGAAATATAGACCGCCATCGAGTACCCCTTGTACCCTTAACTCTTCCTGATACGTAAATAATGATTTGGTGGCCCTTGCTGGACTTGAACCAGCGACCAAGCGATTATGAGTCGCCTGCTCTAACCACTGAGCTAAAGGGCCTTGAGTGTGCAATAACAATACTTATAAACCACGCAATAAACATGATGATCATATG
>NZ_JBVVPC010000227.1:0-264 GCF_055807355.1 Bradyrhizobium sp. Ken01
GGTTATAGCCGGTGACCGAATTATCTAGCGCCAGATACTCAACCTGTTGCAATACTGTATGTTGCGCATCGCGGTCCTTTGGATTTTTGCGTGCAGTAATCTTTTCGTTAACTACCCACTGATCAAGCACAAAGGCACCGTTGTAAACCATGTTCTCTGGCTTACTCCAGCTATCGCCATGTTTAGCGATGACATGATGAGGAACCGGGAACAGCGTCGGCCAGGCGAGCATCGTCGTGAACCAAGGAACCGGCTGCTCAAGCG
>NZ_JBVVPC010000228.1:0-264 GCF_055807355.1 Bradyrhizobium sp. Ken01
CATCAATGTTCTCGAAGTCGTCGGCGAGAGCATGGGGCTGCGTCGCCACGACCGCTACAAAGAGCTCAAGCTGTTGCAGGATGCTGAACAGATCGCCACTGAATGCCATGATCTCATCGCGCAACATTCGCTTGATCCCGTGGTGGCTCGCAGCGTCATCGCCAAGGGCCTGCTCGGCGACCAACCGCTTCCTTTGAAATAGCCCGATGCGCCCGAGCTGAGCGTTGGCGAGGCGAGGCGCGTGTTGGACTGCTACTTCCGTTG
>NZ_JBVVPC010000229.1:0-263 GCF_055807355.1 Bradyrhizobium sp. Ken01
TGAACCGCGCGAAGATGTTCACGCAGCAACGCCTAACCAACGTCGGAACAACCCGGGGGGCTTGGGGTCCGACATCTACACGTCAGCCGTTTGACGCCCGAATTGGTGTCAAACAAGGCCAGGCAAGTCACTTTGAGTGACAGCCTGTAACTTAAGGATTGGAAAGAATTGCTTGGGAGAGGTCTCCCGGGGATTAGCGCTTCACGGAAGCAAGCAGACTTTGCAGCGTCCGCAGCGTCGAGCCGTCGGCAACGCCGTCCACC
>NZ_JBVVPC010000230.1:0-262 GCF_055807355.1 Bradyrhizobium sp. Ken01
CCAATCGATCTTGCCGGCGAGCAGAACCAGCTCGTGCTTCATGTTGATGATCTGGTCCAGCCGCGCCCGGAACAGATTGTTCGATCCCGTCGTCCTGTGCTTCTTCGGTCGCATCGGCCCCTCCGATGCACCACAGAATCGCGGTCCGCAGCGAAAGGGAAACCGAAATTGCAAGGTTTGGGGCCTCAAGCCCCCAATCCCTGCAATCTCAAATGCCACCGCAACCGAAAAACTGACTCCTGCTCAATCGCTTAGAGCCTTG
>NZ_JBVVPC010000231.1:0-262 GCF_055807355.1 Bradyrhizobium sp. Ken01
GAATCTGCTTGATCGGCTCGGCGCGCTGGGAAATCGCTTGCCACAGGCCCAGGCGCTGATAAATCTGGCGGGCCGACGCCACCGGCCAGCCGTTCAAGCGCGAGGGTGCGTTGCCTGATGGGTTTGTCTATGACACCGAGCCTGCGTGCCGTGCCATTGTCACGGCGCGCAGCCTGGCACCCGATTGCGCCTGGAGGCTGCTAGGGCTGATCCAGCAAGCGTTCTATGTAGAGGGCCGCGACGTCACCTCCGCCCACGTGTT
>NZ_JBVVPC010000232.1:0-261 GCF_055807355.1 Bradyrhizobium sp. Ken01
GCAGCCATCTTGGCCCAGTTGGCTCCTATGTGGTGGCCGCCACGATCGCATCCGCACTGTTCAAGGCTGCCGATACGGATATCACCTCTCGCAGGCTCATTCCGGACGTAGAGCCAAAAACGCTGGCAGGACTGCTCGATCTCAATGATACTGCGAAGGTATCGGATGAAGTGCTTGGCGGCCTGCTCGGCAGTCAGGGTTTTCAATAGCGCTGATAACGGCAGCGCTACAGTGCTCAATCTGGTTTAGCGGGGGAAGTGG
>NZ_JBVVPC010000233.1:0-261 GCF_055807355.1 Bradyrhizobium sp. Ken01
GGGAGAGAGTTACAGGCTTTCCCGGCGTGCCGACCATCTTTGCCGCGCTGTCGGATCTCAGGACGCTGAAGGCAAATGATTTTGCAAGCATAAGGTATGTCACGAACACGGCGGCAGCCCTGCCGCTTAAGCACATTCGCCTGCTCCAGGAACTGTTTGCCGCCGCCCGCATCTATTCGATGTACGGCCTGACCGAATGCAAACGCTGCACCTATCTTCCGCCGGACGATCTTGCCCGAAAACCGTTGAGCGTGGGGATCG
>NZ_JBVVPC010000234.1:0-260 GCF_055807355.1 Bradyrhizobium sp. Ken01
GGTCAGTAATCTGGAGTGTAGGTAACCGCATTCACTCTTGCGGGAAGAATTTACAAACTGTGATCTCGCCGCGAATTTTAACGGTGGTGGGCTGTCGCCGTTAAATAAAATCAGCCCGTCTCATCCGCCAAAACCTGCCACCGTGGCGGTGCCGGAAGAGACGGAGAAAAAAGCGCGTGATGTGAATGAGAAAACGGCGCTGCTGAAGAAGAAATCCGCCACCGTTAAAAATCGACTGCCCGTGCAGCGCGGCGATAATG
>NZ_JBVVPC010000235.1:0-260 GCF_055807355.1 Bradyrhizobium sp. Ken01
CTTGTCGCTGACGTCTGTGCAACGCATTTTTGCCGCACATAACCTTGTCGTCTTCGACGTCGAGGAATTACCGACCCATGGCGGCTCGCTGCGCATTTTCGCAGCTCATCAAGGCGCGATACGCGCGACAATCAATCCAAGTGTGCCCCAACTTCTTGCACGCGAGAAGGTTGCCGGACTTACCGACGTGAACCGCTTCGCCGAATTTTCAGAACGCGTGAAGCGAAGCAAGCGCGATTTGCTTGAGTTCCTCATTCAGG
>NZ_JBVVPC010000236.1:0-260 GCF_055807355.1 Bradyrhizobium sp. Ken01
CGCCAACACAGACGGCGTCATCCGCGCCCGGTAGGGCTGGACCGGCCGCTAATCATCCTTGTCACGTCCGAAGGCGCTGCGCAGCTCGCCCTTGGCGTCCTCAAGCACTTTTTTGCGCGCGGCAGGCAAGTTCTTGCCGGCGCGGTTGATGTAAAAATTCAGCATCGACATGGCGGATTGAAAAGGCTCGGCCTTGCGCCTGTGGCTGTGTTCGGCGGATCGTTTCAGCGAGGCGGCGATCTTCCTGGCGTCGTCGGATT
>NZ_JBVVPC010000237.1:0-259 GCF_055807355.1 Bradyrhizobium sp. Ken01
TTTACTCTGAGGTCTGGAAAGATGAAGCCCCAGGAGATATTTCTATCAACCCTGGGGCTGCCACTCCAAACCCGAACAAGTTGGATGGTAGTCCCTTCTTCGGTTCGTAAGCGAGAACAGCCTTAAACTCAATATTACGTTCCTTCACCGTAAACTCACACAGCGAGTCTCCGACCAGAAGCGTAAATCCCAGCACCGTTAAACACAGCACTATGACTGCCGCAAGGGCATATTTCGTCAGCATGTTTATATTGCCTCC
>NZ_JBVVPC010000238.1:0-259 GCF_055807355.1 Bradyrhizobium sp. Ken01
ATGGCTTCCAGTGCGGCTACTGCACCTCCGGGCAAATTTGCTCATCAGTAGCGGTGCTAAAAGAGATTCAGGACGGCATTCCCAGTCACGTCACGGTCGATTTGGTTTCCGCTCCAGAAACAACTGCCGATGAGATCCGTGAACGTATGAGCGGCAACATCTGTCGCTGTGGTGCATACGCTAACATCCTTGCCGCCATTGAAGATGCTGCGGGGGAGATAAAATCATGAAGGCGTTTACCTATGAACGAGTGAATACC
>NZ_JBVVPC010000239.1:0-258 GCF_055807355.1 Bradyrhizobium sp. Ken01
TACAAGAATTTCTCGCCGCATATGGGCTTCCTGTGGGGCCGCTTCGAAACGCTGAAGCGGCTGCCGACCTTCCGCGAGGACTTCATCCCCGACGAGCCGCCCTACAAGGTCGAGGCCGGCACCTTCATCTACGAGAACGTCTCCGGCATGGATGCCGCCGTGCAGTACCTGGAACTGATCGGCCGCAATCTGGCGCCGTCCAACAACCGCTCCCGGCGCGACAACATCGTTGCCGGCATGGGCGCCATCCGCGACTAT
>NZ_JBVVPC010000240.1:0-258 GCF_055807355.1 Bradyrhizobium sp. Ken01
GCCGTGGCCTTCGGAATCGCCACGTCGGCGGAGTTCAACACCGGACACGCCGCGATGCGCGAAACATCCGCGGTCGCGGGGCCTGGCTGAAATCGAACCAACAAGCGCTAATTGAGTCTCGGATCGGGAATGCTGATGACGAGGCCGATGGAAGCATCAGCGACGGTGATCAGAAGAAAATCCTCCGAAAGGATTAGGCTCGGACCACCCGAAAGGTGCACTGGCGGCAAAGGCTTCGTCCAACAGGGCATCCTGATC
>NZ_JBVVPC010000241.1:0-257 GCF_055807355.1 Bradyrhizobium sp. Ken01
CCGACAGCAGCATATCCTGATTGCGACGGGAAATTTGTGAGCGTGATTCGTGCACGATAGTGCGCAACTCTTCTTTGCTCAAAGAGCCGCTAACCACGATATCGGTATTGATATCAACGATGACTGGAAATCGATTCTGCGCCAACTCTCCCACTCACCTCACGGGCGCATCGTGCTCTACCGTGATTCGCTGGACGACGCCATCAGTATGCTGCGAGTACGTGAAGCCTGGCGGTTGATGTCGGAGAAAAAAGAGT
>NZ_JBVVPC010000242.1:0-257 GCF_055807355.1 Bradyrhizobium sp. Ken01
GCACGGCGTTGGTGGTGAGCACAGCGCTGATGACGGTGTAGGTGTATTCGGCGGTAGTAGTAGTCACCAAGTACTGCGACAGGTAGGCCGTGAATTGGCCGAACACCACCGCACTGAGCAGGCCACCGAGGGTGAAGCACACCAAGCGATGATCCTTGAGCAGCACCCGGCCCACGGCGAGGAACGGCAACGGTTTTTGCGTAACTTGGACAGTCGTCAGCGTGCGGTCGCCCAAGCGCCAATACAGCAGCAAAAAT
>NZ_JBVVPC010000243.1:0-256 GCF_055807355.1 Bradyrhizobium sp. Ken01
GATGGTGGTGCCGGACGGGTCGAGATGGCCTTCGACCGGATCCCACATGGCGCCGACGAAATTGGTCTCGTCCATCAGCGGGAACATCGCCTTGGCTTCGGAAGGGGTGATCAGCTCTGTGTCCATGCCGAGATAGCGGCCCTTGGCGTGGGCAAGGCGCAGGAAGTCCATGCGCTCGGGCGTATCGGCCATCATCACGCCGCCGGTCAAATGCAGCGAGCAGGACTGGCCGGATATCTCCTCGATCTCCTTGTAG
>NZ_JBVVPC010000244.1:0-256 GCF_055807355.1 Bradyrhizobium sp. Ken01
GGGAATTATTCTAGGATTATTTTCTTTGTTAAAAAAGACAAACGGTATTAACTGATGTATTTACTATTTACCGCTCCCTGCAGGGGGGATTATCAGAATCCGCGGTTATTCATTATTTATATACATTCAATAAAAAAGTAACCTCATAAAAAATCCTGTACTCACAGGGTGATGCGGGATAACTGACGTAAGGAGTGCTGCAGGGATTTGATGGTCCCTTGTAGACTGGCCCCCTGAATCTCCAGACAACCAATAT
>NZ_JBVVPC010000245.1:0-256 GCF_055807355.1 Bradyrhizobium sp. Ken01
TTCAAGGATCTGGTCACGCTGGTGGATCCACGGTCCGCCTACACGTTCATAAACTATCTGCACGAGAACGGACGTCTCTATCACTTCCTGAATGCACAGTTCGACTCTGTGCTCAGGGCTGAGTTCGAACACTATTTCAACTGGGCGTTCCGCAGGAACCCACTCGTCCGCGGCGATGAGACCGTGCGTGAAATAAGCTATGATGGCGAATTTCGAGTGCGGACAGACAACGCTGATTTCAGTGGCAAAGACCTGG
>NZ_JBVVPC010000246.1:0-255 GCF_055807355.1 Bradyrhizobium sp. Ken01
CTTTACAAGATCCGTTCCTGAACGCACTGCGTCGGGAACGTGTTCCAGTTTCTATTTATTTGGTGAATGGTATTAAGCTGCAAGGGCAAATCGAGTCTTTTGATCAGTTCGTGATCCTGTTGAAAAACACGGTCAGCCAGATGGTTTACAAGCACGCGATTTCTACTGTTGTCCCGTCTCGCCAGTTTCATCAAACAGTTCGGTCGGGAACGGACCTGCACCTACACGAGTGGAGTAAGCTTTGAGGATACCCAG
>NZ_JBVVPC010000247.1:0-255 GCF_055807355.1 Bradyrhizobium sp. Ken01
CTTTTCCGCCGCCAGCACCATCGGCACCGTCACCGGCACCGACAGCACGATGAACATCGTGCCCAGGAAAAACAGCTTTCCCGGTGCGTTCGGATCATGTGCGGAGACGAACTGCGGCAGGAAGGTCATGAAGAACAGGATGATCTTCGGGTTGAGCAGATTGACGCCGAGGCCCGCCGCCCAGCTGCGCAACAGCGAAATCTCGGGTCCCGTCTTCTTCTCCGGCGAAAAGGCCGAGCCCCTGGTGATTGCCTG
>NZ_JBVVPC010000248.1:0-254 GCF_055807355.1 Bradyrhizobium sp. Ken01
TGATCGAGGATGCACGCCGTGCCAGGCAGGAGGCTGCCGGGCGCGAGGAACCTTTGCCGGAACAATTTTACCTGTCGCGTGAAGAGTGGGATGCTTCCGTGCGCAACCGCTCCACGAGACTTGCCGTTTCTGCCGAGCGAGTTCCCAAATTCTTTCGCCTGGCCCGGCCCGGGTACGAATTCGCTGAATTCGTGACAAGGCAAACAAGCGCCGGGGCCAGGGTGGTGTTGACCGGCGATGCCTCTGAACTGCAG
>NZ_JBVVPC010000249.1:0-254 GCF_055807355.1 Bradyrhizobium sp. Ken01
GCACAAAGTCGTCACAGGTCGCTGCACTACCATCATGACGCTCGAAATAAAGCTGCATCCCTTTCTGGAAGTTTTCTTCGCCAAGCAGGGTGTGGATCATGCGAATCACTTCCGCGCCCTTCTCGTAAACGGTCAGGGTGTAGAAGTTGTTCATCTCAATGACCATATCCGGGCGGATCGGGTGCGCCATCGGGCTGGCGTCTTCTGCAAACTGCAATCCGCGCATGGTGCGTACATTATTGATGCGGTTAACT
>NZ_JBVVPC010000250.1:0-254 GCF_055807355.1 Bradyrhizobium sp. Ken01
GATCAGTTCAGGTACTTCAGGATGATTTAGCAGACGTTCAACGAAATTCTCATCGAAATGGGCGAATTTATGCCGATGATGTTGATTGATTTCTCGCAGAATACGCTGCGCGCGATGCTGTTCCAGTTCCGGCAGCGTATTAAGCTGAATCAGCTGACGCAGTTGTTGCGCCATCGCTTCGCCTTCGATGACAAAATGGCTGATAAATCCGGTGCGATTCGCCAGGTTTAATGCGTCCAGCAACACGCGCTGGG
>NZ_JBVVPC010000251.1:0-254 GCF_055807355.1 Bradyrhizobium sp. Ken01
CGTAGTCAGCGGCGGAAAACACGGCGCTGCGAACGTCGCCTGCCGACCCTATCCTGACCACGTTGGTATCGAGCGCCATGGCGCCGAGCAGGACGACAACCGCGGCGCTGGCAAGTGCCCGACGCAGGGCGGGCGAGGCAGGCCTGGTCGATGCAGTGGCGGCTTTCGCGCTCATGACGCAACCGCCAGCAAGGCTGATCCGCGCTTGTCACGCATTTGGCGATCCTCCGTTCATATGGCGCGAAGCGCCATAT
>NZ_JBVVPC010000252.1:0-254 GCF_055807355.1 Bradyrhizobium sp. Ken01
TGTTGGCCTCTATGCGCGGCTCTCTCGTATTCGTTCTGACTTGGACCTTGATGCATTCAGCGAGGAGCTCGAGGACCGCTTTGGTGACATGCCTGGCGAAGTGACCGTTCTGCTGGAACTTACCAGGTTGCGGATAGCAGCGTCGGAACGGGGTGTCGGCAAAGTTGATGTTGGGCCCGAAGCCGTCGCGATCACCTTGCGCAACAAGCCTCTGGCGTCACGATGGCGGGACAGGAAGGTGTTGGGCCTGGAGT
>NZ_JBVVPC010000253.1:0-253 GCF_055807355.1 Bradyrhizobium sp. Ken01
GTGGAGTCTGGGCGATGAAGGCACGCATCCAATGGGCGGGCGAAGCCATGTTCCTCGGTGAATCGGGCAGTGGCCATGTAGTGGTCATGGACGGCCCGCCGGAAGCCGGTGGCCGTAACCTGGGTGTACGCCCGATGGAAATGCTGCTGCTGGGTGTCGGCGGTTGCAGCAATTTCGACGTGGTCAGTATCCTGAAAAAGTCCCGCCAGGCTGTGGAAAGCTGCGAAGCCTTTCTGGAGGCCGAGCGTGCGAC
>NZ_JBVVPC010000254.1:0-253 GCF_055807355.1 Bradyrhizobium sp. Ken01
GGAATGCGCGCACTCGGCATCGCGAAAAGTGATCCAGGCGCGTTGCGCCACCTGCAGCAATCTCTTGCCGTTGGCATCGTCCGAGCTGATGAGGTTCTGATAGGCCGTGTTGAGCCTGGCGTCGGCCGCCTGGTAGTCCTCGCCGGCACAGATGTTCATCATTTGCTGGCTGTCGTCGCTGCGGTCGCATTCCTGCGCGCGCGCAACCGAAGCTGCCGCCAGCAGGACAAGGCAGGCGGCCAGGAACATCCGG
>NZ_JBVVPC010000255.1:0-253 GCF_055807355.1 Bradyrhizobium sp. Ken01
CCCCAATAATCGGCGACGCGGTCATATTCGACCGTCTGTCCGGCCGCCACGCGTCCAATCTTGTAGGGTCCCGAGCCAAGCGGCGGCGTCATGGTCGAAGCATCGAAATCATTGGCCGTGTAAAAGGCCTTGGAGACGATCGGCATCCCCACGATCGCAAGGACGTTTTGCGCCGACTGCTTGCCGTTGAGGGTGAGATCGACGGTGGTGGGATCGACCGCAACCACGTCGGTCATGTACCGCAACGCCTGGG
>NZ_JBVVPC010000256.1:0-252 GCF_055807355.1 Bradyrhizobium sp. Ken01
TGGCAGCCTTCTCCGCAATGTCGGCGACCAGCGCCCGCATGCGCTCGGCATTGGCACGGAAGGTTTCGGAGGAGGGGGAGATCTGAGAGGTAAGAGCGGGCATTTCAGAATTCCAAATGCTGAGACTGTAGCGTCTTCCATTCTGCGTCGAGTTAGAAATTTCTTCGTTTTTACTATACATGATAATGTCGGCATATAATTTGTAGTAAAAAATGTATTTATTTTCGAATATATCATTATATTCGAGCTTCG
>NZ_JBVVPC010000257.1:0-252 GCF_055807355.1 Bradyrhizobium sp. Ken01
CCCAGCGACACCATCTCGCCGGCGATCTTGGCGAAGCGCTTGGCGCGGCCGCGAATGGTGATGAAGCCTTCGCGGTCGACAGCGACGATGTCGCCGGTGTCGTGCCAGCCCGTCAGCGGCTGCAATTCACCGGGGCGGTCCGATGTCATATAGCCCATCATCAGGTTCGGTCCGTCGAGCCACAATTGGCCGGCATCGGAAATGCCTTCGATCGGCTCAAGCTTCATGCGCATGGCCGGCAGCAGCCGCCCG
>NZ_JBVVPC010000258.1:0-252 GCF_055807355.1 Bradyrhizobium sp. Ken01
GCTTGTTCTGCCCATGGAGAATTCAGACGATGCAGTAAGTCCAGGATCTGTGGTAGCTGCACAATAAACTGTGGCGTGGAGAGGAGCTGGCTTTGCTGATAGCACATCACCTCTTCGGTGAGTTCCGGCGGGACTCGGGCATCTTTCAGCCGACTGCGCAGCGCTTCACGCCAGCGGGGAACATCATCAGTGATTGCCGCCTTCAGGCGTGGGAATTTTTCAAAGAAGACCGCCAGCTGCGGTGAGGCCAGC
>NZ_JBVVPC010000259.1:0-251 GCF_055807355.1 Bradyrhizobium sp. Ken01
TGGCTCGACCAGCTTTTTACAGGTGGGAGATAACTTTCTTCTGGCCCCAGTAGGCAGCGATAGCGGCCCCGTGCTCAAATTTCATGGCGCCAACCTTACCCTCGGCCAGGTTGCCAGCTGGACACCTGTCGGCGCGGAAGCAGTGTCAGGTGGCTACGATGTGGCTTGGAAGAATACCGCTTCAGGCCTCTACAACATCTGGAGCACTGATACCAACGGCAACTACATTAAAGACCTGCTCTCGGGAGCAA
>NZ_JBVVPC010000260.1:0-251 GCF_055807355.1 Bradyrhizobium sp. Ken01
TGCTCAGCATCAAGACCGGTGGTTGTCCGGAAGACTGCGGCTATTGCTCGCAAAGCGCGCATTACCACACCGGCCTGAAAGCGACCCGCATGATGGATTGCGCCGATGTTGTCGCCGCCGCGCAACGCGCTAACGATGCTGGGGCCACTCGCTTCTGCATGGCTGCGGCGTGGCGCAGCCCAAAGGACCGCGACGTCGATTCGATCTGTGAGATGATCACTGCGGTCAAGGCGCTTGGCATGCAAACCTGC
>NZ_JBVVPC010000261.1:0-250 GCF_055807355.1 Bradyrhizobium sp. Ken01
GGGATACGATGAAGAATTCAGCCATTTCCGAACGCAAGAACCAATCGATTTCCCGCGGCGTCGGCATGACCACGCAGATTTATGCCGACCGGGCTGAAAATTCGGAAATCTGGGATGTCGAGGGGCGTCGCTATATCGATTTCTCGTCGGGCATCGCCGTCGTCAACACCGGGCATCGCCATCCCAGGGTGATCGAGGCGGTCAAGGCACAGCTCGACCGCTTCACCCACACCTGCCACCAGGTGGTGCC
>NZ_JBVVPC010000262.1:0-250 GCF_055807355.1 Bradyrhizobium sp. Ken01
GCTTTAATGACCTCTGGCAAGCTATAACGTGCCTGAGTATGCGTCGTTGCAATAGTGAGAACGCCAGACGTATCGTTGGTAAACAGGTCTGCAAGCCGACGAACATTACTGGCTTCATTCAGAATACGTTCTGCAATGACCAGTAATGCTTTGCCCGGTTCAGTCATGCCCAGCAGTCGCTTACCTCGTCGAACAAATATTTCGATGCCAAGTTCATCCTCCAGTTCCCGAATATGACGGCTGACGCCTG
>NZ_JBVVPC010000263.1:0-250 GCF_055807355.1 Bradyrhizobium sp. Ken01
GACGATTTTGTTGGCCAGGTGCGGCAAACGCTGCAGAACATCGTCGCGGTGCTGGCGGAAGCCGGCGCGGGGCCGCAGCACATCACCTCGATGACCTGGTACTTCACCGACAAGGCCGAATACCTTGCCAATCTCAGGGGTATCGGCGAGGCCTATCGCGAGGTCATCGGCCGGCATTTTCCGGCGATGGCCGCCATGCAGGTGGTGGCGCTGGTCGAGGATCGCGCCAAGATCGAAATCCAGGCCACCG
>NZ_JBVVPC010000264.1:0-250 GCF_055807355.1 Bradyrhizobium sp. Ken01
CGACGGCGTCGCCGACGTGATGCCGATCGTCCATCTCTACAAGACCCAGGTTTTGCAGCTGGCGGAATATCTCGGGATTGACGGGGAGGTCCGAATGAGGCCGCCGACCACGGACACGTTTTACATGGCGCAAACCCAGGAGGAGTTCTACTTCGCCTTGCCCTATCAGCTGATGGATTTGTGCCTCTACGGCACGAATCACGGAATTTCGGCCGGCGTGGTTGCCGCCGCCGCCGGCCTGACGGCCGAG
>NZ_JBVVPC010000265.1:0-249 GCF_055807355.1 Bradyrhizobium sp. Ken01
GTGATGAATTTCGCCGATCCGCTGGTCAAGGCGATGGCCAGCCGTGGCTCCGGCAGCGTCGTCTTCATCTCCTCGGTCAACGCCATCGCGCATTTCGGCAATCCCGCCTATGCCGCGGCCAAGGCCGGCATCAACGCCTATGCCAAGGCGATTGATAGATCTCCGCCTTGGCGCCGACATCGATGCCGCGCGTCGGCTCGTCGAACAAGAGGATGCGTGTTCCCGCCGCCAGCCAGCGGCCGATGATCG
>NZ_JBVVPC010000266.1:0-249 GCF_055807355.1 Bradyrhizobium sp. Ken01
GCATCACAGCTGTGGAATTCTCCGGCAAGCCCCTCCGGCACAGGGGAGCACTGGCAGGATTAAGTAACGTTTGCCCTAAAGCGGAAATCCACGGTGTCACAATCGAGCGCCTCGTTTAACGAGCGCAAGCGGACGAGCTTTGCGCGAGTTCAGGAGCCGGCCTCCAGTCCCGGCCGAGGCGCCACTCACAACCATCTATATCGCAGCTGCGCGACTGATTGCCGGCTAGTTGAGCGGAGCCGTGCTTGG
>NZ_JBVVPC010000267.1:0-249 GCF_055807355.1 Bradyrhizobium sp. Ken01
GCAAAGCCCCATTGCGTCCTTTTCAACAGGTCGTAAGCGGGACCCTTGGTGTCGATGCCGCAGCCAGTGCCGTGGACGAGTGCGATGATACCGTCGACATTGGGATAGTCGCGCAGGATGCCAGATCGGTTGACCTCGTCGGTGATGAACCGGGCGACGCTGGCAGAGCAGTTCACCGAGGTCAGGACGGCAATGAAGTTGCGCGTGCCCACCTTGCCGCTCGGCCGGCGGTAACCCATGAAAGTAGCG
>NZ_JBVVPC010000268.1:0-248 GCF_055807355.1 Bradyrhizobium sp. Ken01
CGGGTCGAAGCGGCCTATCGCAAGGAGCTCGTGCTCGGCGAGGATGATACGGCGCGTGCCAATGCGCCGACATTGAGCGTACTGTTTAGAGACATTCGCAGGAATTACTTCCGGCTCTATCTGAACTTCATGTACTTCAATATCGGCCGGATCGTCTATCTGCAGACTGACGTCATCTTTCCTTATCTGCTGCTTGCGCCCACAATCATCGCGGGCAGGATCACCCTCGGCGCGATGAACCAGATCCT
>NZ_JBVVPC010000269.1:0-248 GCF_055807355.1 Bradyrhizobium sp. Ken01
GAGCCGACGCGGCCCACTGAAATCGGGCTGCCCTTGCGCGACCACGTGCGATCAATTTGGTTCTGAGGCCTTCCTCGTGGACCAGGCGCATGAAACAATCGAACCATGCATTCTCGTCACCAGGTGATGCGTACAAAACCGCATTCCCGCCGATTTCGGGCAGACTGGCGCGATCAGACATGACCACCGGACATCCCAGCGCCATGGCTTCGAGCGGCGGCAGTCCAAACCCCTCAACCAAGGAGGGG
>NZ_JBVVPC010000270.1:0-247 GCF_055807355.1 Bradyrhizobium sp. Ken01
CATCCCGGCTCATCCTTGAGGGGCGATCTCGTTGTCGTCTTGATTGCGAGCCGGGCTTGCGATGGACGCGGCAGCGTCGGCATGAGAGGTGCGGGCAGGGCGGGTAGTCCCTGTGAGCCCGCAACCGCGTGCGGACGAGCGGCGCTGTGAAGTTCGTCTCGTCGGTATTTCGATGGCTACGTGCACGAGGCCGTCGAACCCTGCGGCGAAATGGCGAATGCGCGTACGGCAAAACCGTGTGGTCCTG
>NZ_JBVVPC010000271.1:0-247 GCF_055807355.1 Bradyrhizobium sp. Ken01
AAGGTGATCTCCGCGTCGGGAAACGCGTTGCGCATATGGCCGAGCGAATTGCCGACGCCGGCGCCGAAATCCAGTATTCGTCGCGGTTTGACACCGGCCCGCCGCAGCGTCGCGGCGACGTCGTCGATCTTGTACCTGGCGAAGAAATCCGGGTTTTCGCCGCTCAGCCTTATGCTTGCGGCATGCTGCTCCTGATATTCCCGCGCAAACTGGTCGAATTCCGCCTCAAGCACGTGCGGCCCTCTTT
>NZ_JBVVPC010000272.1:0-247 GCF_055807355.1 Bradyrhizobium sp. Ken01
GGCGTCGCCAACGGTGTCGATCCTGTCGGAAAAAGCCATGACAACCATGGGCGAAGACGCCTACTCGGAAAACCCGGTGACCTCCGGCGCGTTCACCGTGGACGAATGGCGCAAGGGCGACCGTGCCTTCGAACCCCAGGGACAGGCACAGGTACACCAGTTCCAGCATCGCCAAGTGTTTTACCGGGTCACGCGCCAGGCGTTCCAGCAACTGGAATACCTTCTCGCCGCCGAAGGTCTCATGGTG
>NZ_JBVVPC010000273.1:0-246 GCF_055807355.1 Bradyrhizobium sp. Ken01
TGCGCTTCATACATAGAAACCTGCGCTTTCGGGAACACCTCTTTGAACTTGTTGATCATCCCTGACATAAAAGTAAAACCAATCAATGAAGGAAAACCAAATGAGACTTCCACCACCGCCTCAGAAGACATACCGCTTATCTCATTAACCATATTTTTCATTTCACGGGTAATGGATTCGGAACGGGAGAGTAACAATTGACCGGCAGGTGTTAATGTTACACCGGTATTTTTCCGCACCACTAAT
>NZ_JBVVPC010000274.1:0-246 GCF_055807355.1 Bradyrhizobium sp. Ken01
GGCCTTGCCCATGTCGGCGAGGAAGCCTGGGGCGGGCTGGCGCTGACCCTGTTCATCTTCGTGACCACCTGCCTGATCGGTTTCCCCTTGGCGATCTGCCTGGCCTTGCTGCGCCGGTCGGAGCTGCCCTGGATTTCGCGGACCACCGGCCTCATCATCGACGGGGTGGGGTCGCTTCCGCTGATATCGATCCTCTTCACCTTTGCAGTGGTTCTGCCGTTCGCGCTGCCGCAATGGCTGCAGGGC
>NZ_JBVVPC010000275.1:0-246 GCF_055807355.1 Bradyrhizobium sp. Ken01
CCTACAACGCCTCGTTCCCGACGCTGCAAGGTGAGCATGAGCCGGTCGCGACGACCTTTGAACAGCAGATCGACGGGCCGAACGGCCCCATCACTGTCCGCATCCATCGCGGCATCGACGCACTGCCGAGCGGGGCGCCGGCGCTGCTCTATCTGCATGGCGGCGGCTGGGTCATCGGCAATCTCGATTCACATGACGAGATCTGCCGCCTGATGGCCAATCTCGGCAACGCCGTCATTGTCTGCC
>NZ_JBVVPC010000276.1:0-245 GCF_055807355.1 Bradyrhizobium sp. Ken01
GAAGACACCCGCGTGGTCGACTTCGACGACGGCTCCAAGACCGAGAACACCCGCTCGGCCTATCCGCTCGAATTCATCCCGAACGCCTCGCGCACCGGCCGCGCACCGCAGCCGAAGAACGTGGTGATGCTCGCCGCCGACGCCTTCGGCGTGCTGCCGCCGATCGCCAAGCTCTCGCCGGCGCAGGCGATGTATCACTTCCTGTCGGGCTACACCGCCAAGGTCGCGGGCACCGAGCGCGGTCT
>NZ_JBVVPC010000277.1:0-245 GCF_055807355.1 Bradyrhizobium sp. Ken01
GTTTTTTAATTTATATCACTCTCCTTTTCATTCAGCGTGTCTATTTCATTTCCTCTGAAAGGAAACTAACTATTCACATCGTGCAGATGTTTCAGTTGTTATCACAGGCATTCTATAATCTCAAAATGTTTTTAATGATGGATATGCTCGGAGTTGGAGATGCAATTAATATTAATACAAATAAAAATATCCGGCAGGTATGCTAAAAGGATAAATGGCGTTCTCTGTATTTATTCGCAATTATC
>NZ_JBVVPC010000278.1:0-244 GCF_055807355.1 Bradyrhizobium sp. Ken01
GGCATAGCCGCCTTGCGCGAAGGCGCGCAGAAGGTTGAGCGTCGCCGCCGACTGGCGGTACGCCATCTCCTGGCGAGCGGGATCCGGAATGCGCGACTTCGGGTCGAATTCGATGCCGTTGATGATGTCGCCGCGATAGCTGGGCAGCGTCACCTCGCCCTTGGTCTCGTTGTCGGACGAGCGCGGCTTGGCGAACTGGCCGGCAACGCGGCCGACCTTCACCACCGGCTGCGCGCCGGCGAAG
>NZ_JBVVPC010000279.1:0-244 GCF_055807355.1 Bradyrhizobium sp. Ken01
CTGTCGTCGTCGCCGAACCGGAACCGGCCGAATACGTCAAGATTTGCGACGTCTACGGCGCCGGCTACTTCTATATTCCGGGCACCGAGACCTGCCTGCGCATCGGCGGTTATCTCCGCTACGATATGGGCGTCGGCGATTCCGGCTCGCTCGATGGCGCCAACAACGTTCCCGATCACATGGACGGCGGAACGAACGACACCTGGTATAAGAACATGCGTTTCACGCTGAGGACTTATACCGG
>NZ_JBVVPC010000280.1:0-244 GCF_055807355.1 Bradyrhizobium sp. Ken01
GCCTGCTGCTCGATCGCGTGTCCCTGAGCTGATCGTGCCTCAACGCCCGATGACAAAAGAAACAAAACGGGAGACTACCATTCGCAAGCCTCATCTGCGCGGCCGCGGGCCGCATTTTCCGCTGTCGCGCCTTCTCGGTGTCGTTGACGCCGAAATCCGGCAGCGCGCGGTAGGAATTCGCGTTCAGCTTCTCTTCATTGCCAAGCACGAGATCGACCTCGTCCATGGCGGCGAATTTTTCAGG
>NZ_JBVVPC010000281.1:0-243 GCF_055807355.1 Bradyrhizobium sp. Ken01
CTTCTTCTACCGGTTTAGCAACTTTGCGAAGCCGCTCGTCCGGAATATGTAACACTTGCAAAACTGACATAAATCTCCAGAGATGTGTTCAGGAGTTAGAAAGATTATTTCTTCTATTCTAGACAAATCCCCCTCTGATTGACAGCATCACTGACCAATCGCAAAGATTGCTAAGGCTGCTTATGGCAGGGAGATAAGGATGGTCGATACAGAAATTTGGCTGCGTTTAATGAGTATCAGCAG
>NZ_JBVVPC010000282.1:0-242 GCF_055807355.1 Bradyrhizobium sp. Ken01
CGACGCGCTGAAGCAGGAAATGATCTTCTGGCGGCGCGATCTGCATGCACACCCGGAATTCGGCTTCGAGGAGAAGCGCACCGCCGCCTTCGTCGCCGCCAAACTGCGCGAATTTGGGTTGGACGATGTCACCGAAGGCGTCGGCGGCACCGGTGTTGTCGGCACGCTGAAGCGCGGCAGCGGCAACCGGGCGATTGCGCTGAGGGCCGACATGGATGCGCTGCGCATATCAGAACAATCGG
>NZ_JBVVPC010000283.1:0-242 GCF_055807355.1 Bradyrhizobium sp. Ken01
TTAGGTTTCGAGGTTACGTCCTCCTTCATATAAGTTATTAGCACCATGGGCCATCAACGGGACGCCTGCGATGAGGCAAAGGCTCCCCACCGAGGCGTAGCAAATTCCAGCACCTGTGGCGATTTGAAGCGCCCCCGCGACTACTCCGATTCCTTTTTTTGCGATTTCTGCTGACTGATCCAGCAAGCTACGCTGCTCTTTTTTTATCTCAGTCAGCCCCTCTGCGACTGTCTTTTTTCCCT
>NZ_JBVVPC010000284.1:0-242 GCF_055807355.1 Bradyrhizobium sp. Ken01
GATGCCGATCGTTTCTTGAGGTTATTATTCAGTTTTGCAAATTAGCGCAAAGAAATTCTGGAATCTTCCTTCCTGATTTTGCATTGCATTCTGCCGTTGCGGCGATTTAGTGCTATTTTCGAGCAAATTACACACGGAGGTAAACACTAATGTTTACTTTGTTGATATACTCAGCGGCAGGGCACAAAGGACATGAATTTGTGTGGGTAAAGAATGTGGATCATCAGCTGCGTCATGAAGCG
>NZ_JBVVPC010000285.1:0-242 GCF_055807355.1 Bradyrhizobium sp. Ken01
GACCCTGCCGGAAAATTTGTTGGGAATGAAATAACAGCCCCGGCAGGAGCAATCCTGACTCCTTCAATAGGCCTGAGAAATCCGTAGTAGCACGGAGTTCCGGTACCGGATCCGAACGCGTCCTAGTTTCCCGAAACGAGTGTCCTACTCAGGAGAGCACCCTGGCCGAGTTTGAAAACCGTAATGACAGTTTTTAAGGAGAACGGAAATACAGCTCTCGATGAAGAATGGTGCAATGAAAT
>NZ_JBVVPC010000286.1:0-241 GCF_055807355.1 Bradyrhizobium sp. Ken01
CGTCAATTTGTTATTGATGTTTCTTTGCCTTTTCATTATCACGGATGCTTTTATAAAAATAATTAGAATAAGTCACTACGCATTCCCATAAATGCGGGAGAGGAATCTATCACATTGATGAATGTTAGCCAGATATACGCCAGGAATGGGGAATTGTTTAGCGGCAGAATATGTAAACAAAAGCGGCAATAAATGTTGCCGGGAGTGATGGTAGGGCGGATAAGATGCGTCAGCATCGCAT
>NZ_JBVVPC010000287.1:0-241 GCF_055807355.1 Bradyrhizobium sp. Ken01
TCACCGAAGCGGCGCGTATCGCAGCAGGCTCGGACAAGCCGTCGCTGCAGAAGCTGATGCCTGACGCGTTCCAGTCCTTCGTCACCATCTCCGATAGTCTGGAGAAGCACTACCGCGACATGCAGGATCTCGAATTCACCATCGAGCGCGGCAAATTGTGGATGCTGCAGACCCGCTCCGGCAAGCGCACCGCCAAGCCGGCGCTGAAAATTGCCGTCGAGATGGCGCGCGACAGGCTGAT
>NZ_JBVVPC010000288.1:0-241 GCF_055807355.1 Bradyrhizobium sp. Ken01
TGCTCTTAGCCTCTTTTTGGTCCCATTCCTTGCCGAAACGTAACGCTTTCGGGACACCCGGCGGCCTCAGGGTTGCCGGTCTTCGCCAGTCACCAAGTTTCAATTTGGGTTTTGTCAGCGATGATCGATCTCGCAGAGGACGCACCGTCCAACCCGCTTCTTCGCCTCGGCGCCCAGCCCATCGCGCTGACCGCCGCCGCGCTCCTCCTGCTGATCGCCGGTGTGACCTCGATCGCGATCT
>NZ_JBVVPC010000289.1:0-240 GCF_055807355.1 Bradyrhizobium sp. Ken01
CTTCCGGGTAGGGCAACGGCAGGCAGGCGCGGTTTCCCGGCAAATCGGGTCATTTGGAATTCCAATTGGCGGGAAAGCTCGGCGCGAGAGCCGCTCAGCCTTGATCGATCATGGTGCCCGTGGCGGTCGCGGCCTGTCGCGGCAACGCCGGAAGACCGAGCGCCTCGCGGACCGCATCGACCACCGGATCTCCTCCCTTGGTGAAGTTCGCGGTCCGTCGTCCTGTTCCCGAGCCGACGG
>NZ_JBVVPC010000290.1:0-240 GCF_055807355.1 Bradyrhizobium sp. Ken01
CTTCCTTCCGGTCGAGGACCAGGGCTATTTCTTCGTCGTCATCCAGTTGCCCGACGGCGCGTCGCTGGAACGCACCGACGCGGTGGCGCAGAAGGCGCGTGACATCCTGCAGGCGACGCCCGGCGTCGACATCGTCGGCTCGATCAGCGGCCTGAACTTCCTGACCAGTGCCGCGCAATCGAATTCGGCGGTCGAATTCGCCATCCTGAAGCCGTGGGAGGAGCGGGGCCCCGACCAGAG
>NZ_JBVVPC010000291.1:0-240 GCF_055807355.1 Bradyrhizobium sp. Ken01
GCGTGGAAGACAAAGTGACTGTTCCGCTGTTTGAAGGCGTACAGAAAACCCAGACCATTCGTTCTGCTTCTGATATCCGCGATGTATTTATCAACGCAGGTATTAAAGGTGAAGAGTACGACGCGGCGTGGAACAGCTTCGTGGTGAAATCTCTGGTCGCTCAGCAGGAAAAAGCTGCAGCTGACGTGCAATTGCGTGGCGTTCCGGCGATGTTTGTTAACGGTAAATATCAGCTGAATC
>NZ_JBVVPC010000292.1:0-240 GCF_055807355.1 Bradyrhizobium sp. Ken01
CCTTGCGGTCGGTCGCGGCGATCTGGAAATGCCGGCCGACGCGCAAACAGTCGTCATCTTGCGCAAGAATTTCGTCGTGCTGTGGTCTTCTTCGGGACCGGCGGGCCAGGGCTCCAAGCGAAAGCCGGCGCCGAAACTCAAGGAGATCGCCGATCTCGCAGGGCGCAGGGTAGGGGTGATCGGCGCGACCCCGGCGAACGCCGCGTTGCTGAGAGTCATCCTGAGCGCCGCCGGTGTGGA
>NZ_JBVVPC010000293.1:0-239 GCF_055807355.1 Bradyrhizobium sp. Ken01
TTGTTATCGACCAACAAGCGGGCAATCGCCAGACGACCATTAATCAACTGCGCCTGTGTGAGCTTATCGACAAAAATCTTCTTAATCAGATTGCCGTCAGTGAAGTTAAAACCAATATCGCCATTGGCAATGGTGATTCGGTTCATTTCAATAAGCTGCTTCACCTGAGCTTTATATTCTTTCGCCAACGCCGCTTGTTTTTGCTGTTCGCTAAGCTGTTTATCACGCTCAAGCTGTGC
>NZ_JBVVPC010000294.1:0-239 GCF_055807355.1 Bradyrhizobium sp. Ken01
GGCGACGGCATTTATTCGCCAACAGCCGGAGCGTTTTTTCTCTGCCCCCGGAAGTTTTCATTATTCGAATGTACGCGGTGAAAGCTGGCAACATATTACCCGGCAATAATCTCCGCCGGATGCTGACACAATATGCTTGCCAGATAGCTAAATATTTTTAGCTCATGACGCGCATCGGCGGCGGCGCAGGCGATCAAGACATGGTTAATGACTTCGTTATTCACCTCAACTGGTTGGGC
>NZ_JBVVPC010000295.1:0-238 GCF_055807355.1 Bradyrhizobium sp. Ken01
TGATTTGGTTCATGACGATCTCCTCTACGGTTGGCGCGCAGAGGAGATCAGGATTATGTAAACCTACGGTCGCCCGGCCTGCTGGGGATGCCCGGCATCCGCTCGCATCCCAAACGTCGCGCACACAAACTGCGCATAATCCGGGCCTGAGCATAATTGCGGTTGAGCGCGAATCGGACGGATTGAGCGCTGGACGGTGTTGCTGTCGATCTCGATGCGGCCTTCGTTAATGAAGCGC
>NZ_JBVVPC010000296.1:0-238 GCF_055807355.1 Bradyrhizobium sp. Ken01
CGCCATCGCCAACCCCGAAGCCGCTGACCTCGAAGCCCTTGACGCCGAGCTGAAGGCCATGGACGTGGAGGAGCTTCAATCGAAGACCAACGAAACCCTCGATAACCTTCAGGAGACCCACACCGAGGACCAGCAGAAGTTCCTTGCAGATGCTTTCGTCGACCTTGGAGAAATCCCTGTCGGGGAGCAGTTCGGGATCACTGAGGCCCAGGCTATGGTTGTCGAGGCGGGCTTCATT
>NZ_JBVVPC010000297.1:0-237 GCF_055807355.1 Bradyrhizobium sp. Ken01
GTCGGGGGTCCAGCCCAGCATGAAGAACGACGTCTTGTAGCCGCCGGGCTTCAGAACCTTGGCGAAATACTGGGCCTTGGGTTGCGCCAGCAGCTCCACTTTGAGGCCGATGCGGGCGAGCATGCCGACGACGGCCTGACAGATCGCGGCGTCATTGACGTAGCGATCGTTGGGGCAGTCCATCGTGACTTCGAAACCCTCGGGATAGCCGGCGTCAGCCAGAAGCTTCTTGGCGGC
>NZ_JBVVPC010000298.1:0-237 GCF_055807355.1 Bradyrhizobium sp. Ken01
CTTACATTCTTGGCAGCGTCGTTCTCGGATGGGCCGGCGAAGCAGAGCGCGCGATAGAATGGAGCGAGAAGGGTATCCGGCTAGCCCGTTCGATTCGTGGGCTTGGGCCGCGTTTGACGCCCAAGCAATGAGCCATTTGCTGCGCGGGCGTTACGAAGAAGCTTGTCGCGCAGCCTACAAGTCCGTTCAAGCCAATCCGGCACACAGCATCACCTACGTGCAACTGACCGCTGCGCT
>NZ_JBVVPC010000299.1:0-237 GCF_055807355.1 Bradyrhizobium sp. Ken01
GGAGAGCCGATCGCGAGTTTATGTGATCACGATCACTCGGACTGCCGTGCGAGATCCGACGTGATGCCACGGTGATGCAATGGCTGCGCTCGACCGGACTCATCTGCGCAGTGCGCACATGATGACCGAATGCGCCGGCCTGCCGCTCGCCATTCGCTCCGACAACGGCGTGCCCTTCGCCAGTCCCAACGCCTTGTTCAACCTCTCCAAGCTCTCGGTGTGGTGGCTCCGACTTGG
>NZ_JBVVPC010000300.1:0-237 GCF_055807355.1 Bradyrhizobium sp. Ken01
CGGTCGGTGGACCGACTACGAGGCCAGACGTTTCGACGGTCTCCAGCAAACGATCGATACGCTTCGTGGTCTGGGTGTGCGCGTGTTTGTCATCGGCCAGTCTCCACAGTTCATAACCGACGTTCGGAAAATCGCGTTCTTCGCAAAGCGCGAAAATCTCGATGATACGTCCTGGCCAATGGCCATGGATCCCGACATCAACAACCGTGTGCGCGCATTTACCAAAGGCGCCACCTT
>NZ_JBVVPC010000301.1:0-237 GCF_055807355.1 Bradyrhizobium sp. Ken01
CCACTGACGATCAGGGCGGCGAACCAGATCGCGGTATCGCGGATCGCCGGCCCGTCGGAGCGCTGCATCAGCTCCTTCATCTGCTTGCGCGGTATGTCGGTGTGATACCACTCGGCCGCCGACAGGCCGGTCTCGACGGCGAGCTTGGCGTCGCGGCCGATCAGGCTGTAGTCACGCCGGGACGGCGCAGTGGACATGATTGCCTCCCTCGGCAATGGCATCCGCCAGAGCGAATGC
>NZ_JBVVPC010000302.1:0-236 GCF_055807355.1 Bradyrhizobium sp. Ken01
GACGACGGTGCGCGGCCGGGGCAGCAGGCCGGCGGCCTGTATGTCCTTCTTGTCGGCCCAGCGGGCCGAACCGTGCAGATAGTCGTTCGCCTTGCCGGTGTTCGCCTTGACCATCTGCGTGACGGCCGTGCCCAGCAGGCCCACGGTCGAAACGACCATACCCATGCTGGCCGCGCGCATGAAATCGTCGGGATATTGGCCGTACCACTTGCCGGCCCATTGAAGGATCGACCAGG
>NZ_JBVVPC010000303.1:0-236 GCF_055807355.1 Bradyrhizobium sp. Ken01
GGGATCGGGTAAGTCAACCTTGCTGGCGATCCTCGCCGGGCTTGATGACGGCAGCAGTGGCGAAGTGAGTCTGGTGGGACAACCGCTACATAATATGGACGAAGAAGCGCGGGCAAAGTTGCGCGCGAAGCACGTCGGCTTTGTTTTTCAGTCATTTATGTTAATTCCTACCCTTAACGCGCTGGAAAACGTCGAGCTTCCGGCTCTGCTGCGCGGTGAGAGTAGCGCGGAAAGTC
>NZ_JBVVPC010000304.1:0-236 GCF_055807355.1 Bradyrhizobium sp. Ken01
GTTAATATGTTAAACCACAGGGTATTTATTAATTTTTTCAGTCTGTTAGTGAGCGATTTCTGATAGTGCCTGGTTTAATCAGAGCTTTATTATCTGCGACGTTTATTTTTATTTAAGAGAGCTCGCGATGATATCATTAAAAGCTCCGCACAATAATTTGATGCCATATACGCAACAAAGCATACTTACTACGGTTAAAAACAATCCGTGACCAGAGGATATCAAAAGCTCCCTGG
>NZ_JBVVPC010000305.1:0-235 GCF_055807355.1 Bradyrhizobium sp. Ken01
TTTGATCTCTTTAACGATACCCGCCTGCGGAGACGGAACTTCCATAGAGGCTTTGTCGCCTTCTACGGTGATCAGCGACTGTTCGGCTTCAACTTTGTCGCCCACTTTGACCAGGATCTCGGTGATTTCAACTTCATCAGCCCCGATGTCCGGTACTTTGATTTCGATAGCCATTATTCTTTTACCTCTTACGCCAGACGCGGGTTAACTTTATCTGCATCGATGTTGAATTTGG
>NZ_JBVVPC010000306.1:0-235 GCF_055807355.1 Bradyrhizobium sp. Ken01
GAGGTAAGACCCGTCATGGCCGGTGCAGTTGAGCACGCCGCGCGCCTTGACGGCTTCCAGCGTCTTGCTGCCGGCGGCTTCTGCCGGCGCTGCAAAATGCACAAGTCCAAGGGCCATGGCTGCGGCCCCCCATTTCATCGTCTTCATGTTCCGTCTCCACTGTTGAGGTTGTTTGGTTTCTTGTTGTTGGAGGCCCAAAAGTTCTTTTTCGGAGCTCTGTCTCAAAGCCGCTCCT
>NZ_JBVVPC010000307.1:0-235 GCF_055807355.1 Bradyrhizobium sp. Ken01
GCCGATTGCGCTTCGTGGGAACACGACGACCGTGAGGAAGTGATCGTTGCGAAAGAGCTTGCCCGACAGCACACGGCTCTCATAGGCCTCGCTAAGACTGCCAGCGAATGCACTTTGAAACTGGCGCGATGCCGGCGCCGGCACATCGTTGTTTCGCACAAGATGGGCGTACAGCGTGACATTGTCGTCGGCGATGTTGCGCAAGAGAGTGTTGAACGCGCGGCAGCGCGCGTTG
>NZ_JBVVPC010000308.1:0-235 GCF_055807355.1 Bradyrhizobium sp. Ken01
GCCCAGTGGATGCGCCATACCATGCACCAACCCTAACCCAACATTCGAGAAGCCCATACCCGCAACATACTGCCCGAGCGCCATTTCTTCTCCGGCATCCTTATCACCAGCAACCGATCCTCGCAGCGCCCCAGCAATGATTTCAATCGCTTTAATGTGCAGTGCATCGGTTAGCGCCCACGCGCCACGGGTAATATACCCCTCAATAGCATGAGTGAGCGCATCGACACCCGTC
>NZ_JBVVPC010000309.1:0-235 GCF_055807355.1 Bradyrhizobium sp. Ken01
CGTCATCGCCTTTCCAGAAGGCGCGCACGGTGTCGCGGAAACGGTCGTTCCATTCCGCCCAGCCGGGTGGGAAATTGCCCACTTGATAGCCGCCCGGGCCGCAGTCCCAGGGTTCGGCGATCAATTTGAGCTGGCGCAGGATAGGGTCCTGGCGGCACGCCACGAGGAAGCTGTGACGTTCGTCGAAGCCGTCGCGGTAGCGCCCGAGAATGGTCGCCAGGTCGAAACGGAAGCC
>NZ_JBVVPC010000310.1:0-234 GCF_055807355.1 Bradyrhizobium sp. Ken01
GTAGGAGGCTTGCCCTTGATGTTGCTGCACGCGGGCCATCATTAATGTGGCATCTTCGGAACCCGCAGGCGCTTCAACACGTTCAATGGCCTGATTGACCCCCGCGACCTGAGCCGCCTGACTTTGCACAACAAGCGATTCAGGGCGCAGCAACCATGTATGGTGTCGGCGTTGAAACTCGTCTGATGGGTGCAGCTACCGCCAGTTCTCCTTCGCCGCAATGGGTCGCATGGT
>NZ_JBVVPC010000311.1:0-234 GCF_055807355.1 Bradyrhizobium sp. Ken01
GTCGGAAGAACCGCCGCCGCTGAAATGCGCTTTCCGGTAAACTATGGGATCAAATTCAGGCATCGAAAGGAACTGGCTGGTTTCCGTTAATGGATTAAATATCTATTATTCTCCCGAGAGTAAAACTATCAAATCAATGAGTAACCGATACAGCCTCACAAATTCTTTCAGATAATTAACCCGTCACTGCGGCACGTTCTCTCATAAGGCGTGCCTGCAGTGTAATCCAGTATG
>NZ_JBVVPC010000312.1:0-234 GCF_055807355.1 Bradyrhizobium sp. Ken01
GTCGCCTTCACGCCGACCGTCAAGGCGATCCAGGCCCGCAAGGGCTCACGTCAGTCCTATGCCCGCGTCGAGGAGCGTGGCGGCTGGCAGGCCGGCATCACCTCGGACCTTGCCGCCTTCATCGAAATGCAGACCAGCGTCTTCCTGTCGACGGCCAATGGCGATGGCCAGCCCTACATCCAGCATCGCGGCGGGCCGGCCGGCTTCCTCAAGGTGCTGGACGAACACACGATC
>NZ_JBVVPC010000313.1:0-234 GCF_055807355.1 Bradyrhizobium sp. Ken01
TGCGGGTTGAGCCCCCTGTTCTCATGCACGACGATGACGGTACCGAGCTTGCCCGCCTGGTTCGCCGGCTTGACCAGATAGCCCTTCATCTCGCCGCTGCCGCCGGGGTAGCTGATGTCCTCGCCCTTCACGCGCGGATCGTTGTCGGCGACGATTGCTGCTTGCGCCGAATTGGCCGCCAGAAGCGGCGCGATCGCTGCCGCCGCCGCACCTGATCCGGCAAGCCGGGTCAAC
>NZ_JBVVPC010000314.1:0-234 GCF_055807355.1 Bradyrhizobium sp. Ken01
CGCCACGGCCGGGATCGGTGCCGTCATCCTCGATGATCACCTCGACCTGACGGCCATTGATGCCGCCGGCGGCATTGATCGCCTTGACCGCGGCAGCCGTGGTCTTTTCGTACCAGCGGCCATAGGCAGCGCCGATGCCGGTGCGGTGCGACTGGAAGCCGATCTTGATCGGCGCCGAACTCTGCGCCTGGGAATAGCGGACGAAGCCAGGGGCAAGGCCGAGGCCGGCGCCTG
>NZ_JBVVPC010000315.1:0-234 GCF_055807355.1 Bradyrhizobium sp. Ken01
TAGCCGAGGAACTCGGTGGCGCCGGCCTTCTCGCGCACCGAGAACCAGATGGTCTCGGTGGCGGCGTCGCCGGACCCGGCCCAATGCTTGCGCGCCTCGGCCTTCTGCTGCTCCATCGCGTTGGTGAAGCCGGCAATATCGACCGAGATGCTGCGCTGGCGCAGTGCGTCCTGCGTCAGGTCGAGCGGGAAGCCATAGGTGTCGTAGAGCTTGAAGGCCGTCTCGCCATCCAGC
>NZ_JBVVPC010000316.1:0-232 GCF_055807355.1 Bradyrhizobium sp. Ken01
GTTCGGCGAGCGCCTGATCCTCGTCGTCCTCGGGAAGCTTGATGGTGATGCCATTGTCCAGCTTCAGGTCCCAGCGCCGTTCGCCGACACGGATATAACCTTTGATCCGGTTCGCGAGCTCGGGATATTTTTCGACCTTGGCCAGGAAATCGGGCGCGCTCGCCGGCGCGCCGGTGCCGATCAGCAGCGGCAGAAGCACCTGCTTGCCGCCCGAGAACGGCGCGATCATGGC
>NZ_JBVVPC010000317.1:0-232 GCF_055807355.1 Bradyrhizobium sp. Ken01
TTCACGGGGCGCGGCCCGGATTCCCATGTTGGCGATTTCGCGACCGAAGAAGAGGCCAAGCACTGGATTTCGACCAAATCAAAGGACTGGGAAGCCGCATATGATCCTGCGGATAAATCCAAATGACCCCAAAGCAACCGACGAAAATCGCGCTGGTCATCAACCTGAAAACCGCCAAGGCGCTCGACCTCAGACTGCCACCAACGCTGATTTCTCGTGCCGACGAGGTGAT
>NZ_JBVVPC010000318.1:0-231 GCF_055807355.1 Bradyrhizobium sp. Ken01
TACCCCAGTCACATAGTTATCTATGCTCCTGGGGTAAACGAGCGCAGCCAACGCATCTGCGGCGTGAAGCATGACGCGGAAATTATTCGGCCTCGTCCAGCCAGACTAACAAAATCGCTTCGAGGATTTTCTCGTTGGATGCCTGCGGGTCGTCGTCGAAATCTTCCAGATCGCAAATCCACTGATGCATATCGGTGAATCGAACCGTTTTCGGATCAAGATCGGGATACG
>NZ_JBVVPC010000319.1:0-231 GCF_055807355.1 Bradyrhizobium sp. Ken01
TCACGCTGGGCCTGGGTGAATTTGCCGTTGACCGGGAAGGTGCGGGTAATATCGCCAGCGTAACCTTTGTATTCACAACCCGCGTCAATCAACACCAGGTCGCCGTCGCGCATTTCACACTCGTTTTCGGTGTAGTGCAGAATGCAGCCGTTTTCACCGCTGCCGACAATGGTGTTATAGGACGGATAGCGCGCACCGTGGCGGTTAAATTCGTGGTGAATTTCGCCTTCC
>NZ_JBVVPC010000320.1:0-231 GCF_055807355.1 Bradyrhizobium sp. Ken01
TACCCAGGGCACCAAATGCAAGCTGGACAAGCTCCGGAATGGCACAGCAACGGCACCAAAGCGATTTGAGCGCCGAATCCACGTCGGCAAGGCAAGGTTCGCGCATCCTCATTGTCGAAGACGATCTGGAGATCGCACGCATGCTGGGCGACACGCTCACCGACAACGGCATGACTGTGGAAATTGCCGAGAGCGGCGTCCAGATGAATGCCGCGCTTCGCACCCAGAAAT
>NZ_JBVVPC010000321.1:0-231 GCF_055807355.1 Bradyrhizobium sp. Ken01
AGCCGCTCAAAGCTTTGGCAAAAGTCGCCTCCGGCGGCGAGCTGTCACGGATCAGTCTGGCAATCCAGGTGATCACCGCACAAACCTCGCGGGTGCCGACACTGGTCTTTGATGAAGTGGACGTTGGCATTGGCGGCCCGACGGCCGAGATTGTCGGCCAGTTATTGCGACGCCTGGGGGAGCGTGGCCAAGTGCTTACCGTGACCGAATCGAAATCTACCGGCCGTTGCT
>NZ_JBVVPC010000322.1:0-230 GCF_055807355.1 Bradyrhizobium sp. Ken01
CGATGGCTACGTGCACGAGGCCGTCGAACCCTGCGGCGAAATGGCGAATGCGCGTACGGCAAAACCGTGTGGTCCTGGCCGTCGTTGCTACGGTCAAGCTGTCGCGGAGGTGTGTGCGAGCCCAACCGGGCAGACAGCATCATCCAATTCGCGGGGCGAGGGAGGCCAGAAGGAAAGTTCGGCTCCCGGGAGAGCACGGCATAAGCCGTCCGACCATCGCGCAGGGAAGG
>NZ_JBVVPC010000323.1:0-230 GCF_055807355.1 Bradyrhizobium sp. Ken01
CTCGCGCGAAGGCGTGCAGCGCGACCTGCTGCCGCTGGTCGAAGGCACCACGGTGGCGACCAAATACGGACCGTTGAAGACGGATCACATCCTGTTCATCGCCTCCGGCGCCTTCCACGTCTCGAAGCCGTCCGACCTGTTGCCGGAATTGCAGGGCCGCCTGCCGATCCGCGTCGAACTGCGGGCGCTGGAGAAGGACGATTTCGTGCGCATCCTGACCGAGACCGAGG
>NZ_JBVVPC010000324.1:0-230 GCF_055807355.1 Bradyrhizobium sp. Ken01
TCCTGACCGCCATGTCGAACTCCTTCGGCGCCCGCTGGTTCGACGAGAACTGGAAGCCGCAGTTCGATCAGCCGGAATGGAAGAACACGTTGCAGTTCTATGTCGACCTGATGAAGGCCGACGGCCCCGAGGGGGCTTCCTCCAACGGCTTCAACGAAAACCTGGCGCTGTTCCAGCAGGGCAAATGCGGCATGTGGATCGACGCCACGGTCGCCGCGTCCTTCGTTTCG
>NZ_JBVVPC010000325.1:0-230 GCF_055807355.1 Bradyrhizobium sp. Ken01
CTGATGTAGTAGAGCGGCGACAAAAGCGGCTGCGCCTGGTCGGCCTCGGCCTGCGACAGCAGCCCGACGCGGCGACGCTTGGAGCTTTCGTCGAGGACGCGCACCGCACCGGCCTGCCGCTCGCCGTCGAGCGCGATCGAAGCGAAGTCGTTGCGCAATTCGAACGGCACCGCCATGGTGCCGGTGGCGGTGGTTTCGCCAGGCGAAAAGGTCAGCGTCGCATCGGCGAT
>NZ_JBVVPC010000326.1:0-229 GCF_055807355.1 Bradyrhizobium sp. Ken01
GCCGAGCGGCACGCCGATGGCCATGGCCATGGCAGCGGCCGCGACGACCAGCACCAGCGTCTGCACCGTCTGCTTCCAAAGGTTCTGGTTGATGATGAAGATCAGGCCGAGAAAGACGCCGATGGCAAGCGGTCGCGAGCGTTGCAGCAGCCAGGCGATAACAGCGATGATCAGCGCCAGCAGCACCGGCGGCACCATCAAGAGGATGCCGACCAGCCCATCCAGCAGG
>NZ_JBVVPC010000327.1:0-229 GCF_055807355.1 Bradyrhizobium sp. Ken01
CAGTAAACATTCCAGCGCACCCGATTCATAAACACGTAACGGCGTCAGAACATTATCCAGCACCGTTGCGTTGCGATAATTTTTAATACCGTAAATATTGACCTGCGTAACCCACTGGCCTTCTGTGGAATCCGTCAGGCTGTCCGACAATCAGACCAGTGATCGGGTCAGTATGACCGGCGATATAATCCGCCACGCGTTCCACGTCTGCCGGTTGCGGAAAAATATT
>NZ_JBVVPC010000328.1:0-229 GCF_055807355.1 Bradyrhizobium sp. Ken01
TTTTGATGATGGAAAACGATTGGCTAGGACTTCGCATGTTGGTTTGCTCCCCCGGGGCATCGATTTGGACAGGGTGTCAGGCAGCTGTTTTTCCTGCCTAAGGTACGCAACAAAAGTCGTGCCAGACGAGTTCAAGCAATCGCAAAGAGCATCTTGAGCAGGCTATTCAAGGTCTGCAGCGGCAAAGTAAGCACTCGCCCAAAACGCCTTGCGTCGCTCATCTGACAAA
>NZ_JBVVPC010000329.1:0-229 GCF_055807355.1 Bradyrhizobium sp. Ken01
TGGCGCATGGTCGATCCCACCGGATCGCTGGCGGTTGCGGTCAATCCGTTCATTCCCTGTCGTTCCACCGTGGGGCTATTCATCGTTGTGATCGCTCGTGTTCTGAGGTGGCGGGCCGTGGCGGGCACAGGGAATTGTTTTCGAACCGGTTGCTTCATGAAATTGCTTGCCATCGACTGTGCCGCCAACCTCTGCGCTGCTAGCGTCTATGACGCGACGGCGAAGCGGG
>NZ_JBVVPC010000330.1:0-229 GCF_055807355.1 Bradyrhizobium sp. Ken01
GGCGCTGTCGCGGATACGGGCCTGAAAATCGAAGGGCGTCAGGCCGAACAGATCGGTGAGATCGCCTTTCGCCAGGCTTTCACCGAGCAGCCGAAGGCGCTCTTCGGGCAGGTAATTGGAGCGGATCGGCTCTTCGGTGATGGCCGGGAAGCTCGCGCTTGTCTTCTCGATTTGGGCAGGATTCGTCTGAATATTCATTGAAAATTCCGTAAGCGGGCACTGAGCGGCG
>NZ_JBVVPC010000331.1:0-229 GCF_055807355.1 Bradyrhizobium sp. Ken01
TTTTCGTCTTCATTTTCCTTTTTCACCAGTTTTAAGACGAAAACAAGCGAAGACATTCGGCGCGAGTTGGCTATAATACTCGGCACTTGTTTGCCACATATTTTTAAAGGAAACAGACATGAGCTTACTCAACGTCCCTGCGGGTAAAGATCTGCCGGAAGACATCTACGTTGTTATTGAGATCCCGGCTAACGCAGATCCGATCAAATACGAAATCGACAAAGAGAGC
>NZ_JBVVPC010000332.1:0-218 GCF_055807355.1 Bradyrhizobium sp. Ken01
GTGCACATCGCCAACGACACGCCCTATGGGCTTGCCGGCTACGTCACGGGTGCGTCCGTCGAGGACGCCAAGCGCGTCAGCCGTCAGATCCGCGCCGGCAATGTCAATCTGCAGGGCGTGCCCAACGACCGCTCCGCGCCGTTCGGCGGCTACAAGCAGTCCGGCAACGGCCGCGAGTGGGGCAAGTACGGCCTCGAGGACTTCCTCGAAGTGAAGGC
>NZ_JBVVPC010000333.1:0-212 GCF_055807355.1 Bradyrhizobium sp. Ken01
ATTGGGACTGGATCGACGGCGAGGTCGCGCCGCTCTACAGCGAGAATGGCCGGCCCGGGATCGAGACCCGGTTCATGGTCGGGCTGCTGTTGCTCAAGCACACTTACGGGCTGTCCGATGAGGGCGTTTGCGAGTGCTGGGTTCACGACCCGTATTTCCAGTTCTTCACCGGGCAAGAGTTCTTTCAGCATGCCTTCCCGCACGAGCGCTCG
>NZ_JBVVPC010000334.1:0-209 GCF_055807355.1 Bradyrhizobium sp. Ken01
TTGTCCATGGTGGCGATGAATTCGGCGCCCACCGCACCGGTGACGCCGACAATCGCGACGACGGGATCGTTACTCACTGTGTCCTCCATTGATTTGAGAATTCAGACAACAAAAAAGCCCCGGACCAACGAGGGGCGGGGCTTCGGTAGAGTGGATTGCGTTCTAGTCGACGACTACACGCGCACGCCTCCCCGGGCCCCGAAGGCCGT